>NZ_JALQCK010000094.1:0-5361 GCF_030464835.1 Paraburkholderia sp. WS6
GTCTTATACCTTAACGGTACATAGTTCGCGAGCAAGTGGCCGGGGATTCAGTAAGGGCGGTGTTTTAAGCATCAACGCCTTGCGATGTATAAATACATCGTAATACACCGAAACTTCCAAGCGCCAGCCATTACGCTGGCGCTTTTCCTATTGCGTAATTCGTACGTCAGGGGGTTTGGTGGCGTTCCCTTTGAGCCTGTTATTCCCCAAGCGACGCCTCCCACTCCTTGCCATCATCAAGGATAGGATGGGTATCACTCACCACAACCAGCGGCTTGCCACGATGGGCCAGCGCAAATCGCGATATCGCGCCGGCTTGCCCTTCCGGCATTGCTTGGCAGTTCGAACCTAGTGCCCCGACCCACACATACTGCCTAGATTCAATGCAGGCAAGGTAATAAGCCACACTCATGTTGTTCCCCTTTAATTTTTGCTTTGCCTACGCAAGCACTTTTCGAATCGCCCGCGCGAACCCCACCTCAAACACTGTCCGGCCGCGCGCGTTGACGATTTCGCCGTGGCTGCCTTCCCGCAGTCCCCGTTCCTCGAGGTAATCGGCTGACACCGCTTTCCACAAGGCTTCGCGCTCGGAAGGCGTGAGCTGCGCGGCCATGGCAAGTACGGTCACCGGCGGCGCTCCGGGCGCGGCTGTGATCGTCGCGCCCAGCGGGCGCCGGTCCACAGTCACCTGGGTGTTGGCCTTCAGCACGTTGAGCTGCGCCTTGAGCTTGTCGCGCTCAGCAATGATGGCCTGCATGATGGAGCGGATCGCCGGGTCCTCGATGCGCATCAGGTATTCGTGGCTCGCGAGCGTCTTCGGCGGCTTGGGCTCGG
The DNA here is from genome assembly GCF_030464835.1 of Paraburkholderia sp. WS6. Taxonomy (NCBI): domain Bacteria; kingdom Pseudomonadati; phylum Pseudomonadota; class Betaproteobacteria; order Burkholderiales; family Burkholderiaceae; genus Paraburkholderia; species Paraburkholderia sp. WS6. Next base: position 835 of record NZ_JALQCK010000094.1, read on the forward strand.
GTGGCCCGACGTAGGCGGCCCAGGCTTCAATCAGTGCCTTGTAGTCCGTCGACTGGGCGTTGTAGAGGGCACGCCCCTTCATGATGCCTTCGGCTTCTGCCAGGCGCCCGACGGCCGGCAGAGAGAAGTCGCGCGAGCCCGTCTCGTGCTGCCTGCGGCAGAGATCGTGCATCTTTGCCAGATTTGTGCGCCGGTTTGAGCGCCCGCCCTTGGCGAGCAGCGACTCCAGCACCGCGTCCGGGTGGATGTCGGTCGCACCATTCATGCTTCATCTCCTGAGAGGACCTGACGTCCAGCGGGGTGGNTGGCAGGAGGCAGAAGTGAGGTGAGGTCTAGGTCGAAGTGCTGGCTGAGGCTCAAGCCTGCATCCATCAGGCGAATGACTTGGCGCTGGCCCAACGCGGGATTCTCCGGGTTCATCTGCTGGGCAAGGCGGCGCAGGAAGGCGTTGCCGGCGAGCAGTTGCTCCTGTTCACTCAACAGCATGAACACGGGCGGCAGGTCGTCGCGGTAGAGCACCGCGTCGAGCAACTGGCTACGGCGGAACACCGCCTTTCCCGGTTCGAGGTCGGGGTAGACCTCGACGTTTTCGCAGACGCCCGCAAGTTGCAGCAGCTCCGACTCCGTTTCCTCGAAGGCGACCTGTACGTCGCCCCCCGTGCCGGCGGCCACCAACTCCGTGCCGGAGCCTTGCGGCGCGTCGAGCGCCGCCTTGCAGCGTTCGATGAGACGCCAGCAGGCCACCAGGTCTTCGGCGAGGTCGCTGAAGCGCTTTATGGCGCTCTCCCACACCCGCTCAGCCTGCCGGCAGGCGTCGAGCCTGGAGAATGGCTGGCCAGCATCCTCGGCGTCCGCCTTTTGCCTCTTTAGGTCTTGCAGCGTGTTCTCGTGCGCGAGACAGGCGTTGCGCGCCTCGTCGAAGTGATAGGCGAGCGTGTTGAACTGGGCAACGAGCGCCGGTAGGTGGTGCGGCTCGGTCACGAACCAGCGGCAGCGCACGCAGTTGCGGCTGCCGCCCGGAACAGGTCCATACTTGGGAGCCGAGAGTGAGCCAATGTTCGAGCCGCCGTTGTAGCAGCCACCCACAACACTGTTATCCTCGACCTCGCTGGTGTTGCCGCCGACGAGACACAGGCCGTGGTGCATGGGCATCCAGCCCGCCGGGTTGCGCGCGGCCGGATGCTGCGGGACGGCGGCGGCGAGGATGGGCACGCTGTTACAGATGGCCTTTTGCAGCAACTCGTCGTGCTCGGTGTCGAGCAGGAAGTTTTGGATGCTCGCCTCTTTGTTCATTTCCAGCCGCTCCGCTGCACCGAGCAGCACGTCGCGGATGTGCGTCGCGCCGGGCTTGGTGTAGTAGAGGGTCATCAGCAGGCGGCTGTGGCCGACGAGTTTCTGCAGGATAGGGAACGGCACCTGGCCTTCGAGCGCCAGCGCGGTGATGAGGGATACGCGCAGGCTGTGCAGGGGGAAGAGGGTCGTCAGTCCATTGTTCTGTTCTTCCGGCGGCGGGAGGAAACGTATCGCCGCTCCGTTGTGATGGGTTTCACCTCGGTCGGCCAGCCGCAGTTCCAGTGCTTCCAGCAGCGAGAACCAGCAGCTGTCCAGCCCCCTGTTCCGGATAGGCCGATGACGTTCGCCGTCTCCCGCCTCCGGTATCCTGAAGAGGAAGCAGGTATCCGGGTAGCCCGCCAGTTGCACCTCGCTCTTTGCCTTCATGTGACGACCATCGAGTTCCGTCCAGGACGTCCGCCGCGAGACGGGGTTGTACTTCGCCTGCCAGTTGCGCAGCTTCTCCAGCCAGTAGAAGACATCCTGATGCACCGGCCCGCCAAAGGACCACGGCAGCACGTAGCCCTTCTCGGAACCGGACTTGGTGATGTCGGCGGTCTTGTTGGTGTTGATGTAGAGCACTGTCGAGACCGCCCCGACGTCGGCGAGCGGGTCATTGCGGCGAAACACGCCCTGTTGCAGCGGCTGGCGTTCACTGCCCTGAGCGAGCCGGCTCGGATTCAATGACCAGTTGCCCGCCGCGTAGCGCCAGGTATCGGCTTCACCCGAATCAAGCATGCGGACCTGGAAGGTGCGCAGCGGCAGGATGAGCTTCACGAGCAGGGCAACCCACCGCACCGGGCTCCACATCTCCAAGCGAGTTCCGTTCTTGAGGGGCCGCTCGCGCCACACGCAGTCCGGGTCGTTCCGGTCTATCTGTGCCTTGGCCACTTCGAACCAGTCGGGTGCACCGCGCCCACGCTGGCCGATTTCCACGCCCAAGGCGGCCTGCGCCCACTGCCAGTCCCGGAAGTGCGGTCCCGCCGCGAGCATCTGCCGCAGTTCGTCGATGTAACCATAGGGCAGCGGCGAATGCACGCTCTCGTCGCGCTTCGGCAGACCGCCATTGGACATCCGGGAAACGGGGTTGCGAAACGCCGGCGAGACCACCGGCCGGCCGTGGTCGTCGATTTCGCTGAACTCGCGCAGCAGCACGAAGTGCAGGAAGGCGTGGATGTAGTTGTTGTACTTGATACCTTTCAGGGAATCGGGGCAGGCTGTCCGGTAGAACTCAGGCAGGACGGTGGTGCACGCCAGGAAAGATGCCGGGTCGAGCGGTAGCCCCTGCTGGATTAGGTAGCGCTCCACGAACGCCACCAACCCGAGCAGTTTGTCACCCACGTTCGTTGTCTCTCCCTTCAACCATTCCACTGCTAGCGCGCGCCAGGCCGAGAGCTGCGGATAGTCGCGCTCGACCCAGCCTAAGTTGGTATCCGTGTCGCGGCTCACTCCTTTCCCGTTGCGAGCTTGAGTGGCAGGTGCCTTGGGCGCATACGCTTTCTTCTTTTCGGCCATAAGGGTTCCTCAGTCGTTGAGTTCGATGCCAGGCAGCAACAGGCCGGACGCGGACGGTGTCCCGGTGTGCCTGTCCCGCAATCGCTGCGCGGCCGCCTCCAGCGCAGCCAGTGCCTCTCGGGTATTCGCCTGCGTATAGACCTCCTGGCTCTCCAGCGAGGCGTGATGCATGAAGCGGCGGATGAGCGTCTTGTCGATGCCAGCGTTGCGAAGGCGCCGGCCGTAGGCGTGACGGTGTCCGTGTGGCGTTGTGCCCAGCGCCTTGCTCACCGTGAGCCCGATGCGCTCGCACGCTGCGGCATGGGCCTTGTTGTACTGGGTGAGCGTGTACATGGCGCCGACGGGCTCGCGGTTCAGGTTGATGAAGGCGAAGGGGTGGCCACGCTCGACGCGTGCGACCTGCTCGAGATAGCGGTGCCAGAGTTGCAGGAACCACTCGCCATACTCGGGCAGAAACCAGTACGCTTGCTTGTAGTACGCGGCGTCATGGGTGCCGCCCTTCCAGCCGGCGTGCCGCCGATCCATCAGATCGGTACGTGGCACCAGGCCAAACTGGTGGGCGAGATACTCCGCCCTGCTGCCTCTACGCGGGCGTCCAAGTTTGTCGCGCCAATCGGCAGGCGCGGAGCCGTAGCTTGGATGGTGAATCAGGACCTTGGCCTGCTTCAGATTGGCTGGATCTGGAAACACGTCGGGGATGAAGAGATGGAAAGGCTCGGATTCGCGAAACCCCGCCCCGTGTAACAGCAATGTGATGAGCATGCTTCGATAGTCATAACGACCACCCGCGCAGAAACCCTTCAGCAGTAATTCCTCAAAGCGCTCCTCAGGGAAGGCCGGCGGATCGCCTTTTTCGACATTCGGAGCGCGTCGGCTTCGCACGCGATATGCAGCCTGGGCGGAGGACGAGTTCGCCGCCCATATATGCCCAAGGAACGCCTTGCTGCGTCGGTACTGGTATGCAGCCTCATCGGTTTGCCGGTCGAAAGCCCCGCCTGCATAGCGGGGATTCACTGCGGCAGTCTCAGGGCGCACTTCCCCAAGCCAATCAAAAAAGTCGGAGAGATGCGTGATGATGTGCGACGCATCTCGCGGTGAACGTGGCGCCCAGCACAAGCCACTGGGGTCAAGGCCGGTGGCCCGATCAAACGTGCCGGTGTAGAGCCTCTGGGCGAAGTTCTGGAACAGACGATGAGTATCGCGCTCCGCCGGATTGGACTGTAGGTATTCAAGAAACATCCGGACGGACCGGGTTACCTTGGTCATCCATGCCAAGCTGCGGTCGTGACTACGAAAGAGGTAGTAGTCGAGCAGCGGCTCCAAGATACCCGCTGGCGTCAATACCACCGGAAGTTCCGCGTACACGCCTGTCCAATCGGTATGTATGCGCGCCTTGACCGTCACAAACATGTGAAGCGGTCGGTCAGCGGATTGAACAAAGCGACATCGCGGGACGGGCCACGCGGTGGAGCCTCGACGACACGCGGGATCACGACTACATCTCCAACTCTGCGCAAGCTATTCTCGCCATACATAAAAAGGCGCGGATTATACATACGATGCCATCGCACGGTATAGCTTCAACATCTGAAAGGCAAAAAAACACCCCTTCAAGAGGGGTGTTCGAAGTGAATTCCGCTCAGCGTTACAGAACTATGTATTCCTTGCTGGGGGGAATAA
>NZ_JALQCK010000095.1:0-5382 GCF_030464835.1 Paraburkholderia sp. WS6
TCGCCGCCAGAGTTGTGCCGGAGCCCCTTACCGCGCGAGCGGTTTAGTCCCATCGGCCTGAGCCGTCATTGGGATGGGCTGGGTTCTACGTCAGCAATGTGGCTGATTGCTGACGATGGCGGCATCGAGCAACCCGACGGCAGCATCCTGCATCAGTGAACTCACACTCCCGGCCCTCTCCCGACACTCATAGGAATTCCTCGTGTGTCTGCAATCGGCGCGTTTGCGGACGAAGTGCGGTGGCTCATTTACTAGCAGTTTCGGCCTATGAGCGGGCATCCTAGACCGACTACTTGCTGGTGACCGAGCGGGGCCATAGCCCGCCGCGCGAGCAACAGTCCTCGAAAGACCCGGGCTCACGTCGTACGCCGCAAGCACCAGGTCGATTTCGGGACGGTAAAGCGCGTGCGCGGCGAGCCGTGCTATCCCCTTGTCCGAAACGCCTCCCGTGCGGCCAGCATCGCCGGCCGGTTTTCCCGCGCCCATTCAGCGAGCGTTTTCAACGGCACGATCAAACTGCGTCCGAGTTCGGTCAACTCGTAGTCCACGCGGGGTGGAATCGTTGGATACATTGTGCGCGTGACCAACCCGTCCTGCTCCAGCCCTTTCAGGGTCAGCGTGAGCATGCGCTGCGAAATCCCTTCGACGCGGCGATGGATCTCGTTGTAGCGGATCGGTCCTTGCGACAAGGCGCCCACCACCATCACGGTCCACTTGTCGCCGATGCGAGCGAGTGTCTCGACTACCGCCTTGCAAGCCTCGTGGGGGTTCGACGCTTCTGGGGCGCGAACAGCAGTGTTCGTATCGACCATAAAAGTGCCTCCTTGCTGGTGTCGGCGACAGAGCCCACTATATCTCAACGAACAGTTTGTTCGTATCGACCAAGACGAGAGTGATCAGCCTCGTTGAACCTTTCCTCCCCAAGTTGCAGGAGTACCCCATGACCGAACAGCAACAACCCCGCATCGTGATCGGCTCGACCCGAGAAGGCCGCTTCGGCGAAAAGCCCGCGCACTGGATCCATGAGATCGCCAGGCAGCGCACCGACCTTGTCTTCGAGCTGATCGACCTGCGCGATCACCCGCTGCCTTTCTTCAACGAGCCGCGGTCGCCGGCCTACGGGCCGGTCAATAACGAGGCGGCGCGGCTCTGGGCCGGCAAGCTCGCGAGACTCGACGGCTTCATCGTGGTGACGCCCGAGTACAACCACGGCCCGAGCGCGGTGTTGAAGAACGCGCTCGACTACGCTTACACCGAGTTCGCCCGCAAGCCAATCGGCTTCGTGGGCTATGGTGGGGTGGGAGCGGCACGGGCCGTCGAGCAACTGCGGCTGGTTGCAGTCGAGCTGCAGATGGCACCGGTGAGCCATGCCGTTCACATCGGCATGGTGGAATCCCTCGGCATCATGCAGCAGGGCAAGACCTTCGAAGACTTCCCGCACCTGGCGCAGGCGGCCAACAAGCTACTTGACGACATGTCATGGTGGGCCAGGACGCTGAAGCCCGCACGCGAAGGCATGAGGACCGGCGCCGCCGACCGATAGCAAAGAGGGAAAGCCTTCGGCGTGACGGCGTAAACCAATCGCCACTCGCCACTTCAAAGCAGATGACGCCTTCCATGCGGCAGATTTGTGGCGGCGAATGTCGTCTGCGGGTCGATAGTGCGATCTCAGCCAACGGCGGCGGCCGGCTTGCTGTGACTTCATGCGAATCGGCGGCCCGCTTTGCACCACCCTTGATGGCACGCATCGTTTTCTGGACCTCAAGGATCCGCTCGTCTGGAGTCCAGAATTCGTCGACGCCGGTACGTGCCCTTTGGCCGCCACAAGCCGATAGAAACGAGCAGCTCTCGCCGGATTCGCAGATTGATCCCTCTTTTCCGCAGCGTGATCACGATACAGGCCGGCGTTGAATGCAGCGGGGATGTCGCCTGCGCGATGCCAGGTGCTTAGGCGGTGCCTAGACGTGATTCGGCAATCCGCTTCAGATCATCGGGAGTTGAAGCAGATTCAGCCAACTGCTCAAGCAAGTCCGTGGCTCTTTTTTCGTCTTTCGGACCACCATCGCCAAGCGTCAAACTCGTCGCCAGGTTAAGTATCGACCGGGGCAGCCCTCGCGATGCCAAAGCCTCAAGGAGGTGACGAGCCACTTCGGGTTCCCGGTTTCGGTTGCCGCTTAGCAACTCATCAGCAATCGATTCTACAAACCTCAGCGAGCTTTCGTTTTCCGTTCTGTGTATGCCAGTCATGAGCGCTTGTTCGAAGTGGCCAACGGGCCGGTGCACGGCGTGAGCCAACGTGCTCAGCGCCTCTTGAAAACTCAGATCTTCCTTTGAGCCGGCAAACGGCGTTTCTGTCGGGTCCCCGCACTCTTCGTGCGCATGCGCGGCCGATGGTTGCCACCATCGAACTAAGTCGTCCGCGGATTCACCGTGAAGATCAACTGACGATGCGAGCAATTGCGACACCTGATATACGCGTCTCTCGGTTAGTGTCGCGCTGTCACACGCCTCGTCGAGCGCGGAAGCTGCTTTGCTGCCCAGCTCGCCGTGGAGGTCGGTCCAGTCTCTATAGCCGAAGACTTCGGAGGTCACCTGTCGCGCCTGGGATTCCTTTAGAGAAAGGCGGTATTTGAGCCGATTGGCGGCCCGCGTCGGGATAGACGCGTTCTGAAAGTAGATACGCATGGATTCGGTCCGAGTTTCCGTGCCGACGAGCCTCCACAGCCGGCACGGAATCAAAATGAACTGTGAGGCGGCGCGGGGGGCGTGAAGCCCCGCCTGTAAAAATACCGTCGGTGTCTGATGCAGTCAATCCTATCTAGGAGACGGTGTGTTGCGCGATAAGGCTCGGTCTAAGCGCCAAGCGGTCTTCAAGATAGGGTTTGGCCCCTGAGGATCTGCGATTGTCCATGTGCTCTATAGTCCAGACACGGCCATTCAGAAACAGCTAGTTCGGGTTGCCTGACCAGCCGCTTCGCGACTTGATAGCGGCTCCGGGTTTCCTTGTTGTCGTTCGCCTAACGGAATGCATCGCGATACTGACCCGGCGTCATGCCCATGATTGCCTTAAAAGTGCGGGTCAAATGGGCCTGGTCCGCAAACCCCGTAGTGATAGCGATGTCGGCAAGCGGCTGCCGCGAACGCAACATTTGACATGCCTCACGGATTCTCGTCTGCGTTTGATAAGCGTGAGGCGTCAGCCCGACCGATTGCTGGAAGGCGCGTAGAAGCCGAAACGGCGGAACGCCTGACGTCGCCGCGAGTTCCTCCAGAGTGACCTTGTCCCCCAGATTTTCGACCAGATAATCGCGCGCCAGCTCGACCGCACGGGGTTCCCGCACACGTGCAGGAACGGTGGCCATGGCTTCCGAATGTCGCAGCAACAGTCTCACGATCAGCGTGACTAACCGCGATTGACGCTCGAGCGCGGACGTTTCTGCCTCGGAGCGTCGGTGCAATTCAAGCAATTCGCGAGCGGCGTCAGGATCGTCGAACGTTGGTCCGAGAAATGCGATGCTGGACGCGGGCGAGTACCTTCGCAAATCCGCCGCGGTGTTGTGCACCATCCTGGGATTGATGTGGATCGTTCTGCAACGCCAGCCTCCGCCATTCACCGGCGTGCCATAGTGAGCTTCCTCTGCGTTGATCAATGTGAAAGAGCCTGCTTTGGCAATGCCCTGATGTGAGCGCGTGCGCAAGTCGATTGCCCCTTCGAGCACTAGACCCAAACTTATTTCCTCATGAGAGTGCCATGGATACATATGTTGAACGTAAGTACCCTTGAGCATCTCCGCGTCGTGCAGGTCCGTCATCCGCCAAACCTTGACGCTGCTGTCATGCGACATCTCTACCTCGAAATAAGATTCCAGATGCTTTCCTTGACGCATGGCCTTCAGGCGAGATAGATCACCCGAGCGAGCCAATTCCCGATACGAGAAGAGGAACCGTCACGTAAACGATACCGAATACTTTCCGTTTGCGCTGAGCGCCGACGTAACGGTGTTTTCCACGGCGAATCTTGTCGCCAGACCTGGGGAACGCCGCGAACTCTACGCCGCACGTCTATTTCAGCCTACCAGGCCGTGCGTGCATCGGTCTTGAAGAATCTTGCAACCAGGCAAAGTGTTGGGACGAGCGCTCTGCGGTCGCAGGATTCTTCAATACTCGCCACGCGGGCGCTGGATATCGTGGCGTCACGCATGAAAGACGCAGAACGCTGGCGCGGCGGCTATCGAAGCCATTGGTACGACAACGGGCGCTTTCATCTTTTCCCGGATCATCCGATGGCACGCAATGCGGCCAACGGTAAGAACAGGACATCAGTGTTATGAAACAGGACGAAAATAGTGTGGCTCTGGTTGGCGGTGGTGCTGCTTGTGTTGCAACGTTTGTCGCGCTTGTCAAACGGCGCGCAGCGAAAACCATCTATGTGATAGCCCCCGGCGAAATCGGCCCCGGCCTGGTGTTTGGAAACAGTGACGATGACCTGATATGCAACACGTCGGCGGAGATCATGTCGGTGATGGCAGACGCCCCGCAAGATTTTCTGCTCTATTTGCGGCAAAACGGCCGATATGTCAGTCCAGAAGCGTTTGTGCCGCGATCGTGGGTCGGTGCATATCTGACGGATCGCTTTCGTGATTACGTGGCTATTGCATGCCGGCGCGGGATAAAAGTGGTTCACCTGCCGTATCACTTTCATTCCGCGCGTGTCATCGACGCGTGCGGCCATGAGTTGAAGCTGGCGCGTGACGACGCCTCGTATTCGCTCGTTGTGACCGATGTCATTTTCTGCACGGGCCTTGGCGCTCCACGCCTTCCCGACTTGCTGAAACCACACATCGACCATCCGCGTCTGATTTGCAGTCCTTATCCTGAGGCCGACATGCTGCAGCGAATACCTAAGCATTCGCGCGTGCTTGTGGTTGGCAGCAAACTCTCGGCGGTTGATGCGGCCGTCTTACTGGGCCGGCAAGACTGCAAGGTGTCGATGGTATCGCCGTCCGGCGCGCTTCCGGCCGTGCGCAGCCGGTCCATCAGAAATGCGCGGTTTCGCCTCGACCGCTCGTGGTTGGAGTCGATTTTCAGGCGATGGACGCCGGGCGGCGATGCTTCATATCCGAAGGGCTTGAGGCACGCATATCTGAAATACTTCGTCCACCACATGTCGACCTTGGCCGGGCCTTTGTGGCGCAAGCAGTTCAGCGGTGCACACACGTGCGATCAGCGGTTGCGCGACCAGATCTCTCTCGCCGAACTCGGTCAATCCCAATGGCAAGACGTGCTCGTCGATCTTGTGGAAACGATTAATGCGATCCACGCTAAAACTAGAGGGTGTTAGGCACTTTTTGTCGGACCTGGTATCCTGGCGGGATGAAAAAG
>NZ_JALQCK010000096.1:0-5086 GCF_030464835.1 Paraburkholderia sp. WS6
GAAACCCTATAACGAATGGCCGCTATCGACAAACTTGAGCGACCGCTTCGGGTCGCCTGCTGACCGTCGTGCCAAGCAATATCTGAGCGCTGTTACTCGGTCGAACCAAATTTGCGCATAGCGCTGACGGGTTAATATGACGTGGGTAATGTCAACTACGAATTCCGCCCATTCGAAGTGATCGTCGTACCCGTTTGAGGCGCTGAAAGCGACGTCGACGAAGCCCGTCCCACATAGGGATGGTTGTGCGCAGTGGCCATCGCGCAAACGGCGGCGTCGAGGGACTCCGAATTGGAGCGGCATCGGTGCTGCGCGCGATGCCGCGCTGCTGGCTAACATCATGAGTGGCGTCCAGACTCGATGCATGTCTGGGCTGGGTCATCCGATCGACATGGAGCGGGGCCGTGACTTGCCGCAAGCTGAAGGTTTACGCACTCGTATTCTGCGTCGCGGGCGCATTGTTGGGCAGCGTCGCGGCATCGGCAGATGAAGTTAAGGTGATGATCTCGGGCGGGTTTGCGTCAGCCTATCGCGCACTGGGGCCACAATTCGAGGAGGCGGCCGGCGATACGCTGGTCACCGTCTGGGGGCCTGTGGTGGGCACGGCCGCAAATGCCATCCCTGTGCGACTTGCGCGCGGTGAGTGGGCAGACGTGCTGATCGTGGTCGGCTATGCGCTCGACGATCAGATCAACGCCGGCAAGGTCGTGTCTGGCAGCAAGGTGGACTTCGCACGCTCGGCAATCGGCATCGCGGCTCGCGAGGGGGCGCCGAAGCCGGATATCAGCTCGGTCGACGCATTGCGGGGCACACTGCTCGCCGCGAAGTCGATCGTCTATCCGGACGACGCGAATGGAGTCTACATCGGCAGTGAACTATTCCGGCGTCTCGGTATCGAGGGGCGGGTGGAGAACAAGAGCCGCATGATCCCGGCCGAGCGGGTCGCCAGTGTCGTCGCGAACGGCGAAGCGGAGATCGGATTTCAGCAGATCGTCGAACTGTTGCCGGTGGACGGGGTGACGGTGGTCGGCAGTTTGCCCGCGGAGGTACAAAGGTACACGGTGTTTTCCGGGGGCATCGCCACCAATGCCAAAAATCCAGCGGGCGCAGAGGCGCTGATCCGTTTTCTGTCATCGCCGGACGCGGCCCCCGCGATTGAGGGGACCGGGCTCGAACCACTAACACCGCAGACTGCGAACTGAGCGAAGCTGTGAGCCCAGCGGGCCGGCGACCTAGGTGACGGTCGGATCTTCCGAGAACGGCCAGGAAGCGACGTTCACGTGATGCCGCGGTTGGACACTGGAGCGTCGGTAGCACATCGAAAGCGGTCACTGAATCTAGCAAACTCGGTGACGGTTCATCGGCCGAAGCGGTCACTCACGAAAGCAGGATTTCGCCGGTCTCACAGACGGCAGTGAAACAAATCTACAGCTATTAAGCTGACAATAAGCTTGGGTCTCTTATCCTGATGATGACGCGAAAGCAATTCGCTCACTTCCCTTTTTTTGAATGGAGGCCTGACATGTTGCGTCACATTACTGCCACTACCCGAACCGTTCTTGCCATCACCACCCTGACTGGCCTCGTTGCCATCGATCAGGCCGTCACATCACACCGCAGTTCCGTAAGTGCGCCCAGGCAGACGCAGACGACTCTCACGGATGACGCCAGGGGATCGCCGATGGACGCGGGCAATGCGCCGCTGTCCTCGTTGCAGCTCGCGGTGTTGCTTGAAGGATTCAACTGGCAGGCCCTCAACGATGCCGCACAAGCTGCATACGCGCGCACTCCGTAACGTCAGGGAGGCTCGCCGCACGGCGGGCCTTTTTCACTATTTCGCCGCATACCCGTCAGTGCATGACGCGCTGTCGTCTGCGCGCGTTCACGGGATTGGCGATTTCGTCTGTCGGAACTGAATGCGTTGCGCCTGGTGAACAGCCGATACGCGACGTCATAAAAAGTTCTTATCTCCCACGGCGCACAATCGTATCAGCCAAGCGGTACAAGCCTTCGGTGGAAATCCGGTGCTGCTGGCGATCGAGCAATTCAGTGTTGCTCAAAAATTGCGCGGACTGCAAAGATAGACTCGCTCGATCCCTTACCGGATCTTGCGGCGAGGCACCAGACGCAGCGGCGGGGCCCGGAAGGGACGTGCGGTTCCTATGACCCAGAGGAGCCGAATTCCCCCACTTCCGATGGATGATCAAGTGAAAGTCAATTCTCTAATTCTCGCGTCTGCAGCAATGTGGGCCACGGTGGCCCATGCGCAGAGCAGCGTGACGCTATACGGTCTTCTCGATGCCGGCGTCACGTATACGAACAATCAACATGTCAGCGGCACGACAGGTCACAGCAACGTGCAGGCGACCAGTGGCAATCTCAATTCCGACAGATGGGGACTGCGCGGCAGCGAAGATCTCGGCTCCGGTATGCATGCCATCTTCACGTTGGAGAACGGTTTCAGCATCACCAACGGAAAATTGGGCCAGGGTGGCCGTATGTTCGGCCGTCAGGCCTGGGTGGGCCTCGCGACAGACCAGTACGGCTCAGTGACACTAGGGCGTCAATACGATTCGGTAGTCGACTATCTTGGACCCATGAGCCTGACTGGCACGCAGTATGGAGGCACCCAGTTCGCTCACCCGTTTGACAACGATAATCTCGATAACTCGTTTCGCGTCGACAACGCGATCAAGTATGCGAGCGCGAACTATAGTGGCCTGAAGTTCGGCGGCGTCTATGGCTTTTCAAACCAGGCCGGCGCCTTTGCGAACAACCGTCTGTACAGCCTGGGCGCGTCATACAACACCGGTCCGTTGAACGTCGCGGCGGCCTACATGGAGATCAATCAGCCCGGGGTGAATAGTGGCGGCGCCCTGGACGGCACCAGCACGTCCGCCGACGCACCGTTCACCGCGCAACGTCAGCGCGTCTGGGGCGCGGGAGCGAACTATTCGTTTGGCGCCGCAACCGTCGGACTGGTATGGACCCAGACGAAGCTTGACAGTGCGACCACAATCAGCACCGGCTCGCCTTCGAACCCCACGAAGTTCGGCAATGCAAGCGGCCTTAGCTTCAACAACTATGAACTCAATGCGCGCTACGACCTGACGCCGGCGTGGCGTATCTCAGGCGCCTATACATTTACCGATGGCCGCCTGAGCAACGCGACAACGAACGCCAAACCCAAGTGGAACCAGATCAGCCTGCTGAGCGACTATGCGCTCTCCAAGCGGACGGATCTCTATCTCGAAGGCGTGTATCAACATGTCAACGGCGCGAGCGGCACCGTGTTGAATGGTGCGTTGATCAACGGTATTGGCGCGCAGTCGGCGACGAATACGCAAGTTGCGGTGACCGCGGGCATTCGCACCCGCTTCTAACTCCCAGCTCTCACAAGACGCGGCCGTCCCGCCGCACTTCCTCAAGATATCTCATCGTCGAAAATGCAAATGATTCAGAAAAAGTTAGTCACCCTGCTGAGTCTGGCCGCGACGCTATCCGCATGCGGCGGCAACAGTTCATCGACGCCCGCCGCGACACCCGCGTCTATAGCCGTCCCTGCTTCAGTGACCGCCGCTCAGTCGGGCTACAAGATTTCGGTCTTTGCCAAGGCGCCCGGCACGCTTTTGCCCGACGATCTCGTCCAGCACGGCAGCAACATCTTCGCCGTTGCGCAAGACAGCAATAACAATCCGGACGGAACGACAGTCGCGGGTACGTCGCCGCAAAGCCAGGTGATCGAGTACGATCTGAACGGCAATGTCGTCAAGACGTTCAACGTACCGGGACACCCGGACGGCATCATGGAGTTCGATTCGCACACGGTGTGGGTCAGCACCAATGAAGACGCGAACCCGCTTTTGATCGTGATCGATACCACGGCCAATACCCAGACAACGCTCGCGCCTGACGTTACGCCGGCACATGATGGCGGACTCGATGACATGAAGCAGCTCAACGGGGTGGTGTATGTGTCCGCATCGCATCCTACACTGGGAGCCGCTACTGTAACGGCGCCTAAAGGCGTGAGTTCGGTGCCGTCGGCTTATACCGTCACCCTGAATCCGGACAACAAGACGTTTCATCTGACGCCCGCTCTGATGGGCAATGCGGCAGCGACGAACATTGCAACGAATACGCAAGTCATGCTTAACATGACCGATCCGGATTCGATGGCAATCGACCCGGCCGGCAACGTGGTCGTCGATAGTCAGGCCGACGCCGAACTCGTGTTCCTGAAGAACCCTGGTGCGAGTCAGTCGGTGAGCGTGTTGCCGCTTATGTTGTCCGGCAACGCTGCACCGGTGGACGACACGCGTTGGGCACCTTCAGGCAGTTCGTTCATGCTGGTGTCGGACAATAAAACTCAGTTGATCTATCGCATCGATGCAAGCGCTGGCTTTACGGCCGGAACGGCGTACGCCTCCGGCCAGGGCACGCTGTTGCAGCTCAACACTTCGACGGGGGCAATGACGCCGGTCTATACCGGGATGGGTTCCCCGCACGGAATGATCTTTGTAGGCCAGTAGCCGGCCCACTGCTGTCCATTCGGCGCACGCGATGCAGTGCGCTGGATGGGCAGCCGACTCGGACCTCGCGTCGTATCAGATGACACGCTCGAGGCGAGCCCTGCGCTTGGGCACGCTTGGGCCATTGTGTGAAGCAATCGGGTATGGAATTCAAGAAACTCGACCGTCTGCTCCGGGTTGACTCCGGTCTCAGGTCTCGCTCGTAAGCGCCCCTTCACCGAGCGCGGGACAAGACGGCTTGCGAACGTCCGCAAAGGCCGACAACTCGCCGAACGGCACGATTGGGCGAAGGTCCGCTGTACCTTGGAAGCCGTCGTTGAAGGAGCAACGGGTCGAGGGCCCCTGTGGGTCGATCAGCGACTGTCGTCATCCGGCTCAGTGCGTTTAGGGTTGTTCGACGCCTGCCATGGTCCGCAGGAATGTGAGTGCGCCACCGTGCTGCGTTTAGGGTTGTTCGACGCCTGCCATGGTCCGCAGGAATGTGAGTGCGCCACCGTGCTGCGTTTGGGGTTGTGCGACGCCTGCCATGGTCCGCAGGAATGTGAGTGCGCCAC
>NZ_JALQCK010000097.1:0-4589 GCF_030464835.1 Paraburkholderia sp. WS6
TGGAGGACTCCAGACAATCGGACTGCGTTGATTGCAGCCAACACGATCAGCGCGCAGAGCGTCTCAAAAGCTCGGAGGGGGATGTCGCGGAAGACGCTTGTCGACCCGCTTCTGCCGTTCGAACCAAGCAAACCAAATGGCAGCTTACTGGGTGTAACAGCCATGTTTGATTCGACCGGAATGACGGTGAAGCTCTGCTTATGCATCACACAGACCGAGCACGGCGAGGGCCGCTCTACGGGTTTCGTCGCTTGCGTAAAGCAGAACTACAACGTCGTCTCGTTTCGCGTGGGTAAATGGCTCACTCATGTGATCTGCTATTTTTTGCACATTGTCGATCGAGACGGCAAGCACGCTTTGGCTTAGACGGGTTGCCATGTTGCCCAAAGCGTGCGTCTCAGTCGCAGAGCGTAGATGGATGAAAATCCTCTTGCCGTCCACGATGGAAACGACTTTTCCTTCGTGAATGCCCCTTCCCCATTTGCTTTTAATCCTCATATTCTCTCTGGCCTTTTTTTCATATTTTTCGAAAGGAACAGCAAATACCGCGTCCAGGAAGTGTCGGCCTAATAGGCGACACGATCCACCGGATTTAGGCCGCGGACATTCGAGGGTGACCCGTCTTTCTGGCAGCCGACGAGTGTCCGTTGTCGGGCGCAGGCACGCTCGAATGTCCGCGTCGTTCCGTCGCTATTGTTTCAGCCACTCTCGAACCCACTTGTCCGTCCGTCTCAGTTAGCCCTCGCTCCCGTCTCCGGCACACAGACTGGTAACAGCGCAAATACCGGTTCTGGCCGAGGACGTGTCGAAAAGAATCGGCGCGCGAAGGTCCGTTAACCATGCAACGCCGACGTTTGAATGTCAGCGTGAAAGCTCATGCGAACGGCCGTAGCTGGCCGGCTGGCGTCCTTGGTGTCGACGCCGACCGAACCCCGGCGAGCGACCGGACCGAACTCCGTGCCATACTTGCGAATCCCTCGCCCATATGTCAACGACCTTGATGACCGCCTTTTCCGCGTCCATCGGCTTTAACTTCAACCCGCTCGACCGCCGCTCCGACAAGCGGGACGACCACGCCTTCTTCGAGCATCTAAGTGGCGACCCGGCCGCGCGCTTTCTCGTCTTCGACGGCGACGTCCCCTTGCTCAAGCGAGGCAGCGAGTATGACCCGTGGTTCGTCGCCAGCGAGACCGCTGCCTTTGGCCAGCCGCTTCATAGCGTCTTCCTCGGGGAGGATACCGACGGCGGCGGACGCTTCGCGCTCGGCTTCGCGCTCAACCTTGCGCCAGAGGACCCATCGCCAGGCACCGGCTATGACCGCATCGACCTTCGCTCGCTCGCGTTGCAAGACCTCGTCGCTGCGGGAGCGCTCGGAATACTGGCCGAGGCGAAGTCGATGCTTGACTGGCATCGCCGCCACTCCTTCTGCGCAAACTGCGGCTCTGTAAGCCGCGTCACGACGGCCGGCTGGCAACGCATCTGCGATGTTTGCGGCACACGCCATTTCCCGCGGGTGGATCCAGTCGTGATCATGCTGGTGATAGACGGCGAACGGTGTCTGCTCGGACGCCAGCGCCATTTCGCCCCTGGAATGTACTCGGCGCTTGCTGGTTTTGTTGAACCGGGCGAGACCACGGAAGACGCCGTGCGCCGCGAAGTGATGGAGGAGGCTCGTGTGAAGTGTGCACGGGTTGTCTACTTCGCGTCGCAGCCGTGGCCGTTTCCTTCATCGCTGATGATCGGTTGCTTTGCGCAGGCGAGCGATACCGACATCGTCGTCGATACGGACGAACTCGAAGACGCCCGCTGGTTCTCGCGCCAAGAGGTTGCGGCGATGCTCGCGGGAACGCATGCGGATGGTCTGTCGACGCCCAAGCCGTTCGCCATTGCCCATCATTTGCTGCAGGCGTACGTCGAGAAGGGTGGTTCGGTATTGCTCAGCTGAGCGTCCCGCAAAAGGAGCGCTTGCAATTGCACAGAATCGCCAGGTGCGCGAGGCCAGAAGCTGGATCGCTCACTCCGGCGTAAGGCGTCGGTGGGGACCGATTCTCGCCGCCCCCTAGGCTTATCCCGTCGGCCCGATTCGAATGATGCGAGACGCCCCATTCATCTCAAGCTGGACTTCCGATTGTTGACCATCTTGGGCAATGCGTCGAACGTCTCTCTGGCCGATAGTCGGCGATCAGCCAAATACAGTTCGGCAAAACGGAATTTCGTGGAATACAGATGTTCGCAGTGGGAACTTGACCAAGTCTGATAGGGGGCGAATCTCGCCACCACGTTGGCTCGAGAGCGCGACCGGATAAGCCGTCCGCGCTTCGTCTCGATGTTTTTGCTATTCAGTGGCGATGGCACCTGCATCCTCGCAGGTGTAGCCCAGTGCTTCGGCGACCTCGGGACAGGTCACTTTGCCGAACGCGACATTCAGGCCACGACGCAGATGTTCGTCATCGGTAAGCGCCTTGCGCCAGCCCTGGTCGGCGATTTGCAGGACAAAGGGAAGCGTCGCGTTATTCAACGCATAAGTGGACGTGCGCGGCACACCGCCAGGCATGTTTGCGACACAGTAATGTACGACTTCGCCAACTTTGTACGTGGGGTCCGCGTGAGTCGTAGGCCTCGCGGTTTCGCAGCATCCGCCCTGGTCGATCGCGACATCGACGATGACGGAGCCGGGGCTCATCGCGTCAACCATCTTGCGGGTGACGAGTTTGGGCGCAGTGGCGCCGGGCACGAGCACGCCGCCGATCACGAGGTCGGCATCGAGCACGTGTCGTTCGATGTTGTCCTGATTCGAATACACGGTGATCACGCGTGCGCCCAGCAGCCGGTCCATGCGTCGCAGCGCATCGACATTGCGGTCGATTACGACGACCTGCGCACCCGTGCCGACAGCCATCTGCGAGGCATTGGTGCCAACCACGCCGGCGCCGAGGATCACAATCTTCGCGGGGGGCACGCCCGCCACGCCGCCAAGCAGGATGCCCTTGCCACCGTGCGCGCGTTCCAGGCTGAACGCGCCCGCCTGAATCGACATGCGGCCCGCAACCTCTGACATGGGCGCGAGCAGAGGCAGTCCGCCGCCGCGTTGCGTGACGGTCTCATAGGCGATGCAGACCGCGTTGCTTCGGACGAGATCGGCGCACTGCTCGGGGTCCGGCGCGAGGTGCAAATAGGTGAAAAGAATCTGTCCTCGGCGCAGCATCGCACGCTCGGGCGCCTGGGGCTCTTTCACCTTGACGATCATGTCGGCAGCGGCAAACACCGCTTCTGCGCTGGGCGCAACCTGCGCGCCCGCGGCCCGGTACGCGTCGTCCGTTGCGCCGATGCCTGCGCCGGCGCCTGTCTCGACGTCCACGCTGTGTCCATGCGAAACGATCTCACGCACCGAAGACGGCGTGAGACCGACACGATACTCGTGGTTCTTGATCTCCTTCGGAACGCCTATGTGCATATTGCCTCCTGTATGGGACTGCCGGTCTGCCGCGAAATGATCTGATTCCTCAGACGCCCAGCACGAGCGGCGAGCGTTGGCGAGGGAGGCATCGACGACGCTAACGCACGCAGGCGGCAGGATCGCAAGAAACAATCGCCACCGTCTACCCGATTTCACCTGTTGGCGACGCCATCGCCGGGCGCTTGACCAGTAGCAGGTTGTGACGGGTAGCATCGGAGCGGGATGCATGCGGAAATCGAGCGTGACGTAGGTGCTATATCCGGCTACGAGTAGTGATTTCCACAATACTATCGGTGGTGTGGTAGAAGTTGTTAATGTAATTGTGGTGAATTTTGGTTGAAACACCTGAATTAGGCGATGCGTGTCCATCACCTTACATCGCAGGCCTAAGGGTTTATATCGAGTCCTGTCTCCTCCATGTCTCCTTTCGATATGGATTTAGCCCGACGCCATGCGGGTCTTTTCTTCGACTACTGACTCGCTATACGTCGCCGAACGCGGTGCTATCGTCGGTTCTCCTTCTGGCGCCGCTCTGACATCCATTTCCTGCGAAAGTACGCAACTCGAAGAGACAGTCAAGGCACACGAAGGGCTGCAGATTGTCCACGGGCCGACGCGGCTGCGCCCGCTCAGCCGTCGTTCCTTTCGCTTGCAACGTTACTGTTGCCGCATGTGCAACGCCAACTTATTGTTCGAACTCAATCCGCTGCAGCCGGAGCACTCGGATTAGGTTTGCCTGTATCAGGCCTCAAACATTTTCGACCCGGTCTCAACAGCTCATCCGGGTATGGACGAAGGTGATCGAGTTCTTGGCTGCCATCAACGATCAGGTTTAGTCGATAGGTCTGGAGTTCACGGCAAAAGAATCGTCGGACGGCTATTTACGCTAGCTACTGCCAAAAATTGTCGCAGCGTTAAAGACAGCTATGTGGAAACTCGATGGTCCACATAGGGTGGAAACCACACGTTGGCTGACACCGGGACCTGACATTCGCTGCCATCGATGTGCAAACGGCAGGAAGGTGCCCTGAAGCTGCCTCACAGACGTCGTTGCCTGAACGTCGGCAATGGCCGAGAGGACTAAACCGCTCGCGCGGTAAGGGGCTCCGGCACAACTCTGGCGGCGAATGGG
>NZ_JALQCK010000098.1:0-3573 GCF_030464835.1 Paraburkholderia sp. WS6
ACGTCTTGTGGATCAACTCGGCCACCCGCTCGTCATCGATCGTGCGAGGCTTGCCTGGCCGGACTTCGTCGTACAGACCGTTGATGCGCTGTTCAAGGAACCGGGCACGCCATTTACCCACCGTGGCACGTGTGAGTTGCAAGCGCCTGGCAATTTCGCTATTTGGTTCGCCAGCGGCCGCAGCCAGGACAATGCGTGCCCGTGTAACCAGCGCAGCCGGAATCGAGCGCGAACGCGCCATCGAAGCAAGTTGCGATTGTTCGGCATCGCTCAACGTCAACTCCACCTTCGGTCGTCCCATTGGCATGCTGGTATCTCCAGTTCCGTTGATACCAACATCCTGCGCAAACATAGTTCAGTTAACAACGGAACAGGACACTAGAACAGGGCAACCTCATCGTCCCATTTGTGGGAGTCGCTTCCAAGAAAGGGGATGCTGTACTCCAAACTCCCCTTAAGAAATACGTTCAGTGGATTGAATTCAAATCTGAAATTATAATTGACGGTAATGCCGGCATCGCTCGCGTTTTCTGAGCGACTCACGTGGTTTTTATCGAAGGTCAGCGTCGCTTTGCCTATGTCAAAATTGAGCACGCTGGTATCGGTCTGCAAGGTGTATGTTCCATCAACCTCGTCTAGCGAAAATTCAATTTTCGCCATCCCAACGGGAATTTCCGTCTTATATGGAAGTGATTTGACGTGGCGCTTAATATTTGCCTGTTCATGCTTAATTGACTCATGTGCCAAGGCTGATGCAAAGCTCTCGGCATCGCCTGCTCCGGATTTGCGGTACATCAGTTGCAATGCTTCATTTCCTTCATTTAGTTTATCAACAAGTTTGTCTTTCAGGCTGTCAAATTGAGGTGTGCTCATAGCTAGATTCCTCGAGTGGTGGTTTAAGCTCAAAAGGCACGCTTTGGAATTGCTGCAAAGGTTTATCGGTTGACCACGGCGCTTGTTCCGCAAGTGCGAGGTAGTCCCCCAATAATCATACGAATGATGGCGCGGCTACTACATCGGAACAACCTGTCGATGTTGGTAGGTACCGTCGGCCTGTCCCGGCCTCGCGGTATGACAATCCTCGGCAGTCTCATCAATTCTGTCTTTCCAGTCTCCTGGATTCGCCATCAGGCTCAAGAATTCCCGGCATCCTCACGCAAAGGTCCGTTGTCCAAGCGAAGCGGTCGCCCGAATGTCCAGTCGCTGGCAGAGGCAGACGTCACTTGATGGCCGCTTGTCGTCGGATGGCTCCGAAGCGGCCATTCAGCGTCGCACGCCGCTACAAACTCCGTGCAAACGTGTAACGGTAAACCAAGTAGCGCCCTCAGCCTCCACCGAGAAACCGACAGGGACTTTTTTCAGACTGTCTGTTCGTTCACGAACCGGAATGCTCCAGCGTGGCCTTCCATTGGAACCGCCTCTGCTACGGATACAGTAAATCCAAGAGATGCCCAGTGGCGACCCAGTTCACGCATGTATTCAACGTTGGGGCGACTGTTGCTTAACGTGAAGATTTGTTTACCAAGTGGTGTCACACGGTAGTAATCCACCTGCAAATTCTTTGTGGGGTCCGCATCGCGCACTACTAATGCCCACCCATTGCAGAAAAACGCCCTTAGGTATTGTTCTTTCGAAACAGATGGATACTGGCCGGTAAATCCCATCGAGTCAACGCTACTCACAAGCCCCATCTCCTGCATCTCCATAAATTCCACAGCATGCAAAGGATGGTTGGTCTGGGCGAGCGACCCATACTTCAAAATCATTGTTTGATCAAAAACGTATGGTGCGACCTTTTCGATTTTCTGAGCCTCTTCCTTGCTCAAGCACCGAACAAAATTCAGCGCTCTCAATGAGCAGTTCCCCGGCGACTTGACTTCCTCGGCAAGTATCCGTCCCCACAGAGACTGCATCTCATCGGATGAGACGCGCGCTGCTGCGTCTCGCCAATCTCGCAGCCAGTCAGCATCAATCTGGGCAGAAGGGGCCGGGGACTCATCCGTCTTCAGTATGTCCTCTGCATGTAGGATCGCTTTGGCTACATTAACCTCATCAAGAACCGCTCGGGTTGCGGATGCGGCGACCGCAGCATTAACCATCTCCGCTCCACTTAGAGTAGGCTCGATGCGGTCACCTATTACTTCCGCCTGATGGTCGACCAGAAGTAGCTCGCCCCCAACCTGCGCAAGCTTCTTCTTACCCGCGCGGATATCAAGGGCATCCTTTTCCGCCTGAGCAACCTGGAGGATCTCTTCCCTTTTGCTTTCGATCTGCGCTCTACTTGTCCGCCGAAGTTGCCACGGCGTCAATAGGGAGCCAACGCCCTTGTCCGTCAGGCTTACCCACATTGTTTTTATCAGGTCTTCCCCAGGAAACCACATATAGTTCACCGCTATTCCAATGTCGGGGCTTCCGACGAATTGACTGTCCGCTCAAGGTAGGTGGCAGGCAGCAAATCGGTGAGTGTAGCCAATGGCGTAGCTCATCGTTAAAAGTCTTATCTCGCGGGGTGGAGGTACTGCTGCATCATCAACGTGTGTTGCGCGATGTTAAGCGATGGTCTACTTAGACGAGGGACTGCTGCTAGTCCACGAAAAATTCTTCAGCTGCCTTTAGTGTGCCAGTGTAAAAATCGACTGCCAACTCGGCCATTGCCACAAAGTTTGGCGACGGGATTGACTTTCCTAGATGCTCGGTAGGAACCGCGTACGCGACACCCCGATCAGTGACATCGATGGGAGCGGCGGCTCCGTCGATTACCGTAAATTTCACCGGTACATCGGTTTCAAGTCGTTCAATCTGCCCCTTATTTATATTCATGTGCTTTATGTGCAGGGATTTTCCGATCGCTGGATTCAATGTCCAACTGCCCGGTTTCCGCTCTGTGATTTCCTCTGCGGTATGCTCGTCGGCGTTGCGGGCGTGTCGCAAATAGCTAAGGAGAGGATCGACCTTTCGCAGACGCTCGTAATTGCTCTTCCAGCCTGTCCATTTGGGACTCTTGGAAAAGTGGGCCTCACTCTTATTCCAGACTCGCTCCAACTGAATGAGCAAGTCCTGCCAGCTCTCGGCTTGCTTTTGCGGATCAGTCTGTGCTTTCAGCGCTTGCACCTGGTCGGTAGCGCGTTTCAGTGCGCCCCAGGGCGCGTCAGAGTGCTTCACGACAACTCCTATAGGCTTGCGGGGCGGTTTTGTGATCTGGTTGTGACGTCGAGCGGCCGAAACTGGCCGAACAGCGCCTTAGGACCTTCGATTGCGTCGAAGCCCGCCTCCGTAGCGGGCTTTTTTGTCTATGCCGTTCGCTGTTTCCGGTACTCTGCGCGCTCGTCCGTCGATGCCGGTACATAACGGCGACTGTAGCCCGGGTCTCTCGAACTACCAAGTTGCCGCCGATTCTTACGGCTATCAGGTAAATCGGTGTTTAGGCGTCGCCAAGCGGCCTGGATGGCGACGGCCGGCATGTTATGCGAAGCGGCCGTTCGAATGTCCCCAGATCAGCGATGCCGAACGGCCGTAGTTGGCCGAAGAACGAAACCGCTCGCGCGGTAGGGGGCTCCGGCCAGCGCGTGCGGT
>NZ_JALQCK010000099.1:0-3491 GCF_030464835.1 Paraburkholderia sp. WS6
GCGCAACTATGACGATCTCGGGAATATGCGCAGTTCCGCGCCACGGAGACTCGTTTGTCCTTCCGCGGTGGGCTATGCATGGCGGGTCCGTGGTGTGAACTGCGCATAATTACAGGCTTTCAAGGAACTGCATCAGGCGATCGGGCGGTCGATATCGCGGGATTCCGCTGCGAGGTGGCTGCAAAGTATTGAGCGCGCGCTCCTTCATCGCGAGGTCGGCCTCGACGTACATGTGAGTCGTGGCCGGGCTTTCGTGTCCAAGCCACAGCGCAATGACGCTGAGGTCAACGCCCGATTGCAGCAGATGCGTTCCGGTCGAGTGCCGGATGACATGCGGAGAAACGGGATGGCTTGATAGTTGGGGACATTGCCCGGTGGCCGTCCGCACGGCGAGCTTGAGCCGATCTGTAACGTTGGACCGTGTCATCGGATTTCCCGAGCGATTGGGAAACAGCATCTGGTCGGGCGACGCCCCGATGCGTGGCAACCAGCTTCTGATTAGGCTCGCTGTCGAGCGCCACAGAGGTACGGTGCGCTGCTTCCGGCCTTTGCCGTGGATATGGGCACAGGGCGCTTTATCCAGGACGACGTCGCCCACCCGCAGACCGATCAGTTCGGAAACGCGTGCGCCAGTGTTGTAAAGAGTTGCAAACAGTACCCGGTCCCGCTGCCCGCACCAGGTGTTGGGGTCGGGCGCGGCGAGTAGCGCCTCGATCTCATCACGCGACAGGTGGCCGATGAGCGGTCTGTCGAAGCGTTTCATCGGAATGGCCAGAGTGCTTTGGATAACAGCCAGTGCGGAAATATCCTTGAGTGCCGCGTACTTCAGGAATGAACGGAGGGCAACGAGCCGCGCGTTCCGGGTACGCGCGCAATTATGTCGGTCGTCTTCCAGATGACGAAGAAAAGCCAGCACCAGCTTCACGTCGATGTCCGTTAATGCCAGGTCGACAGGCGACTTACGGAGACGCGCCTGAGCAAACTGAAGGAATAGTCGAAACGTATCCCGGTAGCTGGCTATCGTCTGCGGACTGACTGCCCGTTGTTGCATCAACCGTTCAACGAAGAATTCCTGTAGCAGCGCCGCGAAGTTCGACGCCGAAGAATGCCTGGGCCTAGACATGGCAAGCTCCTCCTGCAAACTGCTCAAAGCGTTGGGCCGCAATCGCCATCAGTTCGGGGATGCCGGTCAGATACCAGTAGGTGTCGGTCACTTTGGCATGCCCTACGTAAGTCGACAGCATGACCATTGCGTTGTCGACGTCCACCCCTTGCTGGTACCAGAGCAACACCCGTCGGCAGATAAACGAGTGTCTCAGATCGTGGATGCGTGGAGCCGGATGATCCCCACGGGCGACCCATCCCAACTGTGAACGCAAGGACCCGAAGACATCCTCAACCGTACTGATCTTCATGCTGCTTCCGTGCACGATGAAGAAGTGATCGCTTAGAGTGATGGGCCAATCGCGATCCCGCAGCTTTACGTAGCGCGCGAGTGCTCGCACGACGGTTGGATGAAGTGGAACGACACGTGACTTACGATACTTCGTATCCCGAATCATTAGCAGGCCATGATCCAGGTCGGCGTCTGCGCGTCTCAGATTAAGCGCCTCAGAAATCCGCAGTCCGGTGGACGCGATCAGCCCGAACAGGGTTGAGTAGGTGACGGGCCGCAGTTTCTCCTTCGAGGGCAAGGTTGCAGCGGCGGCCAGCAGTTCCCGGATCTCCTCATGGGTATAGATGTGCGGTGTCAGACGGCGATGGGCTCGGCCAAAAAGGTAAAGAGGGGGAACTTCGGTGGCGGGGTCAAATTGTTGGAGATACCTTGCGAACGGGCGAACGATCTCAATCCGGCGCGCCCAGGTAAAGGGCGTCTGACCTGGTCCAGATCGAGCCCAGGACGCTGCCAGATTTACGGTTAACGACCCGTGGTGGCCGCTCCGGTCAGCAAAGCAGGCAAAGTCAAGAAGCCGGCGTCCCGTGCACCGCAGGTCAAAACCGAGGCGACGTCTTGACTCAAGGTAGTCCTCGGCGAGCGATACCATCCTGACTGTACGCTTCATGATGTTCTCCCCGGCCAGGGCAGCGCGACTCTTGCAAGGCTGCTGAGATCGATCGTGGTGTAAATCGCGGTAGTATCCAGACAGCGGTGTCGAAGGATATCGGCAATCTCCTTCATGGGGACTCCTGCCTGGACCAGCCGGCTCCCTACGCTGTGTCGCAGAACATGAGTTCCACGCAGGCGTGGATCGCTGCCGCATCGCGCATGAGCGGCGCGGACGGTGTTGCGAACGACGCTCGAACCAATGGGTTCGGTAAGTGGAGCAACATGCCGCAGAAATACCGCCCGGCTATCGGAGGCCGGACGGCCGCCAGTCAGGTATTGGGCAATGGCGCGGCCGGTCCGGGTCGGCAATGGAAGCACGTCTGTTCGCCGCGCCTTGCCTGCTGATAATCGCAAGGTCCCGTCATGCCAGTTCAGATCGTCCAGCTGGAGCGAGGCCACTTCGCCGGCGCGCAGCCCCAGGTCGACCATACACCGGGCCATCGCGTAGTCCCTGCGGCCGATCGCGGACTTGCGATCGAATGCGTTGAGAAAGCGTTCCAGCTCCGTCTCAGAAAGCGTGTCTGGCAACGATGCGAGCCTCCACTGGGCGATTTGCGGGATCGCGGCAATAAGGCACCGGACGCGATCTCCATGCATACCCCGGAAACGCAAATAGCTCCGTAGCGCAATCCCAAGTACTTTGCCTGTGCTCGGTTTGCATCCCTCGAGGTGACGGACTACGAATCGGTGAACATGTTCCGGCTTGACCTGTGCCATATCGATTCTCGATGCACCGAATCGCTCTGACAGGAATGTCCGTACTATGCGCGTGCGCAACCTCCTCGTAGATGAGGCCAGCCCGCAGACCTGGTCAAGATGTGCGTCAAACTCCTTGAGTTCCTCCTGTATCGAACGGGGTGTGAAATCGGGCCGAGGTGGTATGTCCGCTCTCTGGCGCAGCACGGTAAGCAGATGCTTTAAGGCCGACCGGTTATGGTGCCTGCATCTTGGTGTGCGCGATGGGCAGTCACACCGCGGTAAGTGTTCATCCAGAAAACGGCGTACCAGCGCTTCATCAATCTGACCGAGTTTGACGCGTCGCTTGCGCAGCCAATGCGCAAAGTGCGCGACGCTGCACAGATACTTACGGACGGTCCACGACGAATTCCCGCGCCCGATCAAATAGCTCGAATAGGCCTGATAGCTGGATTCGAGCACGCTGTCCGTCAACCATGGCAGGGTCCGCTGCGGTACGAAGTCGTTGTCCATGATACTTCTCCTCAAAAAGCCGAACTAGCCGGCCTGCCGCCTGAGGAAAGCACTTTTATTATGCGCAGTCTACTAACGGTACCCGTGGTCGAACACCCGTCGCAGCACGCCAAACGGGCGTCCGTGACGCGGAACTGTGCATATTCCCGAGATCGTCATAGTTGCGCCCCTTGCC
>NZ_JALQCK010000009.1:0-269534 GCF_030464835.1 Paraburkholderia sp. WS6
AGTCCCATTGCCGTAACGCCGGTGGCCGGCAAAACAGATTGTTCAGGACCGACTAGCTAACGTTGCGGCCCGATCCCGCTTAACCGCGCAGATCGCGCAACGGGTGTTCGTTTGCCGGCCACGGGCTTTCGAACATCTTCGCCACGTCGGCGGCGCTCACGTCTTCGATACGCGCAAAACGCCAGCGTGGCGCGTTGTCCTTATCGATGATGCGCGCGCGAATCCCTTCGATTGTGTCGCCTTGCGCGAAGCACGTGCGCGTCAGATCGAGATCGCCGCGCAGCACGTCCGCCATCGAACCCTCCGCGCGCGTCACCACTTCCAGCGACACGGCCATCGACAACGGCGAACGTTCGCGCAACACGGCAATCGTCTGCTCAGCCCAATCGGCCGAATCGCCGCCGTGCTCCCGTTCCTGCTCCAGCGACGCGAGAATCTGCGTCATGTCAGGCAACGCGAAATGCCGGTCGATCAACGCTCGCGTGCTCGCTAGCGGTGAAGCGTCGGGTTCTGGTACGACCTGATGCTTAGCGGCCTCACGCTCGATGCTCGCCACCACGTCTGCACCACGTTCGAACGGCTCGCTGCGCAGCGTATCGACTAGCGCGGGCAATGCCGCGTCGTCGATATAGGCGTCGGCGAGACCTGCGTAGAGTGCGTCTGCTGCGCCGATCGTCTCGCCCGTGACCGCCAGATAGCGGCCGAGCGCGCCCGGCGTGCGCGCCAGAAACCAGCTCGCGCCGACATCGGGAAAGAGGCCAATGCGGGTCTCGGGCATCGCCATCTTCGTGGAGTTCGTCACCACCCGCAGGCCGCCGGTACGATGCGCGCCCTGCGAAATCCCCATGCCGCCGCCCATCACGACGCCATTCGTCAAGGCGATATACGGCTTCGGGTAAGTGAAAATCGCGTGATTGAGCCGGTATTCTTCAGTGAAAAACGTATCGCGCGCATCATGCTCGCCGCGCTGCGCCGACTCGTACAGAAAGCGGACATCGCCGCCCGCGCAGAACGCGCGCGGATGCTGGCTGCGCACCACCACGGCAAGCACGTCGGGATTTTCGCGCCACTGATCGAGCGCCGCGTGCATCGCGCGAATCATGCCGGTCGACAGCGCGTTGAGCGCCTTCGGCCTCTCCAGTTCGATGAAACCGATGCGGTTGGCTACGTAAGTCGCGACTTCGTCGCTGACGGCGGGCGAGGCGGAAATGGACATGGAGAGCGAAGCGCGATGGCGCGAAATGAATCGGAACTGAACGTTATCACGCACTCGCGGCTTTAGGCTTGGTGGCGGGTTTGACGCCCGTCTCAGCGGGCGATTCTGCGTGCGCTTTTGAGTGCGCTTCTGCGTGCAATTCCGCCGGCGCTTCAGCAGACTTTTTCTTGCCGGCACGCGTGGATTTTGCGGCGCCTTGCGGCTGCCCGGCGGGTTGCATACCCAGCCAGGTATCGAGCGCGACGCCCACCACCGTATCCAGCGGCGCGCTCGGAAACACGGGGCATGTGAGGTTGAGCGCGACGATGCCGTGCAGGGTCGCCCAGAACGCCTCCGCCCACACGGCCACGTCCATCGATGCGGACAAGCGTCCTGCTGCTTTCAACTCTTCGAGCGCCCGGAGCATGATGTGTAACGCGGCGTCGCCGGGGTCGTCGTCCGCTTTCGCAGGCGCGAGGTCGGCTTTTCCGGAGACGGTGGGAGCCGCTGCAGTTGTTCCTGTTGCGGATACTCCTGCTGCCGCGGTTTCCGCCGTTTCGTTCGCGGCATCAGCGCTTGCATCCGCGACCACAGCCACCGCCCCACCCGCACCCTTACCAGCCGCGGCAGCCGCGCCGCCCAGCGCCGCGCCTGTGTAGCTCGGGTCTTCCATGAAGATCAGCCGATAGGTTTCCGGATGCGCAACACCGAATGCCACATAAGCACGCCCGAGCGCCTTCAAGCGCTCAGCCGGATCGGCGATCTGCGCGAGCGGCACGAATGTGGCCAGCAATTGCGCATAACCTTCCGCACACAAGGCCTGTGCAATTTCATCGCGGCTCGCGAAGTGAAGGTACAACGTGGCGGGTGAATACTCGATGGCGTCGGCAATCTTGCGCATCGACAGCGCAGCAAAGCCTTCGCGCATCACGATGCGCCGCGCTGCATCGAGGATGCGCTCGCGCAGCGCCTGTTTCTGGCGGCTTTTTCGTTCGACGATTCCCATGCCGGGCATTTTCGGCTTGACAAACTGAAAAGTCAAATTAAACTGAACACTGTTTACTGAACGGTGTTCACTAAATTCTCATCGATCAGACAAGCTCACCCAGGCGCGATACGGCGCCGTCTTCAGGAGTCGTTCATGCAAGCTACAGGGAAAGTAGGTTTATTCGGCGCCGCGGGCGCCGCCGGTCAAATCATTGGGGCGGCGCTGAGCGCGGCGGGCCGGGATTACCGGGTAGTTGGCCGCTCGCGCGCGCCGCTCGAAGCGGCCTTCGGCCACGACCCGCATGCGGAAATCGTCACGTGGAATCCGGACGACCCGGCTTCGATCAGCGCCGCGGCGGCCGGTTTGCAGACGGTGATCTATCTGGTGGGCGTGCCCTACGATCAGTTCGCCTCGCATCCGCCACTCATGCAAAAAACCCTCGACGGCGTGACGGCGGCAGGCGTCGAACGTTTCATTCTGATCGGCACCGTGTATCCGTACGGCCGCGCGTGCGGCAATCCGATTAGCGAAAATCATCCGCGTGAGCCCCATACGTTCAAAGGCAAGATGCGGCTCGAGCAGGAAAAACTGGTGCTGGCGGCACACGGGCGCGCGAGCGGGTCTACCAGTTTGTCGACGCTGGTGCTGCGCCTGCCGGATTTCTACGGTCACTGCATCGAACGCAGTCTGATCAACGGCATATTCGAGGGCGCGGCGCACGGCAAGCGCGCGCAGGTGATCGGGCCGGTGGATGTGCAGCACGAATTCATCTACCTGCCGGATATCGGACCAGTGGTCGAGAAACTCACACGTACGCCCGAAGCGTACGGCCGCTGGTGGCATCTGGCCGGCACGGGCACGATCACGCAGGGCGAAGTGGCGAGACAGGCTTATGCACTAGCGGGCCGCGAGCCGAAGCTGATGGTGGCCGGCAAGACCATGCTGCGCGTGCTCGGCCTCTTCAATCCGCTGATGCGGGAACTGGTGGAGATGAACTACCTGATGACCGAGCCGGTTGTGCTTGACGACTCGGCACTGACACAACTGCTCGGTCCGATCGCCAAAACCTCGTACAAAGACGGTATCCGGCATGCGTTCGACGCCGCGCGCGCAGCGGCATCGGCGAATACGGACACGCAACGGGACGCCGCGAAAACGGCCTGATTGTCGACGGCTTTCGCAAGCGAGCGGCTTTAAAGCGCGTTTTTTGTGCGTGTGCGAATGAACCGGATCAGCCCGCCATGTTGCCGGGCGGAAAGTGGCCGCTCTTGAGCAACACAGGCGTGCCATTGCTGATCTGCAAATGTTCGCGCGCAACCGCCTCGATGTGTGGACGTCCGGCGTCGAACGCGCGCATCCAGCCTTCGAGATCCTCGGTGTACGCGCCGAAGTGATCCTCGAGCGCCTCGACCGAGATCGCGCACGGCACCGGTTCGCCGTCCACGAGCGCGCGAAAGACCACCGTCAGATTGGAGTCGCGGTAAGCGGGCGCGTCCGCGGGAAACCGAATTTCCATGGTCGCCTCATCAGAAGGATCCGGCAGGAAACGGACACCGGGGAGTACCGGCCGCCCCCGGATATGCCCGCTATGGTACTCGCGCGACTGGACCGCGGTCCAGCCTCCAGCGCCCGCCTGATCAACGTCGTACGCCCCATGCCGATAAGCTTCGCAGGCAAATCGACACGCCGGATTGCACTTGTGCCGACTGCTTCGGTCGAACCGGTTCATCGGCACGATCCGTGCTGACGCAGTGACGCCTTTTCGAGGTCAGCGAACACAGTATGGGAAAATATTTCCTGCAGAACCACGAGCTGCCTGAACCGGATGCGGCAAACACCTGGTTTGCTTACGCAGAAAGCCATGGCATCGACATTCCGAAAGCCATCAGCATCTGGGAAGACGCAGCGACCGAAAGCGGCTCGGAAAGCCGCCAGTTGGTCCGCGCGGCAGGCATCACGATCGAAACGCCTTAGCCTTGTGGGCACACGCCCCGTGTGTGTGGCGAGTCTCGATATCTATTTGAAAGGAAACATCACGATGCATTTCATGACGCAACTGCGCCGCTCCGGCCGCTTCCTACCCAGCAGCGCCGCGCTTGCTCTCGTCCGCAGGGCGTCCCTGTCTGCCGCGCTGCCCGCCGCCGTGCTGCTCGGCGCGGGTCTCGCGGGCTGCGCATCGTCGAACACCACCTCGCTGATCAATCTGCCGAACGGCCAGACGGGTTTTGCGGTGAACTGCAGCGGCGCCGACGCCGCGTCCAGTTGGGCCTCCTGCTACGTGCAGGCCGGCAAGGCGTGTGGCGCAACCGGCTACGATATCGTGTCGAAAGACAACGACGAAGGCGGCGCCGCGGGCGGCAGCGTCACGAACGTCGTCTCGGCCAACGTGAAGAACCGTTCGATGATCGTGCGCTGCAAGTGACGCTCAGTGGACGCTCAATGAGCGCTCAGTGCGCCTGCATCTTCGAGAACATGTTCAGCACGGCGACCCCGGCAATGATCAGCCCGAGCCCGATGATGGCCGGCACGTCCGGCACTTGCCGGTACATCACGACCGCGACCAGCGTAATCAGCACGATGCCGGCGCCTGACCACACTGCGTAGACGATGCCCACCGGAATAGTCTTCAGCGTGAGCGACAGGCAATAGAACGCGATGCCGTAGCCGATCACCACGACCGCTGCGGGCAGCAGCCGCGAAAAACCTTCCGAGGCCCGCATGGCGGAGGTCGCGATGACTTCGGCAACGATCGCAATGGCGAGCAACGCATAAGGCGGCATCCGCATCGCCTCAGGCCTTTGCAAGCGCGAGCTTGCTGTAGTCGTGGCCGAGGTGCGCGCACAGCGCTTCCACCACCAACTCATGATCGGCGCGTTGCGGCAAACCGGACACCGTGATCGAGCCGATCACACCGGCGCCCGCCACCGTCAGTGGAAACGCGCCGCCATGGGACGCATATTCCGTGACCGGCAAGCCGTGCTTGTCGGCGAGCGTGCTGCCTGCCTGTTGCATCTTCAAACCGATCGCATACGAACTGCGCCGGAAATGCGCGACCGTGTTGCCCTTGCGACGCGCCCAGTCGACGTTGTCCGGCGTCGCGCCCTCGAGCAAGCTGAAGAACAGCGGCTGACCGAATGTGCGCACGTCGATGGCCGCGGCAATGCCGCGTGCTTTCGCGACTTCGTGCAGATAGGCGCCGATCTGCCATGCGCGGTCGGCATCGAATTGCGGGAACACCAGCGCTTGTTCCTGAGCGGCAATCACCTGTAGATCGTGAGCGATATCCATGGAGTTCTGAACAAGGTAAGAAGTGAAGCGCAGGCCGTTGTGCATACATCCCGGCGCGCGAAGAGAACCTGGATTCTAGCGCAGCGTGCAACGCGGGCCTTCCGGCATACGACGCCGGCAATGCACGCCGCGACTTTGGAGGTCGCTGCGCTTTGGCGTTCCGCTTTGAAGTTCGCCCGCAGCGGCGCGTATTGAAGCCGGTTCTTAACAAGCTATTGCGCTGGTCGCCGCTTTGTTCTATAATCTTTTCTTCGACGGACGCGGGGTGGAGCAGTCTGGCAGCTCGTCGGGCTCATAACCCGAAGGTCGTAGGTTCAAATCCTACCCCCGCAACCAAGTAGCGCTTAAGTAGCTAAATCGGTTCGAAGACGTCGAAAAAACTTCAAAGGCTTGCCCAACCGGCAGGCCTTTTTTGTTTTCTGTCTCCCGTTTTCCGCCTCGCGGCTGCGTGCGCTGACGCCCGCTCGTGCCCGTTGATCCGGACTCCAAACATATCTGCATTTTTCCTCCACAGTATTCGTAATGCCGTCGCATCGACGGGCGCCTGATCAGCGAAATTCCCCACCCCGCACCGACTGGCCCACACCGCCATGGCCCGCTCCCGACAAAGCTCGCCCCAGTGATAAACTCCCATCACCCTTTCTCGTCCCCTTCCTATGAAATTCTGTTCTGTCTGCGGCCACGGCGTCAGCCTGAGCATTCCGCCGGGTGACAACCGCGAGCGCTTCGTGTGTGGAAGTTGCGGCACGGTGCATTATCAGAATCCGCGCAACGTGGTCGGCACCGTCCCGGTCTGGGACGACAAAGTGCTGCTGTGCCGTCGCGCGATCGAACCGCGCTACGGCTACTGGACGCTGCCGGCAGGCTTCATGGAAATGGGTGAAACCACCGCCGAAGCGGCTTCGCGCGAAACGCTGGAAGAAGCCGGCGCGCGCGTCGAGGTGCAGAGCCTGTTCTCGCTGTTGAACGTGCCGCACGTGCATCAGGTGCATCTGTTCTATATGGCGCGCCTGCTCGATCTCGACATCGCCGCCGGCGAGGAAAGTCTCGAAGTGAAACTCTTCGAGGAACACGACATTCCGTGGGACGAGATCGCCTTCCCCACCGTCGGCCAGACTTTGCGTTTCTTTTTCGCCGACCGTGCCGCCGGCAGCTTCGGGCTGCATACGGGCGACATCTTCCGCTCGCTGCGCGAAGGTTGAGCGGCGCGCATGGTTCCCTGGCTCGGACCTGACGATCCGTTTCCCTCCGTCGAGCGCGCGCTCGGCGCGGCAAGCGGCGCACCCGGCCTGCTCGCCGCCAGCGGCGACCTGCTGCCGTCGCGGCTGATCGACGCCTATCGGCGCGGCATCTTCCCCTGGTATTCGGACGGCCAGCCGGTACTGTGGTGGAGTCCTGATCCGCGCATGATCCTACGCCCCGCCGAATTCAAAGTGTCGCCGTCACTGCGTAAAACGCTCAAGCGCGTGCTGCGCGAGGACGCGTGGGAAATCCGTGTCGACCATGATTTTGCAGCTGTGATGCGCGCCTGTGCGCAGGCGCCGCGGCGCGGCCAGCGCGGCACGTGGATCACCGCGGATGTCGTCGAAGCGTATTCGTCGCTGCACCGGGTCGGCGATGCACACAGCATCGAAACCTGGTTCGAAGGCAAACGCGTAGGCGGTTTGTACGGGGTGTCGTTCGGCCGGATGTTCTTCGGCGAATCGATGTTCGCGGAGGTCACCGATGCGTCGAAAATGGCGCTGGCCGCGCTTGTCGGACACTTGCGCTGTCACGAAATAGAAATGATAGACTGCCAGCAGAACACGTCGCATCTGGCGTCGCTGGGCGGTCGCGAGATAGCACGCAAAGCGTTCATCGCGCATGTTCGCGCGTCTGTCGATGCACCGCCGATTCCCTGGCGTTTCGACAAGACCGTCTTGCACGATGTCGTAGCGCCGGCGGCGTAGGAAAAATCAGGCCGAATCCGGATCCGTCGCCAACCGAGCCGCGGGTCACGAGCCGCGGGTTTCAAACCGCAAGGCGCCGGGTTTGCAATACCAGAGACGCTTCGAGAGCTGCCAACGTGACTCATCCCAACGAGCTGCCTCTTTCTCCGCTTTCGGCGCTGCAATTTTATGCAACGGCGCCCTATCCCTGCAGTTATCTGGATGGACGCATCGCGCGTTCGCAAGTCGCCACGCCCAGTCACCTGATCAACTCCGACGTCTATACCGACCTCGTCAAAGCCGGCTTCCGGCGCTCGGGCGTGTTCACCTACCGCCCGTATTGCGATGGCTGCCGCGCCTGCGTGCCGGTGCGCGTGCCGGTCGATCATTTCGAGGCGAACCGCACGCAACGCCGGGTGTGGAAGAAGCACGGCGAGCTGATCGCAACGGTTGCCCCGCTGCATTACGACGAAGAACACTACGCGCTCTATATGCGCTATCAGTCGGCGCGGCATGCCGGCGGCGG
Organism: Paraburkholderia sp. WS6; assembly: GCF_030464835.1. Taxonomy (NCBI): domain Bacteria; kingdom Pseudomonadati; phylum Pseudomonadota; class Betaproteobacteria; order Burkholderiales; family Burkholderiaceae; genus Paraburkholderia; species Paraburkholderia sp. WS6. Next base: position 7,926 of record NZ_JALQCK010000009.1, read on the forward strand.
CATGGACCGCGACAGCCGCGACCAGTACGAACAGTTCCTGCTGCAGAGCCGGATCAACTCGCGGCTGGTCGAATTCCGCGAGCCGCTGCCGGACCATCCGTCAGCACCGGGCATTCTGCGCATGATCAGCATGATCGACATCCTCGGCGACGGGCTCTCGTCGGTGTACACGTTCTTCGAACCGGGACTGCCGCACACCAGCTTCGGCACCTACAACATCTATTGGCAGATCGAGCAGGCGAAAAGCCTCAAGCTGCCCTACGTGTACCTCGGCTACTGGATTCGCGAGAGCCCGAAGATGGCGTACAAGGCGAATTTCCGGCCGCTCGAAGGTTTGATCGACGGTGTCTGGAAGGTGCTCGATCCAACCAGCATCGATCTGCCGCCGGTCGATCTGGCGATTCAGGGTCGGCGCGGGCCGCTGCGGCCTTAACCCCGGCCATAAGGTAACCCGAAGGTGGCCACAACGTGGCCATAACGGTCCCTACCAGTTAGTCTCATTAATACCCCAAAGCCGGTAAAATGGCGGGTTCCCATTTTCCGGCCGCCCGGCTTCGTCCCGTGTTCAGTTCCCTCTACCCGCTCGTACGCGCCCAACTCTTTCGCATGGACGCGGAAGACGCTCACCACCTGACTTTGCGCATGCTCGGCGCCGCGGGCCGCACCGGCCTTGCCGGCGCGCTCGCGCCACGTGTGCCGGATTCGCCACGCACCGTGATGGGGCTGACGTTCCGTAACCCGGTCGGGCTGGCCGCGGGCCTCGACAAGGACGGCGCGTGCATCGACGGTCTGGCGGCGCTCGGCTTCGGCTTCATTGAAGTGGGCACGGTCACGCCGCGCGCGCAGCCGGGCAACCCGCGTCCGCGCATGTTCCGCCTGCCCGAGGCGAATGCCGTGATCAACCGGATGGGCTTCAACAATGCGGGCGTCGACCAGTTCGTCCAGAACGTGCAGGCCGCGCGCTATCGCGGCATTCTCGGGCTGAACATCGGCAAGAACGCCGACACGCCGATCGAGCGCGCCGCCGAAGACTATCTGTACTGCCTCGAACGCGTGTACCCGTTCGCGAGCTACGTGACGGTCAACATCTCGTCGCCGAATACGAAGAACCTGCGCCAGTTGCAAGGCGCGGGCGAACTCGACGCGCTGCTCGCGGCGCTTAAGGACAAGCAGCAGCGTCTGGCCGACATGCACGGCAAGCTGGTGCCGCTCGCCCTGAAGATCGCGCCGGATCTCGACGACGAGCAGATCAAATCGATCGCCGATACGCTGTTGCGCCACAAGTTCGAAGGCGTGATCGCCACCAACACCACGCTGTCGCGCACCGCCGTCACCGGTATGCAATACGGCGATGAAGCCGGCGGCCTGTCGGGCAAGCCGGTGTTCGACGCGTCGAACGAAGTGATCCGCAAGCTGCGCGCCGAAGTCGGCGAGACGGTGCCGATCATTGGCGTGGGCGGGATTTTCTCGGGCGAGGATGCGCGCGCCAAGCTCGCGGCGGGCGCTTCGCTCGTGCAGCTCTATACCGGCTTCATCTACCGCGGACCCGCGCTGGTGGCCGAGTGCGCGCAGGCGCTGCGCTAAGCCGCCCCCGACCCGCCTCCGTAATATAGACATAAACAAACGATATTTAGGTTTCGATAGTCTGCTTTGTTATGCTTTCGTCTGTTAAAACGCCAGACGAACAAAAAGGAACTCGATGAAATTTGGCTTGTTGAAAAAGATGCTCGTCGCCGGCCTGATCGGCGCGTCGTTCACTGCGGTCACCGCCCACGCGGACGACCTGCTCGACCAGGTCAAACAACGCGGCACGCTGCGCATCGGCCTGGAAGGCACCTTCCCCCCGTTCAATTCGAAAGCGCCGTCGGGCGAACTGGTCGGCTATGACGTCGACATCGCCAAGGCCGTTGCGGCCAAGCTCGGCGTGAAGCCGGAATTCGTCACGACCGAGTGGAGCGGCATCATCGCCGGTCTGCAGGCGAACAAGTTTGACGTGATCGTCAACCAGGTCGGCATTACGGACGCCCGCAAGCAGGCACTCGACTTCTCGCCGGCGTACACGTACTCGGCCGCGCAACTGATCCAGCGCAAGGACGACACGCGCCAGTTCAAATCGCTCGACGAACTGAAGGGCAAGAAGCTCGGCGTCGGTCTGGGCACGAACTACATGGACATGGCGAAGTCGGTGCCGGGCATCGACGTGAAGACGTATCCGGGCGCGCCGGAATACCTGCGCGATCTGGCCTCCGGCCGTCTGGATGCGGCGCTGAACGACCGCCTGATGCTCGCGTATCTGATGAAGAACTCGCAACTGCCGCTGCGCACGGGCGCGACGGTCGGCGCGGGCAACCCGTCTGGCATTCCGTTCAGGAAGGGCAACCCGAAGTTCGCCAAGGCGATCGACGACGCGATGACCCAGCTCGAAGCGGACGGCACGTTCTCGAAGATTTCGGACAAGTGGTTCGGCATCGACGTCAGCAAGCCGATCAAGTAACGCACGCTGGATGAAACGGAGGGCGGCATCGTCGGCGATGCCGCCCTTCGCTTTTGTCCATGATGTGCCCCCATGTGCACTTTGCGCGTCAACCTTACCCACCGCTCATGTCCACCACTTCCCTGCTCGTCCAATCGCTTCCTGTGCTCGCACAGGGCGCCGTCCTGACGGTCAAGTTCGCGGTTCTGTCGATGATCTTCGGCCTGATTGCCGGCGCCGTGCTCGCGGTGATGGGCGTCAGCCACAACCGCGCATTGAACTGGATCGCACGCGTTTATGTGAGCGTGTTCCGCGGCACACCGCTGCTGGTGCAGATCTTCGTGATCTATTACGGCTTGCCGAGTCTCGGTATTTCGCTCGACCCCACGCCTGCGGGCGTGATCGCGTTGTCGGCGAACGTGGCGGCGTATCTGTCGGAGAGCATGCGCGGCGCGATTCTCGGCATTCCCAACGGCCAGTGGCTGGCCGCTTATAGCCTCGGGCTCTCGCGGCGTCAGACATTACGCTACGTGATCGCGCCGCAGGCCTTGCGCATCGCCGTGCCGAGTCTGTCGAACAGTTTGATCAGCCTGATCAAGGATACGTCGCTGGTGTCGGTGATTACCGTGACCGAGTTGCTGCGCAGCGCGCAGGAGATCATCGCGTCGACCTATCAGCCGCTGCCGCTGTACCTCGCGGCAGCCGCGGTCTACTGGGTGCTGTGCCAGGTGCTCGAGTGGGTGCAGCACTGGTGCGAAAAGCGCCTGGCGCTGCCGTCGCGCCACTGAGGAGCTCCACACCTCCCCGCCAACCTACCGGCTGGCAGCCAGCGCCGCTGCATCCAGCGGCGCGCCGAAGCGCTCGAAGCGCGGTTTGTAGAAGTGATCCGGGTCGAGCGAAAACGCGACGTGACGCGTGCGGCCCATCAGTTCCTTGCGCGGAAAGAAACCGAAGTAACGCGAGTCGGCGCTGTTGTCGCGATTGTCGCCGAGCATCAGATACTCGCCTTGCGGCACGAGCACCGGACCGAACGAATTGCGCGGACTCGGCGCCTCAGGTGCAAGCCGCACCGTGTGCGTAACGCCGTCGAAGCGTTCGGTCAGATAGTCGCCGGGGGATGTCGCATCGCCCGGCAACGGCTTGAGTTTCAGCGGCTGATAACGTGCGCGCACGCCGTTCACATACAGCACGTTGTCGCGCATCGCGACGCTGTCGCCGGGCAAGCCGATCAGACGCTTGACGATCAATTCATGCGCGGCCGAAGAATCGATCGTGACGATGTCGCCGCGCTGCGGATCGTGCAGATGCGCGATCGTGATATGGGTGAGCGGCACGCGCAGATCGTAGGCCATCTTGTCGACGAAAATCCGGTCGCCTTCGCGAATCGTCGGCAACATCGAGCCGCTCGGCACGACGTTCCAGTCGGCCACGGCGCTGCGAAACAGCACCATCAGGAACAGAAAGGCGACGAGGCTCTTGTTGTCGCGCCACAGTTTTCCAAGCATGCGCATCGCAGGCGGCTCCAGTGGAAGGTGATCGAAAGCTGTGGGTACGCGGCCCTTTTTGTTCGAGTCCGCGCGCCCGCGCAAATCGTACCACCGCCGCGGGAAGCAACGCGGCGACGGACTCTCACTCCCCCGCGAACTTGAGCCCCAACGCAGCACGCGCCGCATCGGCCATCTCGATCATCTGCAACGACTTACTGTGCGGCATCAGCGGGCTCTCAATCTGCCCCGCTCGAATCAGCTCACAGAAATGCGCGGTCTCGTAGTTCAGACCGCCGCCTTCGAACGGCTCGTCGAGCTCGACCACACGACCGTCGGCGTACCGGATCGTCGCGCGCGCCGGATTCCACCATGGTTCATGAATCGTGACATGGCCGCTCGTGGCCATCAGCAACGCGTCGCCCTTGCCGTGCAGGTCGAGTCCGCAGAACAACTGAGCGATGCCGCGCTCATGCTGGCTGTTCAGGCTCGCGAACGTATCGACGCCGGTCGAGCCGAGCCGTCCGAGCGTCTGTACCTCACGCGGCGCACCGAGCCAGTCGACCGCGAGAAACATCTCGTAGACGCCGATATCGAGCAGCGCGCCGCCCGCGTGTTCGAACGACAGCGACGGATGATCGTCCGGCACGCCCGGCACCGAGCAGCCGGCGCGCACGAGACCTACCTCGCCGATCGGCTCGGCATCCAGATGCGCGCGCAACTTTCTGTACAGCGGATAGAACGGCGGCTTCATGGCTTCCATGAAAAGCCGTTGCTCGGCGCGCGCGACCTCGAGTACACGCTCGAGTTGCGGCTTGTTGATGGTGGCGGGTTTTTCGCACAGCACGTGCAGACCGGCTTTAAGCGCGGCGATCGCGTAATCGGCGTGGCTGTCCTGGACGGTGGCGATATAAAGCGCGTCGATACCGCTCGCGAGCAGCGCGTCGAAACTCGCGCACACCTCGCCACCGAATTCCGCGGCGAAGGCTATGGCCGGTTCGGCGCGGCGTGACCACAGCGCGCTCAGCGACGCCTGCGGCACATGAGTGAGTCCAAGAGCGAAGCGACGGGCAATGCGGCCCGTCCCGACGATCCCCCAGCGAATCATGCCGCCCGCGGGGGCTTCCTGCGTTGCAATTGTCATCGTTCCTTCGAGTCCGTGCAGTTCAGAACAGGCGCTATTGTGACGCAAGCCACGCGCGCATGCGCAGGCATGCTGTCGCGCCGTTCGTTATGCAAGGTCCCTTGCAGGAAGGCACCCCCAGTTGCTACTGGTAGCGGCCGCGCTCAGCGCACCGGGGGCTCCGGCGTAAAGTTGCTGCCGAGCTCTTCCGTGGTGTAGTCGATCATCGCCAGCGAGGCGAGTTCCGCTTCCTTCGGATCGCGCCGTTCGATCGCTTCGACCACGCGCTGATGCGTGCTCACCGCCTTCTCCCACATCCCGTCCTTCTGATTGACGATCGGGTTGACGGTCGACAGCGCGCCGCGAATGATGGCCGCCATCTGCTTGAAGAACTGATTGCCGCTCGCCACCACGATGCGGGCATGGAACAGTTCGTCGGCGGCCTGATAGCCGGCCTCGCCCGGCCGGATCACGCGGAACGCGTCGAAGGCCTCGCGAATCGCCGCGATGTCGGCCGCACTGCCCCGTGCGGCCGCCTGCGCCGAGGCGCGCGGTTCGATCAGGATGCGAAACTCGATCACGTCGCGCAGAAACAGCGGATCGGGTTTCGCGCGAAAGCGCCAGTTCACGACGTCCTCGTCGATCATGCGCCAATCGCTCATCGGCCGGATGCGCGTGCCGATCTTGGGCCGCACGTCCAGCATGTCGCGCGCGAGCAGCATCGACAGCGCCTCGCGCATGACGGTGCGGCTGACGTCGAATTCCTTCGACAGCACGTCCTGCGGTGGCAGGATGGCGCCGTACTTCTCTTCGACAATGCCGGTCACGAGTCCATCCATGACTTTGCTGACCAGCGATCGATCCTTGTTTGCCTGTTCCATTTTGACACTCTCCCCGAAGCGGTGTTTGCCCCCGCGTAGCCTGTTGATCAAGCAGCCCTCATGTGTCGTTTTATCCAGGTGTCGTTGTTCTTTTACGATACGTTGCTAGCTTCGAAACGGTTGCGCCAGTTGGGAAACGTCCTGAGAGGGTTATCCCTCTGAAGAATTGTTTCGTTCATGTAACGCCGCATGTTTTGACGGGCCATAAGCTTGCGTCTCAAGCGTGCCTGCGTTGCGAAATTTGCATAGTGCGAAGACGCACGTAGCGAATCGATTTGTCTGATCCACACGCCCTGGGCGGTTCCAGACAGGTGCGAAAGCACTGCGCAACGATGCGGCGCTTCAGGTGCCGGGCATCGTCGGCAATGGAATACGAAAAAATCGCGGGCAAATTGAAAGGAAAACCGGCGTGCTCACCGCTTCAGCAGCGGGCTGATCGTGACCGGCGTTCCGACCGGCATGGTTACCGGCGCCTCGAACGGCTTGGCCACCGACCCATAGCGCCCGCCAAAAAAGATCAGCGGCGCGTGTTCGTCGAGCGAGAACACCAGCACTTCACCGACAAAAAGCGTGTGGTCGCCGCACGGATGCCGGTCCACCATGCGCGCCGCGAAACGGGCGGCGGCGTGTTCGAGCAGCACCACGTCCGGCAAGCCGTCTACCGGCGCGAAGCGCGGCGCAAGCCGGCCCTGCGGCTCACCGGCGAAGTGGCGGCTATGGGGTTCCTGGGCGTCGGACAACACGCTCACACCAAACCTCGCACTGTTCATCAGACGCTCGTGCATGCGCGCGCGGTGCCCGACCGACACGACGATCAGCGGCGGTTTGAGCGAACCCGACATGAAGGCATTGGCGGTCATCGCATGCATCCCGTCGCCGCTGCCGGTCGAAATCACCACGACGCCAGTGGCGAAACGCCCCAGCGCATGGCGGAAACGGCGCTCGTCGAAGCTCGCCACGTTCAGGTCTGCTGCGTTTGAGGCCGCCGCACTCACAGCGGCCGTGCCCGGGCAGGCCGTACCTGAACCGGCCGCGCCGCCTGCGCTGCAGGCCACAGGGTCCTGCAACGTCGCGGCACGCACCGCCTGCTGTGCGTCAGCGTGAAGTACCCGCGCCTGCATGGCCGCTCTCCTGATCGCGGCCGTATTGATCGTCGAAGCGCACGATGTCGTCTTCGCCGAGATAGCCGCCTGATTGCACCTCGATCATTTCAAGCGACGTCTTGCCCGGATTTTCGAGCCGGTGCGTGACGCCGAGCGGAATATACGTCGACTGATTCTCCGAGAGCAGGAAACACTCCTCGCCGCGCGTGACGCGCGCGGTGCCGCGCACCACGATCCAATGTTCCGCGCGATGGTGATGCATCTGCAACGACAGACGCCCGCCCGGCTTGACGACGATGCGCTTCACCTGGAAGCGCTCCCCGCGCTCGAGCGAGTCGTAAAAGCCCCACGGCCGGCCGACCTTGCGATGCTCCTGCGCCTCCGCGCCCTGCTCCGCCTTCAGGCGGCTGACGATCGCCTTGACGTCCTGTACGCGATCTTTCGCGGCGACCAGCACCGCGTCGGCGGTCTCGACCACCACCACGCCGCTCACGCCGACACACGCGACGAGGCGCCCCTCGGAATGCGCGAAGCTGTCGGTCGAGTCCTCGAACATCACGCGGCCACGCGCGACGTTGCCGCTCGCGTCCTTATCGGACGCTTCCCATACCGAATCCCAGGCACCCACGTCCGACCAACCCGCGACCAGTGGCACCGCGACGCCGGCGAGGCGAGCGTCGATGGCGACGCGCTCCATCACCGCGTAGTCGATCGAGTCGGAAGGACACGCAGCGAACGCTTCACGCGCCAGATGCAGCGTGCCGTCGCCATCCACGGCGGCATGCTCGAAAGCCGCCGCGCAAGCCGCCGCGATCGCGGGCCGGCACAACTCGATGGCCGCGAGCCACACCGACGCGCGCACCACGAACATGCCGCTGTTCCACCAGTACTCGCCGGAGGCGACATAGCGTCCGGCGAGTTCCGCATCGGGCTTCTCGACGAAGCGTTCGATCGCACGCGCCCCGCGCGCGCCGAGCGCCATACCTGTGCGGATATAGCCGTAACCGGTTTCCGCGCGCTGCGGCGGCACGCCGAGCGTCACGATCGCCCCGCGCGCGGCGTGAGAGAGCGCTTCTGCAAGCGCGGCGCCGAAAGCCGCATGATCGGCAATCAGATGGTCCGCCGGCAACGCGACGAGGATCGGATCGTCGCCGGGCGCGGCTGCCGCGCGCGCGGCCAACGCCGCAACGGTCAGCGCCGGCGCGGTATTGCGCGGCACCGGTTCGAGCACCATCCGCACCGGCCGGGCGCACTGCTCGAGCCGTTCGAGCGTTTGCAGGCGCAGGTCCTCGCAGCACACCACGAGCGGCGTGCCCATGCTCAGCGTGGCCGCTGTTGGCCTCTCAGTCGGCCTCTCAGCCGCCGTCGCGCTGTGCCCCGCAGTGGCGAACGCAAGGTCGATCCGGCGCAAGGTTGCTTCGAGCAGCGATTCACCGCCCATCAGGCCGATCAGTTGTTTCGGATTGCGTTCGCGCGACAACGGCCATAGCCGCGTGCCGGATCCACCCGCGAGAATCACCGGCTGGACGCACAAACGCGTGGCCTTTCCGGTGACACCCGCAGCCGACACGATCGGATTGCCTGGTTCAACGATGCGATTCATGTGCGATTCCCGTTATGTTCAATCTGGTCTGTTAGTGCTTTTATTGTGTGCAATGCGCGTGGCGCACCGCCTTCGCCCGATCAACGGCGGTCAATCGAAACAGCGCGCGGCAAGCGGTTTGCGCGCAATGAAGTGAAACCACCACGTGTCGCTGATTTCCACGTCGTCAGCAATACGGTTGCCTTCGCAACTGCCGAATACCGCGCTGCTCTCAAAGCCGATCTGCGCGAGTTGCCGGCGCTGCTCACGCAGCGTCGTATAGACGATCACAATACCGAAGTTGTGCGCCGCCGCCGTCTTCACTGCGTAGTCGCCGTAGTCGTGATTCAGCTTTACGTTGCGCATATAGTTCAGCGTGCCGAGCTGAAAGTGCCGCATCGAACGCAGCGTGCGCCAGCCGAGCTTGAGCGGATTAAAGGTGAAGTGCGGCAGCAATTGCCAGATGTTCTCGTGGTAACCCGGGCCGCCGCGGTTGTGCGAAGAAAACAGCACATAACCGCCGGGCCGCACCACGCGGTACATCTCTTCGAGAATCGTCACGCGATCGTCGTAGTCCACACAGTCGATGCCGTTCCAACTGAACTCCGCGAGCCCGTAATGCCCGGACGGCAGCGCCGACATATCGCGCGCGTCCATATGCCGCAAGTCGAGCCCGGGATAGCGCGATTGCGCGATCTCCAGCAGCTTCAGCGTGTAGTCGACGCCGATGTAATCGTTCGAGATCGATGTCATCAGCGGAATCGTGCGGCCCGTGCCGATGCCGATATCGAGCAAGGGCTCGCCGACGCAGCGCGGCGCGAGCCACTCGAACGCGGCCTGTTCGCCAGGGTCCGAGAAGGTCTTCTCGATCGTGAATACGCGAGTGGCGTCCGGCGAATTCCATGCGACACGGTTGATGCGGTCCAGCTCGGATTGGCTGCTCATGGCTTACTCCATCTCAGTGGGGGTGCGTCGGATCGACAACCAGCGTGCTTGCGCACTGGTGCGCAAGCGGTTCGCTGCGTCGACATGACGTCGCGTGTTCATTGCGCTTCCCCTGATAGACGAAGCGCACGCGCACGTTTTAGAAGCCACTGTGTGGCGCGCGCATGCCGCCAGCCAAGCCGCGCGTGGAGCGGTTCGACTGCAATGGATGGTTCGGGCTGATGGCCCTCGCCAAAGGTGTGTGCAAAGAAATTCTCGAAGTACGACATCACGTTTTCCTGCGCACGGGCCGAGAGAATCGCGTGGTCGGTGCGCTCGCAAAACGTCACCCCAATCCGGCCGAAGCGCCGCAGCCGTGCGCCGCGCGCACCGAAGTAACGTTCAAGCTCCTCGACGCCCTCGTCCAGCACACCGTAGAAAAGACGCGTATGGACGCCTCGCGCGTGCAACGCAGTGAAGAGGCGTTGCTCGTCCTTCGATCCCAGCTGCATTGCGCAGATGCGTTCGATCCGGTCGGCGAGCGTCGCGCCAAACCTGGCCGCGAAGCGCGCCGCCAACTCGCGCGCGACCGGCAGGCCGCCCGTCTGCCCGCGCACGACGCGAAGCCATTTGCGCGGCTGGCACATCGAGCGCAAGTAGTTGCGCGTCGAGCCGAAAGCGGCGACGGGAACGGTCGGCTTGCCGTGTTCATCGCAGATGTTCTGCCAAGTGAACTTCTGCAAATTGACCAGCACGGCGCCGATCACCGCCGGTTCACGCGATGCGGCATGCAGACCGACGAAGGCGCCCGCGCAGATGCCGAGCAGCACTGCGCCGCGATGTCCCTGCGCCGTCAGCCAGCGCGCCGCGCACGCGGCATCGTCGGCACCCGTTTGCGCATACAGCGCATCGAGACTTACCGCGTCGAGCGATGGCTGGCTGTCGCCCAGACCGCCGAGGTCGACACGCAGCGATGCGATACCCTGGCGCGCGAGGCGTCGGGCACAGCGCACGCTGAGTCGCGCATTGCCGATACGCGACACGGCACCGGTATTCACCATCAGCACTGCGGGTGCTTCAGCGTCAGAACGCGATACAGGTACGCAATAGATGCCGGACATCCTGCCGCCCTCGAGCCACACCGGCGTTTCGACGACGCCCGGTTCGACTATGTGTCCTGTGGTGTGGTCATCGAGGCGCTCCGCCATATGGCCCGACACCTGGCCAGCAAGGCAATCCGCCATACCGTCCGCGCCGCTCCCGGCAGTCAGGCGCTCACGCGCAACCGGGTCACCGGCAGCGCCAGCCAGCCAGTCTTCGATCGATTGAAACGCCGCCTGCGGAATCTCGCTATCGAGCGACTCCATCATGAACTTGCCGTATTCGTCGAACGTCTGCCGCTCTACCTGCATGCCCTGTTCACGATAATGCGCAACCAGCGCGTCGACCCGCGCGGGGTCCAGCGAATCGAGCACCAGCACACGCTCGGCGGGCCGCACGGCATCGCGCCGCAAATCGACTGCGCGCAAGCTCTCCAGGGTGTCGCTATAGAGACGAAAACCGTATGCTTCGACGAATGCGTCGGTATCGGGCTCGGCTTCGCAATCCATCGCGGCCGGCATCAACAGCCACTTGCGGTAGTGCGCCCGCAACTCGCGCTGATAATTCTTGCCCGACAACACCGGCGCCAGCATCACCAGCCCATCCACGCCGCCGAGTTCCTGAGCGGCGAGCGCCGCGAGCGTGCCGCCAAGCCGCAGCCCGCACAGGGTCACGCGCTCGACACCGGTGGTCTCACGCAGCAGCGCCACCGCTTGCTTGATGCTGTCGATCCACGCGCGCCAGCGGCCGGGCTCGCTCGCCTCGCCCGCCGCATCGCCCGTGCCTGGATAGTCGAAGCGCAGCACCGGCATGCCGTGCGCGGCAAGCCGCTCGGCCAGCCGCCGCATGCCGCGATAGGTGCACAGTGCGTCGTACCCGAACGGGGAACACAGCACCACGCCACCTGGCCCCTCCGCCGGATGCAACCATCCGAACCGGCCATCGAACAATACTGGCCTCACGCTAGGCTCCTCACCGCATATCTCCGCTTTCGATCACTACAACAAACGCCGTCTGGTTCATCTGTACCTCCTCCCACATTAGGTCGGACACCGATGCTTATGCGGCTTGCTGATTGACACGCCGAGATGGCCGACTCGCTTCAACTTGACGATCCCTTCAGTTGCCGTGCGGCGCTCGCAAGGCAAAGGTCGAGCGGGTGGCAAGCAGCACGTGATAGAAAAACCGCGCGCGCAGCCGGTCGCGCATCGGGTAATGCCGCGACAGCAGCACACGCCATGCGGCGGCTGATTCGCCGGCGCGCGCATAGGCGGATGCGGCGCGCGGCGCCACGCGCCGCAGCGCGTCCTCGCGCGCGGCCTGCGCGGCGGCGGGCACGCTGCTCGCGCGCAATTGCGCGAACGCGTGCATCGCCGGCAACGCGTGAGTCGATATCGATAGCGCCGTTTCGCGCGACACCGACACGAACTCATTCACGAAACAGATCGCGACCGCATCGACGCTGAGCCGCAAGCCAAAATCGAAGTCACACGCTTCGCCGACCTCGGCCGCCGCGCGGTACGCGATCCGGCGCGCGGCCAGCGTATCCACCAGATAGCCGTTATTCGGAAACATCTGGTCGATCCCTGCCAGTGCCGGCACCGGCAGGCGGCCGGCGCGTTCAGGCACACGCAGATAATCGCGGTTCAGACGTTCAGTGGCTTGCGGCCGCGGCGTGCCGTCGTCGGCGATAACGTGCTGTTTGCCGAACGCCGCGGTCAACTCGGGATACGCGTGCCAGCACGCGTCGAGACAGGTCAGTGCGTCCGGCTCAAGCAGATCGTCGTCGTGCAGCAGCACGAGCCGCGCGCCTTGCGCGCGCGCGAACAGCCGGTTCACATTGGCCGCCTGTCCGAGGCGGGGCACATTGCGTTCATAACGAATCGGGATCGGCCGCGTGCTGCGCAAGCGGCACCGCTCCACCACCTGCTGCGCGCGGTCGTCGTTCGAGTCGTCACCGATGACGATTTCAAACTCGCCATACGTCTGCGCGTGGCAGCTCTCGATGGCCTGTTCGAGCAAGGCGGGCCGATTGCAGCTCGGAATGCAGATGGAGATCAGACGCACGGTCAATTCGCTGCCGCTACCCTGCCCGGCCTCGTTCGTGGTCTCAATCATGGGGGCTCCGAAAATCGTAACGGATTTCATTTAACCCTGCCGGACCCCAATTATCTGTACGGCCACCCACACATCCGCAAAGGGCGAAGGTGCACTATCGAGTGCATACGACAGGCCGGCGCCCTCGTTTCAAGCGCGCTGCTGGGTGCGGCTGCGCACCGACAGCATCGACGATCGACCACACCATCCAATGACTTCACCCGCCGGAAAAGCGCACCATGGAAAGAAGTATCGTCAAGAACATCTTCATCAATTTTGCAGGCGCGATCGCGCCGACCTTCGTCTCGCTCGTCACCGTGCCCGCCTATATCCACCTGATGGGTGTCGAGCGCTATGGGGTCATCAATCTGGTGTGGACGCTCATCGGCTACTTCAGCGTGCTCGATCTCGGCACGAGTCTCGCCACTGAAAATCAGATCTCCAAGGCACGCGCCGCCGAAGACGATTCGATCGAGTGCATCTTCTGGAGCGCGTGGTTCATGAATCTCGGGACCGGCATCGTGGGCGGCCTGCTGGTGTATCTCGGCGCGTTTCTCTACATCACGCACGGCGTGAAGATCGAACCCGTTTTTCAGCGCGAAGTGATGGCGAGCCTGCCGTGGATCGCGGTGGCCGTGCCGATCGCGAACGTCTCGTGGGTCTTTGCCGGGGCCATTAACGGGGTGGAACGCTTCACCAGCTTCAACATCAACCAGACCCTGGGCACGGCGCTGTTCCAGTTGCTGCCGCTCGCGGCGATCTTCTGCTTCTCGCCCTCGCTCGCGGTGGTGATTCCGGCCGCGGTAGTGGCCCGCCTGATAGCCGGCGTGCTGCTTGGCGCAGCCGCGTTCCGCGCGATAGGCATTCGCCGCGTGCGGATGCCGCAATGGCGCGTGATGGCCGAACTCTTTCGCTATGGCCGCTGGATGCTGATGTTCTCGGGCGCCAGCATGATCGCGTCGACACTGGACCGGGTGCTGGTCGGCGCGCTGCTGGGCGCGCGCTTCGTCACCTACTACGCGACCCCGCAGAACCTCATCACGCGCCTTAACCTGCTGCCGATTGCGATGGTGCGCACGCTCTTCCCGCGCCTGTCAGCCGTCTCGCGCGCCGACGCCGACGCCCTTGCGCATAGCGCCCTCGCCTTTCTGAACGGCGCCTTCACGCCGTGCGTGATCGTCGCGCTGTTCGCGCTCAAGCCTTTTCTGACGCTATGGCTGGGGCCGGCGGTCGCGGCCGCAGCGCCGGTTGCCAGCGTGCTCGTGCTGGGCGTGTGGCTGGGTGGCCAGTCGGGCATTCTGGGCATTCTAATTCAGGCGCAGACCAATCCGGCCTATATCGCGAGCGTGAACTGGCTCGAACTGCCGGTGTTCGCCGGCGCGCTGTGGTGCGGGATTCACTGGTTCGGGATCATGGGCGCGGGCGTCGTCGTCGTGACGAAGTCGCTGTTCGACTATGCCGTGCTGCTATGGTTTGCGCGACTGCATGTCTGGTCCATCGTGCGCAATATGGTGGTCCATCTCGCGTTCCTGGTCGTCGCGCTGGTGCTCTCCGAATCGATCACCGCGTTGCCGACGCTCATCGCTGCGGCACTTGTCATGGCGGCGGCGAATCTGGGCATGTCGCTGCATGGGTCCAGCGAACTCAGGAGTGTCGTCTACAAACTCTGGACGCGCGTGACGCTGTCGGCGAGTTAGTCGAGCGGTTGCAGCGGGAGGTGAAACAGGGAGTTGAAGCGGGCCACGAATTGAACTGCACGCCAAAGGTTGAATCGGTGTCCAACTTTTGGGGTGCATTTCAAATGGCGATCCGCTTTTTCAAGGCTTGTGTAAGGCATCCGGCACCGCGAGCGTGGCCGTGGCGATACCAGGCACACTGCCGCTGCGCGTCGCAATGGTCGCAAAGCGGCGCGGCTGGCAACGTGCCAACGTACGTTCGTAAATCGACAGATAGCCGTTACTCACCCGCTGCACGCTGAACGTGTCGAGGTTTTGCGCCGCCCGCGCAGCCAGCGCCGCATGCGCAACGCGATCGGTCAGGAGTAGCCCGAGCGTCTCTGACAGCGTGACCGGGTCGTGAGCCGGCACCAGCAGACCGGCCTCGCCGTCATCCAGCATTTCGGGAATGCCGCCCACCCGGGTCGCCACGATCACGCGTCCCGTCTCGCGCGCCTCGCACAGCACCAGCCCGGCCGCTTCGTAGTGCGATGCCAGCGCAAACACGTCGGCCTGCGCGAGGTAAGCACGCGGGTCGGCAACAAAGCCTTCGAAGTGCGTCTGCCCGGCAATCCCGAGTTGCCCGGCGAGTGCTTCCATCGCGGCGCGGTCGGGACCATCGCCAACGAGATACAGCACCGCGTCCGGCACGCGCTTGCTCAGCAACGCGAAGGCGTGCAGCAAATCGCCGATGCCCTTGCGTTCATACATGCCCGACACCGTGACGACGCACGGATGCGCCAATTGCGGCGCCGCGGGAACCGGCATGCCGGCGAGGCGCGGCGTGCCGATCGTGCCGTTGCGCACCACGCTCAGGCGCGTCCTGGGTATACCTCGCCGCACCATCTCCACCCCTACGGCGTCGCTGACCGCCACCACGTGATCGCCGACGCGCATCAGCGTGGCGCTCCGCTGGAACGCGTTGTGCACTGTCGTGACGAGCACGAAACGCCGCCGCAGCGCGCTCAGGCGTGCAATCAGCGCGCCCGTCATCATGTGCGCGTGCACCACGTCGGGATCGACCTGCGCGACAAGGCGTCTGAAGCCCGCCACCATGCCCGGCACACGCGACGGCCTGGGCGACTGGGGAAGCAGCACGTGACGCACGCCGTGCCGCGCCAGCAGGTTTTCGAAGCCGCCGCCCGCCGACGCCACCGTGACGTCGTGGCCGGCGCGCGCCTGCAGGCAGGCAAGGTCGATCATCACGTTGACGATACCGTTGCCGACGCTTTGCGCGTGATTGGCGAGATGGATGATTTTCATGGAGTCTGCGCAACATCCGTTGAGTGAGGGGGCGCCGCGGCGAGCGGCGCCGTCTGTGGCGTGAAGCGATACATCAGCGCTTTGCCGTGTGCGTCTTCCTCGACCAGCACGAGGTACTCGCCCGACGCGAGACGATGAGCGGTCAGCGGCATCGGCACATCGATCCAGCCGCTCGTCGAACCGACTTCCTTGCCCGGTTCGAGCCGGCCGACATCGCGTCCGGTATCCCGGTCGTAGACGCGCACGATCGCGGTGCGGGTTTCGATGGCGAAAACGTAGTCGCCCGCCACCGCGAAGCCGCTGATCGACGACCAGTCGGGCGCGCCACGGTCGGGCAAGCCGATGATGTAGCGCAGCACCGGCTTGCCGCTCTTCCAGTGGTCATAACGCGCCAGTTGCGAGCCCGCGCTATTCCAGTTGTCCTGAACAAATGGATGCGCCGGTGTCGACCCGGAGATGAACATCGTGTCGTCAGCGGGGAAATAATTCAGGCGCGCGATGCGGTAGAACGGCGCGGGCGGCGGATACTGCCGCATCGCGGCGTAGCGGTAGATCGGATTGCCGACCCGGTCGAAACCCTCTAAAGGAAACAGGCGGATGCCCTGCGACTCCGTGCCCTGCCAGATATCGCCATGGCTATCGACCCACCACGCGCGCATCTGCGGCGCATCGGTGCTGCCGGCGTTCTGGTCGAACGCGCCGGCGGAGAAATCGCCCTTGCCGGTCGCGTCGCGCCAGATCCATTCGCCTTGAGCCGGCTGGTTGGGCGGCCACGCGCCGTCGATGTGCGACTGCGCGAACAGACCCGAAGGAATCGCCGTCTCTCGATCGGCTGTAAAGCGATAGATGCGCAGATACGACGAATACATGTCCGTCGTATAGAGCAGCCGATGTCCGTGGACATCGCGCACGAGCGGCATGCCGCGCTGGCCGCCGAGGTAGAGATGGAAATACGGATCATAGGGATAGCGGAAACGGTCGGCGGTGTAGCCGGCGTACGACCACTCCTCGCCGACCGGGCGTGTCAGGTCGAGTGTGAAGCGCTTGCTGCCGCTATAGACCGAGGGCGGCTCGCCATCGACGAACTGCGCCCCATCGACGAACAGCAGCCCTTGCAGACTGAAGCGCGGCGTACCGTCGGGCGCATAGCTCTCGATCAGCGCACCGTCGTAGGTACTCGGCCCCGTGCCGATGGGACGCCGTCCCGCACCGTTCATCGACACGTAGAGGTTGCCGGCCCGGTCCACGCCGACGCCGGTTAATCCATTGAAACGCCGCGGCCCCGGCGCACCGGCGCGGCCGGCATAAATGCCGCCCTCTTCCCCAAAACTCGCCGACAGGTGCATGCCCGCGCCCGGCTGCGCGGCGGTGGATGCCGCTGTGTCAGGACTCGCCGTGAAAACCAGGATCTGCTGGCGCACGCCGTTGTCGGCGATCAGCAGCCGTCCGCGGGTGTCGACCGTCAGATCCGCTGGCACCACGCCTGGCGGCAAGGCGAGCTCGCCCAGGCGCGCGCCATTGCGCGCACGATGGACCACGCGCTCGGCGCCTGCGGTGCGGCTGTTCTCGACGATCCACAGCGAACCGTCGGGCGCGAGCGCGAGACGGCCTGGTTCGTGCACCGGAAAACTGCCGACCGCCTGCATGGTTTGGGCGTCGAAGATCTGAACGCGGTTGTCACGCTGATTCGACACGAAGAGCCGCGCCTCGTCCGCGGCAAGCCCACGGATCGCGTAATCCTCTTTACTCGAGAAAGTCGAGACCAGCAGAAACGCCAGACGGTTGCCGCCCGGCCAACTCACCTGCCCGGCAAACGGCACGCCATCGCGGATATCGGCGCGGCTGCGGCGCGCCACGCCGGTCCACACTTCACCCTCGTGCGGCATGCGCCGGTGTTGCGCCATCTCGTTGCCAAGACTGACGACGGTTTGCGCGACGAACACGTACTCGTCGTTCACGGCGATCGCGTCGCCGCCCATCATGCCCCAGCCGTGCGACTCGCCGCCGTAGCGAACCAGTTGACCGTTACGGTACTGGCCGATCTCACCGCCGCCTTCGTCCCACGGTGCGTTCGTGAAGACTTCGCCATCAGGCGTGACAGCAAGCGCCTGCACGTCGATCTGCACCCAGCGATGATCCGCGTAGCCCCAGGTATTGCCGATCCACGAAGTGCGGTACGACAGCGACGGATGCGCGGCGGCGGCGCGTACTTCGTCGGCGGGCTTGCTAGCGGAAGCCACGAAGTTTGCACCCGGCGCGGCCCCGGTTGTCTGCGCCGGCCCCAGTGTCGTGCCGCCCCCCGGGCCACTTGCCGCGATCAGCACGAGCACCGGCAACGCCAGCGCGGCGGCGCATACGAGCCGTTCGAAAGTTTTGCGTGTGATGCGTCGCATGATCTTTTACGCGTCAGAACGCGTCGATCGCTTCGCGGTAAATCCGCGCGACCTGCGCGGCGACCACCGGCCGGTCGAAATGGCGGCGGGCATAGGTGCGGCATGCCTGCGAGTCCGGCATCACGCGCCGGCCAAGCAGAACATCGGCAATACCTTCGCCGATCGCCTTGAATCCGCCCGAGGACAGCACCAGCTCAGCCGATAACGGCGCGACCGCTTCCGGCAGACCGCCCACCGGCGTCACCAGAACCGGCGTGCCGGCGGCGAGCGATTCGATTGTTGTGAGCCCGAAGCCCTCGAGCGACACGGTCGGCACTACCGTCAAATCCGCGGCGCGATACCAGAGCGGCACCTTGTCGTCGGGCACGTAGCCGGCGAGCCGCACGTGACGCTCGAGCCCGCGCGCGGCGATGCGCGCCTGCAACTCCGCCTCCAGCGGCCCTTTGCCGGCGATCGTCAGGAGTACGTCGGGAAGCATCGGCTTGACGATGGCCATCGCATCGATCAGGTCCTCGAGTCCCATGCGCGAGACGAGGCGCCGCATGCAGAACAGCAGCGGCCGGTCCATCGGCAAACCGAGACGCTCACGCGCCTGCCGCTGCGTCACGCGGGTATCGAATTGCCCGACGTCGACGCAACCGGGCACGATCCGGATGCGCGCTTCATCCACGCCGTAGGTCTCGCGCAGAATCTTCCCGAACGCCTGCGACAGCACGATGTGACGCGTGCCGCCCTGGTACACGAAGCGCTCGAGCGCAACCCGCATCGCACGCGACCAGCCGCCACCGCCGCCCGGGTACGACTCGGCCGCCCAGGGTCCATGAAAATGCACGACCTTCGGCACGTGTCTGAACAGGCCCGCGGTCGGCGCCGCGTAGAGCGCGAAATGCGTGGCGACGACGTCGGGCATCTTCGCCGCCCGCAGCGCGCGCGACTGCCTGCGCGAGCCCCACAGGCGCGTGCCGAGCGGCGCCTCTACGCCGGCGAAGGCCAGCACACTGCCACCCGACGCATTGAACACCCCGGGGCTGCCCGCCACCAGCCCACGGACATTGACGCCCTGCTCCGGCAACGTATCGATCAGCGCCTTGAACATGCGATCGAGGCCACCCGGCCGCTCGTTGAACCAGTGCATGCCGATCTGCAGCGAATCGATTGGCGCGCTCATAGGTCCACCGATGCAGTCGCACAGCCGGCCGGCAACGATTGCGCAGCGCGCCGCGCATGCACCTGCTCATAGAGCGACAAATAGCGCTCCGCCATGGCCTGCCAACTCAAGGTTCTGGCGACTTCACGCGCCGCCTGCCCCAACCGGTGGGCGTATTCGCGATCGCTCGCGAGGTGTTCGATCGCTGCGGCAAGCGCGGTCGCATCGTTGGGATCGTCGAGCACGATGCCGCTTCTGGCCGTAATCACTTCGGCGCCGCCCGCGGTCCGCACGGTAATGACCGGCAATCCCGCGGCCAGCGCTTCGAGCAGCACCAGTCCCATCGGTTCATAACGCGAGGGGAACACGAACGCATCGACCGAACGCATCAACGCGGGCATGTCCATCACCATGTCCGTGAAGTGGACCCGTTCCGTCAACCCGAGCGACGCCACCAGCGCCGGATACGGACTATTGTGCAGAATCCCCGCGACTGCCAGATGCACGTCGGCCGAGGTGTGCACGAGTGCGTGCAGCACCGTGTCGAGATTCTTGCGCGACATGCGCAGGTCGCCTGCGAACAGCAGCATGAACGGTGCCGTCGGCAAACCGAAGCGGGCCCGCTCAGACGGACCCGGTGCGAATTCGTCGACGTCGACGCCGTTATAAATCACTTGCAGGCGCGCCCGGCCGATGCCCAGCGCGCGGACCTCGGCGGCGACCGCATGCGACACCGGCACGACGACCTCCGCATGCCGGAAAGCCCATGTTTCGCAGCCGATATTCAGTAACGTGTAGATCACCTGATACGCATCGTAGAAGCTTCGCCACAGGCGGAACGGGTAAAAACCACAGCGATACCAGCCGTCATGAACGAAATGCGCCGCATTGACATCGGCGCGCGCCCACGCGATAAAGCCGTTCACGTGAATCACATCGAAGTCCTGACGATGTGCGCGGATCCACGCGCCGCAACGCCACGCGAACATCTGGTACTGAGCCAGTTTGGTCGGCAGCCGGCTTTCTGCGATCTGCACGAAACGCACGCGCGGGTGCTGCACCAGCTCAGGCGCCGCCCCGGTGGCGAGCAGCGTCACCGAATGACCGGCCGCGAGCGCGGCCAGCACGATCTCGTAGTTGACGCGTCCCTGCCCATCGTTTTTGCGCACGACATGGGTGACAATCAAAATCCGCATCCTGTTGTCCTTCATCTGCCTGTCTTTTTTTTAGAATCGCGCCGGAGCCGCAGCGACCGCACCGTGGCGTTCACGTGCATAGCGCAGCGAAATCACCGGCAGGGTCACGCCGAGAAAGAAAAACATCCCCGACACCGCGGTCAGCGTGTTGATGAACACCATCATCGAGAAAATCGCCACCGCTACGCCGACGCCCGAGACCGCCAGCAGGTCGGTCGGATGCTGGCGGCTCGCGCGATACGCGCGCCACAGCAGCATGACGATGCCGGTGGTGTAAAGCAGCGTGCCCGGCCACCCCATCACGAAGGGCACCTCCATCAGACCGCTGTCGAAATTGAGCCTCGCCTGCGACGCCGTGTCGTCGGACAGCTTGCTGCCGAGGCCGGTCGTACCGAGCCCCTGGCCGGCGATATCGGTGAGCGCCGACGACATGAATGACTTGTAGAACTCCGCGCGCGCCTGGTAGCTGTCGTCCTTGCCGAGGTCCTGAATCGTGCTCAAGCGCTGCAGCACCGGCTCCGCGACCTGATCGATCATCATCAGCGGCGCAGCCACCACGGCCAGTCCGAGCACGCCGGCCATCAGCCGCCTACGGCTCTTGCCGTCGAGCATGACGAACGAGTACACCAGCGCGATCGCAAAGCCGCCCCATGTGCTGCGCGCACTGGTAAGCAGCAACACGGGAACCCCGACGCAGCCGAGCACGATGCGCGCTTTACCCCGCGCGGCCAGCGACATCAGCAGGATCGTCATGAGCGTCACCGCGAAGGGGCCGCATGAATTCATCGTGCTGCTCACGCGCATGCCGAACGGCACCGGCTGCCCCTCGGACAGCATCTTCGAGGAGATCAGCCAGAACGCATCCCACGGCATCGGCGAAACGAACTCGAGCAGGCCGTACAGGCTCATCAGGAGTCCGCCATAAATGAAGGTCTTCAGCAGAACCCGGTGATAGTCCGGGTAGTGGCGCCACGTCACGGTGAGGTAAAACGCCACCATCACGGGATACAGCCAGTTGATCAGCGTAAAGGTCGCCGCCGCCGGACCGACCTGCGCCATGCCGACGACAAAGGCATAGAGCAACGCGATCACGATCAGCACCAGCGGCGCCGCGCGGCGTTGCCCAAGCAACGAAACATGCTTGAGCAAGGTCAGGCCGGTGAGTGAGACAGCGAGCAACGTCGCCACCATGATCGGGCTTTGCTGATTGAACGAACCGTTGACGAAGTCCGCGAGGCGCCGCACTTCGGGCGTCAGAAAGAACAGCCAGCAGACGAAGCCGATGTAATGCGCGGGCGAACGCCAATACAACACCAACGCCACGCCGAACGCGCCGAGCGGAAAGAAATATTCGACCAGCCTGCCCTGATGCAGGAGGATCAGGCCCAAGGTCATGGCAAACAGGAGTACCGGCAAGCTCAGCGGATGACGCAAGCCTTTGCGTCGCGGGCGCGCTGCCGGCGCGCGAGGCGTGGCCCGCTCAGGCACAAACGCCTCACCAGGCAGCGCACGCGGTTTACCCGGCGATGTCGATAGTCCAACCTGGGTGGAAGGCGTGATCAGTGTTCGCACCATTACAGGAGCTCAAACGTATTGACGAGCGCCACGCCGTCACGCTCGCGGCGGCGCGTCCCGAAGAGCGGCTGGCTGCCGCGCACCTGGCGCGTCAAGCCGATGAACGCCACGCCATGTTCGAGGTACGGCCCTTCTGTCTTGCGAAAGCCGAATTGCTCGTAGAAGTCGCGCAAACCGAGCGGCGCGCTCACCCGCGCGGCGTGTCCCGGCCAACGCTCGGCGATCGCCTGCAATACCCGTTCGAGCAACACTTCGGCGGTGCCGTCGCCGCGCCGCAGCGGGCTCGTCAGCACCTTGTCGATGGTGATTTCCGGATCTTCGGCGTCGCCGGGTTGCAGGCGTGCGTAGGCCAGGATCGGCATCGGCCGCGCCATATCCTCAACCGCGAAGACATGGAGCGCGTTCTCGTCGCGACCGTCGGCGTCAAGAAAGACGTGCGATTGCTCGACCACGAAGACCGCGCTGCGCGCCCGCAAGATCAGATACAGCTCGCGTGCCGAAAGCTGCTCGAATTCCAGCGTTTTCCAGTTCATCACGTTCCCCAGCGGTAAATAAGTTCAGCGAGCACGGCATCGCACGCCGCCTCCGACGGCCTGGCTCGATACGCCGACCTGTTGTCATGGCTACAAGGTACGTCCCCGAAACGCGTGTTTCCGTGCGGCATCGCACCGACGCAGGCCTTTGACAATTCTTAAATACGAGGCGTTAGAACATGGTGTAGCTGGAAGCCGCCAAAGCGGCCCTCAGGGCACCGTGCAAGCGCGGCGAAGACGCGCGCCTGCGCCACGCGCTGCAATAAACACCAAAAGCGAAGAAGTCTGTTCGTTTTACGTCAGCAACATTCGAGAGACCGTTGACCAACAAGGGGGCACCTCAACATGAAAACCGCACTGCGACGCATCCTTTCCGAATCGGCCCGTCTCGACGTCGCGCCGGACACCCTGGCCGACGACGCCGATCTGTACGCCGCCGGCCTGTCCTCGCTCGCCACCGTGCATCTGATGCTGGCTATCGAAGATGAATTCGGCATCGAGATTCCGGATCGCATGCTGACGCGCCGGCTGTTCTCCAGCATCGATTCGATGGCCGCCGCGGTCACCGAGCTCCAACAGGCGAAGGCGGCGGCATGAACGCCCCGCTGCTGGACACGGCAGCGGTACCGGCGCCGCTCGCCGACTCCGCTGCGGCACAGCCCGCCGGCGCCAGCGTCGTGCTGAGCGCGGTGGAAACCGAACCGGGCTGGCGCGCCGCGGCGCAGCGCTGCGCCGCCGTGGCTGCGCAGTTCGCCGATCCGGTAGACCGCGAAGCGCGCTTTCCCCACGAAGCATTCGAGGCGCTCAAGCGCGAACGCTTGTTGTCGGCGATGGTGCCGGCCGCGTGCGGCGGCGCCGGGCTCTCGCTCGCGGATGTCGCTGCGATCTGCGAAACGCTTGCGCAAGGCTGCGCTTCCACTGCGATGGTGTATGCAATGCATCAGATCCAGGTGGCCTGCATCGAGGCGTATGGCAGCGAGTCGGCATGGCACCGGCAGTTGCTCGCACAACTGGTTGAACATCAATGGCTGCTGGCTTCGGCGACCTCCGAAGAAACCATCGGCGGCAACATGCGCACCAGTGCCTGCTCGGTCGAACTCGACGGCGAGCCCGGCCAGCAGCGCTTTCGCATCGAAAAACTCGCGCCGACGATCTCGTACGGCGCGCACGCCGACGGCATCCTGGTCACCGCGCGCCGCACCGCCGAGTCGGCCGCGGCCGACCAGGTGCTGATCGTGGCGTTACGTGAAGAAACGCTGTTGGAAAAACGCGGCGGCTGGGATTCGATGGGCATGCGCGGCACCTGCAGCGAGGGCTTCCGGCTCGTCGCCACGGGTCTCGCCGAGCAGATCCTGCCGACACCGTTCGCCGATATCGCGGATCAGACCATGCTGCCGGTGTCGCACACGCTGTGGGCTTCGGTATGGACGGGCGTCGCCAGCGACGCGGTGAATCGCGCGAAAGCCTTCTTTCGCGCGCAGGCCCGCTCGAAACCCGGCTCGATTCCGCCGGCCGGCCTGCGCCTCGCCGAAGCGGTCGGCCTGCTGCAGATGATGCAGGCGCGCCTGTCGGTCGCGCTCGAAGCCGCGCGCACCGCCCACCACGCGAAACACGGCGGCTGCCAGGCCGACGCGCCGCTCTCGGCGATGCTCGGCTTTGCTTCCGACATGAACACGCTGAAGACCAGCATCTCGACCACCGCACTGCAAGTCGTGCAGGAAGTGCTGATGATCTGCGGCATGGCGGGCTACAAGAACGGCACCGAATACAGCGTCGGGCGGCATCTGCGCGACCTCTACTCCGCGCCGCTGATGATCAATAACGACCGTATCGCGCAGAACACGGCGAGCCTGTTGCTCGCGCAACGCCCTGCCGCCCCGGGGAGAGCCTGACATGAACACGATGACCGATACCGCCGCGCTCGCCGCTGCCGCTCCGGAATCCACGGCGCCGACTTTCCGCGACGAGCTGCTGGCCGCGGGCCTCTTGATCGATACCGGCGAAAACGGCCTGTACGGTCGCAGCCAGGTTTTCGAAGACGTGGTGGACCGTCTGAACGTGGCGATCACGCATCTCGGCGCGGACCAGCAGCCCGAAGTGCTGCGCTTTCCGCCCGCCATGCGCCGCACCGATTTCGAAGACAGCGAATATCTGAAGAGCTTTCCGAACCTCGCCGGCACGATCCACTCGTTCTGCGGCAACGACATGGGCCACCAGCGCCTGTTGCGCGCACTCGACGACGCGATGACAGAGCGCGACGACGAACGCAGCGAAGAATGGATGGCGCAGCAAAAACCGACCCGCGTGGTACTTACGCCGGCCGCCTGCTATCCGATCTATCCGGTGATGGCGCGGCGCGGCCCGCTGCCCGCAGACGGCCGCACCATCGACGTGCTGTCGTATTGCTTCCGCCACGAACCCTCGCTCGATCCCGGCCGCATGCAGATGTTCCGGCAGCGCGAATACGTGCGCCTCGGCAACGCCGAACAGGTAATGGCATTCCGGCAGATGTGGGTCGAACGCGGCTCGCTGCTGATTACGCTGCTGCAACTGCCGGTGGAAGTGGATCTCGCAAACGATCCGTTCTTCGGCCGCGGCGGTAAGATCGTCGCCGATAGCCAGCGTGCCCAGGCGCTCAAGTTCGAGCTGCTGATTCCGGTGGCCGACCCGCGCGGCAAGACCGCGTGCCTCTCGTTCAACTATCACATGGACCACTTCGGCGCGATCTGGAAGATCGAGTGCGAAGACGGCACGGTGGCGCACACGGGTTGCGTCGGCTTCGGCATGGAACGCATCACGCTGGCGCTATTCCGTCATCATGGGCTCGACGTCAACGCGTGGCCCGACGACGTGCGCGCGCTGCTGTGGGGCGACACCGAGGCACGCGTGGCGCAGGGCATGCAGTCGGCGTCCACGGTGGCTGAACAGGGTGCCGGAGATAGCGCATGAATCCATCCCTGATCCCCGTGCCGAAGGGCATGCCGTCCGCCTTTGCGGTGCCCCGCCGGCTCGACCTGCCGGCTCAGGGCGGCGCGGCCGCGCCCGCCACGCCGCTGCGCCAGCACGCACCGCACGCGCTGCATCAAGGCGAGCGCGTCTGGCAGGAGACCAACTGCTACGTCGACCTGTGGATCGAACTGCTGCACGGCTTCGGGCTCGATCCGCGCGCGGCGTTCGGCTTTACCGTCACGCAGGACTTCGAAGGCGATCAGTTCACCTTCTTCAAATTTCCACTCGAAGACCTCGAGCGGCTGTACGGCACCCAGGTGCAGGAACTGGCGATCTACGACTCGCTCGAAGCCCGCGTGCTCGCGCAGACCTTGCGCGGCCATACCGTGCTGGTGGAAGTGGACGGCTATTACCTGCCGAATACGCGCGCCACGTCATATCGGCGCGAGCATCCGAAAACCACGGTGGGGATCGACTTTATCGATCCCCCGTCACGCCGTCTCGGCTATTTCCACAACACCGGCTATCACCTGCTCGACGGCGAAGACTACGACGGCGTGTTCCGCAAGCTGCCGCAATTCGCGCAGCAGCCCGATCTGTTGTTTCCGTATGTTGAATTCGCCAAGCAGGCGCGGCCCGCGCTGGAAGGCACCGCGCTCGCCGAAGCCTCGGCGGAATTGTTGTGCGCGCATCTGAACCGGCGGCCGCTGACCAATCCGATCTCGCAGTGGCGCGCCGCGTTTCCCGCGCATCTCGATACGCTGCTCGAACGCGGCGAGGCGTTCTTTCACCCCTACTCGTTCAACCTGATGCGGCAGCTCGGCGCGAACTTCGAATTTCTCTCGAAGTATCTGTTGTGGCTCTCCGCGCAAGGCTTCGACATGCCGGCGGCGATCCCGGAGGCGGCGCAGCGTATCGCGTCGGAGTCGATGGTGATGCAGTTCAGGCTCGTGCGAGCGATCACGCGCGGACGCCGCGATTCGTGTGAAGACTGCTTCGACGTGCTCGAAAGCGCCTATGAAAAGACGCTGCCGCCACTCGCCGCGCTTGTGCTGTAACGAGCTCGTTTCGAGCTTCAGGAAATCGCCGTGGATGTGCTGACGAATGACCGGGTACCGGATGCAGGCGGCTCGCTTCCGGTGACCTTTGCCAAGACGCCGGAGGCGGCCGAAGTTGATGACGCTGCCGGCGCTATCACGGCGGTTGCCTCACCCCATGACCTCTGGCCACAGCCACTCGACACAGGCTGGCAGTGCGTCAGCACGCCGGCCGGCGCATGTGCCTCCCCCTCCGACTTGCCCGCGCAGGGCTGGCTCGCCGCGCAAGTACCCGGTACGGTGGCAAGCGCGCGCCGTGCCGCGGGCCTGCTGGACACCGCGAATCCACCGCCGCTTGCCTTCGACGATCACTGGTACCGGCTCACGCTGACAGGCACAGGCAAACGCCGCCTGCGCCTGCACGGCCTCGCCACGCTCGCCGAAGTCTGGCTCGACGGCATCAGGCTTATCGAGTCGGATTCGATGTTCGTCGCGCACGATCTCGACATCGAACTGCACGGCAGTGCGACACTCGCGCTGTGCTTTCGCTCGCTGACCCCGGCGCTGGCGGCCAAACGCTCACGTGCCCGCTGGCGGCCACGGCTCGCCACGCCACCCACCTTGCGCAACGTGCGCACCACCCTGCTCGGTCATATGCCGGGATGGTGTCCATCGGTGCAGGCAGTTGGCCCATGGCGGCCGATTGAAATGTTGAGCGACGCGCCGCACGCATTCGACACGATTGATCTGACAAACCGCCTCGAAGACGACGACGGCGTTGTTTCGCTTACGCTACATTTCGTGCATCCGCATGACGTCGACACGTGCACCGCAACGTTAAATTGCGGCGGTTGTGTTTCGTCTTTGCAATGGAACGATGCATATACACTGACCGGAAGCGTGCGTGTGCCGCATGCCGAACGCTGGTGGCCCCACACGCACGGCGAGCCCACTCTATATCCTCTGACGTTGCAGCTTGATGACGAACACGCGATATCCCAGTCATTGGGATTCATCGGCTTTCGCAGCATCGAAGTGGATCGCGGCGCGGACGGTACGGGCTTCGCATTGCGCGTAAATGACACACCGGTGTTCTGCCGTGGCGCCTGCTGGACCAGCGCGGATCTCGTCACGTTGACCGGCACCGAGGCACAACTGCGCCACACTTTCGCGCTCGCTCGCGATGCCGGCATGAACATGCTGCGGGTAGGCGGCACGATGGTGTACGAGTCCGACGCGTTCTACGCACTGGCTGACGAATACGGCCTCCTCGTCTGGCAAGACTTCGCGCTGGCGAATTTCGACTACCCGACCGATGCCGCCTTCGGTGCTTCCATCGAGCGCGAAGCGACGCAATTTCTGACCCGCACAAGGCGCTTCGCATCGCTCGCGGTGTTGTGCGGCGGCAGTGAAGTCGACCAGCAGGCGGCCATGTTCGGCCTGCCCGCTTCAATGCGCGCGCAACCACTTTTTACCGAACAGCTACCCGCCATCGCCGCGCGCGAGCGCGCAGACGTACCGTATGTGAGCAACTCGCCCTCGGGCGGCGCGTGGCCGTTTTCGACTAACGAGGGCATCACGCATTACTACGGAGTCGGCGCCTATCAACGCCCACTCGACGACGTGCGCCGCGCGCAGGTCCGTTTCGCCGCCGAATGCCTCGCCTTCGCCAACGCGCCGGACGACGCCACCTTGCACGACGCGCTGGGCACGATTCATCTGCACGATCCGCGCTGGAAAAGAGCCGTGCCGCGCGACCCCGGCGCCGGCTGGGACTTCGACGACGTGCGCGACCACTATCTTCAGACGCTCTACGGCATCGAGCCGGCACAGTTGCGGTACGAAGACCCTGAGCGCTACCTGGATCTGTCGCGCGCGGTGGTCGCCGACCTGATGGGCGACGTATTCGCCGAATGGCGGCGCGCCGGCTCGGCGTGCGGCGGCGCGCTGGTCTGGCAGCTTCAGGATCTGCAGCCGGGCGCAGGCTGGGGCTTGATCGACGCCACAGGACGGCCTAAAAGCGCCCTGCACGGCCTCGCGCGGACGCTGCAACCCATCCAGGTGGTCATGACCGACGAAGGCCTCAACGGCCTCGATATCCATCTGCTGAACGAACGTGCCGAGCCGTTGCACGCTCAACTTGAGCTGGTCTGCCTGCGCGACGGCAGCGTCAAGGTCGCGTCGGCCAGCCGCGCGGTCGAACTGGCGCCGCACAGCGCGCAGCGTATCGGCGCGGCCGGGCACCTCGGCCAGTTCTTCGATTTCACGCACGCATACCGCTTCGGGCCGCGCGCCCACGACGTCACGATTGCAACACTGCGCGATCCGGCGAGCGGCAAGATCGTGTCAGAAGCGGTTCATCTGCCAGAGCGGCGCGCCCGCGAACGACACGACCTCGGTCTGACGGTCCGCGCCGAGCGTACCGCCGACGGCTGGCAGTTGATTATCGAAGCGAAGCGCTTTGCACGCTTCGTTCATATCATTGACACGCATTACCGCGCCGCGCACGACTGGTTCCATCTGCCGCCGAACCGCCCCTGCGCCGTACCGCTCATCCCCGTTGAGAAACTCGTTGCGCACGCATCTAACGCGGCGTTTAAAGCTGATGCAACATGCGCGGCGCCCGCCGGCGAAGTCCGCGCGATCAATGCGATATCCGCCACCATCTACGGATGAATGTCGCCCCTGAACTAGCTATCCCTTCGCAAGGCGCGTAAAACCTCGCGCTGCGCGAATCCACCTGTCTGGTCTGCGGAGTCACTGTTGGTTTTTTTGCGACTTTCCGGTCTTCAAAAAAGGCGTTGCGTACGCCACCGTACGCAATGCATGGAACACATCTGAATCAAATCCGGCACAACCCGGACGGCCCCCGATAACGCACACACAAAGGCTGGTTCATCCGTGAGACAGCCCCCGCATAGGGATGCTCATCAGCCGCTAACCCAATCCGATCAAGGGCTTGACTCGAATAAAAATACCCCTCACCGGGGGCGCGCATTAAGCAGGCGTTGTACAGAATTGAAACAAAAAGCCACTTTTGGCTTCCCGCGCTGCTCGGGCTTTGTTCGCTGCGCCGCACCAGCACTCGTTTTCCCTAGGGTTGGCACGCTCCTCGCTAAAGAAAGAGCGCAACACCGCGTCGCCGTGACGAGATCGACAAGAACGGCGGTGGCGCACCAGGCCAAAACGGGGCCGTTCCTGTTCATCCTCGCTGCTCGCCAAGCGGCACGTCGTTCATTCAAGGATGCAGGCATCGGATCAAAAACACGAGGTTGCGTTGTGCGCGGCTTCAGCGAGGACCGATCATGTTGACACTTCAATCAGACCTGCACGGCAACCATTTGCTCGGCGCATTGCCGTCCCACGAATGGCAAGCACTTGCCCCTCATCTCGAACTGGTTCATCTGCGCACCGAGCAACTGCTGTGCGACTCAGGTCAACGGATCCATCACGTCTACTTCCCGACCACCGCGATCATCTCGATGCTCTCGACGATGGAAGACGGTAGTTCGGTCGAAATCGCCGCGGTCGGCCGCGAAGGCATGACCGGCGTGCCGGTGCTCACGGGCGGCGAAACCATGCCGAACCGCGTGCAGGTGCAATGCGCCGGCTTCGCCTACCGGATGAACGCACAGGCGCTCAAGCAGCAATTCGCACGCTCCGACTTCCTGCGCCGCCTGATGCTGCTCTACATGCACGCCCTGCTCACGCAGGTCGCGCAGACCGCCGCCTGCAATCGCCACCACGCGTTGAACAAGCAACTGTGCCGCTGGCTGCTGATTGAAGTGGATCGCGTGGCGTCGAACGATCTGACGGTCACCCAGCAACTGATCGCCGACATGCTCGGCGTGCGCCGCGAAGGCATCACCGAAGCGGCCGGCAAGTTGCACGACGAAGGCCTGATTCATCACAGCCGCGGCCACATCAAGATACTCGATCGCAAGGGTCTCGAAGCGCGCGCCTGCGAATGCTACGGCCTCGTCAAGCGGGAATTCGACCGCCTGCTGCCGCGTCTTCGCCAGGCCGAGACCGTCGAATAAGCAGTCAACTCAAGGCTGCATCGTTCGATTACAGGGTAGATCATTATGTTCAGGAATACTGCGCGATGTCTCGACGCACTCTTTGTGATTGCGGGCGGGCTGCTCGCTCACGGGATGCGCTTTTCGACGCCGATTGCGTTGTCGGACACCGAGCGTCTCCTGATCGCCTTTAACTGCGTGCTCGTGCTGTTGATGTTTCCCGGTTTCGGCGTCTATGAAACGTGGCGTGGCAAGGCACTGCCCTCCATGCTGCTGAGAGTCGCCGCCGCATGGCTGGTGGTGGTCGCCACCGCCCTTGTTCTGGCGTTCACGCTGCACCGCATGGATGCGCTTTCGCGCCTGTGGTTCGGTTACTCGACGCTGATCTCCGGCGCGCTGATCATCGCCACCAAGTGCCTCGTGCATGTGGCCCTGCGCAGCGTGCGCCGGCGCGGCATGAATTTCCGCACGGTCGCGATCGTCGGTGCGCCCGGCTTCTCGCGCACCTTGCTCGCGCATCTCGACCATGCGCCGCAAGCCGGCTTCAAGCCGGTCTGCGTCTTCGACACCAGCATCGAAGCGGCCGGCACCTATGGCGCGCGGCTCAGCCGCCTGCCGGTGCTGACCGATCTGAATGCGTTCGCCGCCAAGGTGCGCGACGAACACGTGAACGAAGTGTGGCTCGCGTTGCCGCTTTCGGAAGAACATACGATCTATCGCTTCACGCGCCTCTTCAGGCATGACTTCGTGAATCTGCGCTTCATACCCGATGTGCGCAGCCTCTCGCTGTTCAACCACGCGCTGGTCGACGTCGTCGGTTTACCGACGCTCAATCTGAGCGCCACGCCCATCCCGTCGCCGCAGATGTGGCCCAAGCTGATCTTCGACCGCCTGTTCGCGGCGGCCGCGCTGCTCGCGCTCGCGCCCGTGTTCATCGCACTCGCGATCGGCATCAAGCTGAGCTCGCCCGGGCCGGTGTTCTTCCGCCAGACCCGTAAAGGCGTGGACGGCCATCCGTTCGCGATCTACAAGTTCCGTTCGATGACCGTGCACCACGAAGCCCACGGCCAGGTCACGCAGGCCGCGCGCAACGACGCGCGCATCACGAAACTCGGCGGCTTCATGCGCCGCACCAGTCTCGACGAACTGCCGCAATTCCTGAACGTGCTGCTCGGCCAGATGTCGGTGGTCGGTCCGCGTCCGCATGCGGTCGAGCACGACGATCTCTACAAGGATCAGGTGTACGGCTATATGAACCGCTACCGGATCAAGCCGGGCATCACCGGCTGGGCGCAGGTGAACGGGTATCGCGGCGCCACCACCAAGGTCGAAAAGATGGAAACGCGCGTCAAATTCGATCTCTTCTACATCCACAACTGGTCGTTCTGGTTCGACATGAAGATCGTGTTCATCACGATTTTCAAGGGGTTCGTCGGCCGCAACGCATTCTGATCATGCCACTCCGGAAACCGTCCCTGAAAGTCTCCGTGATCGTGCCGACGTACCGGCGCACCGCCGATCTCGCGCGCTGCCTCGCGGCGCTCGATGCACAGGAGCGCCGCGCCGACGAAGTGATCGTGATCGCACGCCACGACGATTACGCGACGCTCGACTGGCTGCGCACGCGCGAAGCGAACCGGCCCGACCCGCGCCGCTGGATCGTGCTGGTGCACAAGCCGGGCGTGGTCGCCGCCTACAACCTCGGCATCGACAGCGCCAGTGGCGACGTGCTTTGCTTCACCGACGACGATGCCGCGCCGCATTCCGACTGGATCACGCGGATCGTCCGCGCGTTCGAAAGCGATCCGGCACTCGGCGGCCTCGGCGGACGCGACATCGTGCATGAACGCAATGGCATTCTGCAGGGGCAGAAGCTGCGCGTGGGCATCGTGCGCTGGTATGGCCGGACCATCGGCAATCACCATATCGGCCACGGCTCGGCACGCGAAGTCCAGGTGCTCAAGGGCGTCAACATGGCGTTTCGCCGCGAGGCGATCGGCACGCTGCGCTTCGACGCCCGCTTGCGCGGCACCGGCGCGCAGGTTCACTGCGAGATGGCATTCAGTCTGGACGTAGAGCGGCGCGGCTGGACCCTGATTTACGACCCGACGCTGCTGGTGGAGCACTTCCCGGCCCAGCGCAGCGACGAAGACCAGCGCTTCACATTTAACGACGCCGCTTTCTATAACGCGTCATTCAATCTCCGACTCATCATGTGCGAATACCTGACGCCTCCCGGCCGATGGGCGTTCGTCGTTTACTCGACGCTGATCGGCGATCGCGCGGACCCGGGGTTCCTGCGCGCATTGTCGTTGGCATTCGAGCGCGGCGGCGTGGCACTCGCGCTTCGCAAATGGAGAGTTGGTTTACGCGCAATGCGCGGGGCATGGCAGGAGGCGGCGCGCTGACCGAACAGTGCGCGGCTTCACGCGAGGGACCACCAAAATGACTATCAGAACGATTGCCGCAGGGCTCGCGGCCACATCTCTATGCGCCTGTGCGCTGGCGCCAGGACCCTATCTGGACACCAACCGGCTGGAGCCGCCCGCTCCGCCGGAGCAGACCGCCGCGAAGTTTCCGGTGCACACGATCGACGTCGGCTATTTTCGCCAGCAACGCGCGGCCGCGGTACCGGCCGCCTGCCCGTTGTCGTGCCTGACGCCGCAGACGCGCGGTGCTTACGACTACCGGCTCGGCATCGGCGACCAGTTGAGCATCATCGTCTGGGATCATCCGGAACTGACCGGCGGCACACTGGGCGGCGTGCCGCCGCTGCCGGGCGTCGGCAACGGCGCAACACCAACGCCCGGACCCACGCAGACGCAAGGCGCGACACCGATCGCGCCGACGCTGACAGGCGGCGGCGAAGGCGGACTGACCGTGCGCGTCGCCAACAACGGCACGATCTTTTTCCCGCGCGTGGGCCGCGTCAAGGTGCTCGGCATGACCGCGCAGCAGGTTCAGGAATCGCTGACGAGGGGCCTCGCGAAGACGATTCGCAATCCTCAGCTCGATGTGCGCGTGTCGGGTTTCAACAGTCAGTCGGTGCAGGTGACCGGCAATCTGCGCACGCCCGCCTCCGAAGCGATCACCGATACGCCGCTGACCGTGCTCGACGCGATCAATCGCGCAGGCGGCGCATTGCCCGATGCGGATCTGCAGAACGTGGGCGTGACCCGCAGCGGCAAGCGCTATACGGTCGACGTCGCCTCGCTGCTCGAAACCGGCGATCCGCAACAGAACGTGCTGCTGAAGGACGGCGACATCATCGACGTGCCGGACCGCTCGAACAGCCGCGTCTTCGTGCTCGGCGAAGTGAACAAGCCGACCTCGCTGCCGATGAACCGCGGCCGCCTGACGCTCGCCGATGCGCTGACCGGCGCCGGCAGCCTCGACGTCAAGACCGGCGACCCGCGCTTCGTCTACGTGCTGCGCGGCGCCGACAAGACGCTCACGCCCGACGTCTATCAGCTCGACATGACCCAGGTCGACGCGTTGATGCTGATGACCAAGTTCGAACTCCAGCCGAAAGATGTGGTGTACGTGCAGGTCTCGAGCGCAGCACGCTTTAACCGCGCACTCGAACAGATCACGCCGACTCTGCAGTCCATCTTCTACACGGTGCAGTTGGGCCGGTGAACAACGCTCGCAACGGAGTATTCCTATGAGTACGTACGACATGCTGGATCACGGACCGGCGCCCAACAGCGACGAAGATGCGGTGATGCGCGACTTGCTGCGCATGATCATGGATCAGATCTGGTGGGTGCTCGCCATTGCCGGTTGCGTGATACTCGCCGCGGTGATCTATACGAAGCTCGCCACGCCGATCTACTCCGCCGACGCCCTGCTTCAGGTCGACACGCAGACCGGCAACAACGGTTCGCAGAGTCAGAACACGCCGTCACTCGTGCCTTCGGTGGCCCCGATGCGCACCGAAGCGGAAATCGAAATCATCAAGAGCCGCGCGGTGGTCGAGCCGGTGGTCGAGCAGTTCAAACTGAACTTCAGCACGGCGGCGAAGACCATGCCGGTGCTCGGCAAGATTTCGTCGTGGTTCGCGCATCCGGGCCGCCCGCTCGGCGCGGCCTTCGGAATGGACTCGTATGCGTGGGGCGGCGAGCAATTCGAAGTCGGGTCGATCACGGTGCCGAAATCGCTGGAAGGCGCGCACCTGACACTGCACGTGCTCGATTACGGCCGCTATGAGCTGACGGACTCGTTCGGGCAGCAGATCCTCACCGGGGTGGCGGGTCAGGAAGCAAGCGGCAACGACGTCACACTGTTCGTCAAGACGCTGGTGGCCCGTCCCGGCACCGAGTTCTACGTGACGCGTTTCAATCAACTGGACGCGGTCGCCGCCCTGTCGTCCGGATTGCAGGTAGCCGAAAAGGGCCGCGACACCGGTGTCGTGCAACTGTCGTACATGGGCACCGATCCGCACGCGATCACCGCGATCACCAATGCGGTGGCGGCGTCGTATCTGGCGCAACGTACAGAACGCGCGCAGGAAGAAGCGAGCCACATGCTGAGCTTCCTGAACAGTGAATTGCCGCGTCTGCGTGCCGAGGTGAAAAAGACCGAGACCGCGTTGTCGGAGTACCAGTCGAAAGCCGGATCGTTCCAGCCGACCCAGGAGGCCGGCGTCTACCTCGCCGGTGGTCTGGACTACGAAAAGCAGATTGCGACGCTGCGCATCCAGCGCGCGCAACTGCTGCAGCGCTTCACGGAAGAAAGCCCGGAGGTGCAACAGGTGGACGCGCAACTGGCGGCGATGTCGCGCGAAAAAGCCCGTTTCGAGGATCACTTCAGCACGCTGCCGAGCTCCGAACGCAACGCCCTTTCCTTGCAGCGCGATGCGAAGGTTGCCGAGGAAATTTATGTGGCGCTGCTGAATAAAACCCAGGAGCTGTCGATTTCGCGTGCCGGCACGATCGGCAACGTGCATATCATCGACGCCGCCTTGCTACCGTCCCAGCCGGTGCGGCCCAAATCGGCGCTGATCATTTCGGCGGGCACGCTGCTCGGCATCATCGGCGGGATTCTGTTCGCGTTTTGCCGGCACACGTTCTTTACCGGCGTGGCCGATCCTGAGTTCGTCGAGCGGCGCTTCCAGTTGCCGATCTTCGGCTCGATCGCCTTCAGCCCGGAACAGGCGCGCAGCGACCGGCAGTTGAGCGCCATGCGCGCCGCAGCGCTGCCCGGCCCCAGGTCGACACCGACCGAAGTGTCCGCGGGATCGTCGGGCGTCATGCGAGCGCTTCGGCCTGGTTCGGCGGCGGCCCGCCAGGGGCAGGTGCCCGTCGGTACGCAAACCGTCATTGCGTCGGGCAAAACGCCGATGCGGCCGCTGCTGGTGAAGACCCATCCGTACGACTCCACGGTGGAAGGCCTGCGTGGGCTGCGCGCCACGCTGCAATTCGGCCTGGTCGATGCGCCCAACCGCATCGTAGCGATCACGAGTCCCGCGCCTTCGGACGGCAAAAGCTTTCTGTGCGCGAACCTCGCTGCATTGATCGCGGAATCGGGCAAGCGCGTGCTGCTGATCGACGCCGATCTGCGGCGCGGCCGTCTCGCGCAGTATCTCGGCCGCTCGCCGAATGGCGGTTTGACCGAACTGCTGACGGGTCAGGTCGATCTCGAAGCCGCGGCTCGCGCCACGGGCGTGGATGGCTTGCACTTCATCGCGGCGGGCGCTTATCCACCGAATCCGTCCGAGATTCTGACGTCGTCGCGCTTCGGAGAAATCCTCGCGCGCTTCGAGCAGGAGTTCGATCTGGTGATCGTCGATACGCCACCGCTGCTGGCGGTGGCCGATGCGGCGGTGATTGCGCATATCGCGGGGTCGACGGTGCTGGTCATGCGCTCCGGCGCTCACACAGAGGGTCACGTGGCCGACGCGCTGAAGAAACTGCGGCGCGCGCGGGCCCGGGTGGTGGGAGGCGTGATGAATGCGGTGCCGCTCAAGAGCCACAACAAGAACGGCACGTACGACTATGCCTACGCATACACCTACTCCGCCGGCGATCCGCTCGATACGCACGGATCACGATAGATCGGGTTAAAAGCAGTAAAGCGAAAGGGCTGCGCCGGATCGAGGCGCAGCCCTTTTTTATTGGCGCACAACTGGCGCTGTGCGCCGCGTTCGTTTACAGAAACGCGCTGACGTCGGTATGAAAACGCGCGGCCAGTGCCTTCGCCACCTTTTTGCTGATGGCGCGCCGGCCCGCGAGAATATCGCTCACCACGGTGGGCGATGCGATACCGATCAGGTCCTTCT
Source organism: Paraburkholderia sp. WS6 (assembly GCF_030464835.1). Classification (NCBI taxonomy): domain Bacteria; kingdom Pseudomonadati; phylum Pseudomonadota; class Betaproteobacteria; order Burkholderiales; family Burkholderiaceae; genus Paraburkholderia; species Paraburkholderia sp. WS6. The sequence goes on from NZ_JALQCK010000009.1 coordinate 44,801, forward strand.
GCTTGAGCCCGTGCGTTTCCAGCAGATGCCGCAACACCTCACGCGGCTCCGCTTTCGGGATCGTCACGTTGTTCACTTCCCAGCTTTCGATCAGGTCGGTGACGATCGCGAACAGATCGGCCAGCGGATCCTTCTCGTTACCGTTCAGATGATCGGCGAGCGCGTTGGCGAGCCGCACCATCTTCTGATAGTCCTGCTCATTACGAATGGGTGTGATCGGCAACTGGGTTTGCAGGGCAGCCCAGGTTTGAGCGATGTCGGGAAAGGCTCCCGGAAGGCGATCGGCATTCATAAGTTTAGATTCTTCCTCGTCCAAAGGTCGTATTCCGTATGCGTCAATACGTGACGAACGAACAACGACTGCCTGTTGTAGGGAATCGCCGCGATGATCCGGAACCGGTTGCCGCCTACATCGAAAACGGTGTATTGCGGCGGTACGTAGTCCACGCCCGCGAACGTCTGCTCCAGGTCGTTATAGCCATACGCGAGGCAAGCCTGCGCCAGTGAGTACCACGTCAACAGCGCACTGCGCGCCTCCGGATGTCTCTTTATGAAGTCCAGCAACGCTTTCTTTGAAATGACCCGCATCGTATTTCCTCGCATGCACACGCGCACTGGACAAGCACGCTCTACCTGCGAGGCTAAGGGACGGGTTCGACACCGATAGTCAGCCGGGCGGCATAGGCCGAACAGCCCACTATGGCTTACTGCGGTACGACGAAGTCATTTTATTCGCATATGGCGAAGTTCGCAATATGCGAATAAAGAGATAATCTGTCGCGCTTCATGGTCTGCACGCGAGCGCGTCAACGTCCCCAACTGCCTCCTTGCGCGCGTTCGCCGGGCCACCCGAGATCCCCGGTGGCCAGATCGGGTTCGACGCGCTCTGCTGCCGCGACCCGCAGACGCCAGCCCGATGCCGCGATCGTGCGCGTCACCTCAGCCATGAAGGCGCGCCGGAAAACCGCCGCGGAAAAACGTTCCGCATTCGCGCGGCATGCCGCCGGTGTGATCTGTTCACTCTGCCGTTCGAAGCGGTCGATCGCGTCGAGCATCGACACGACCGTTTGGCGCGCGAAATACACGCCGGTAGGACGTGCCTCGCCGATCGGCACCACTGTTTCGAGCGCCCCGCCCTTGCCGAACGCAATGACCGGTGTGCCGCACGCCTGTGCTTCGAGCGCGACGATGCCGAAGTCTTCCTCGGCGGCGAACACGAAGGCGCGCGCGCGTTGCAGATGATCCTTGAGAACCTTGAACGGCTGATAGCCGAGGATCGTCACATTCGGACCGGCCTTGGCGCGAATCGCCGCCATCTCCGGTCCGTCGCCGATCACGATCAGCTTGCGGTGCGGCGTCGCGTTGAAGGTTTCGACGATCAGTTCAATGCGCTTGTAAGGCACCATCCGCGAGGCGGTCAGATAGAAGTCTTCCTTGTGCGTGCACAGTTCGAACTTGTGCACGTCGACGGGCGGCGGAATCACTGCGGCATCGCGCCGGTAAGTTTTCATCACGCGCCGCGCGACGAATTGCGAATTCGCGATCAGACGATCGACGCTGTTCGCCGAGTGCGAATCCCAGCCGCGCAGATAATGAAGCAACGCACGCACGAGCCATGACTTCGGCCCGCGCGTCAAATTAGCTTCGCGCAAATACTGGTGCTGCAGATCCCACGCGTAGCGCATCGGCGAATGCACATAGCTCACGTGCGTCTGATCCGGGCCGACCAGCACACCCTTGGCGACCGCATAGGAACTCGTGATGATTAGGTCGTAACCCGAGAGATCGAACTGCTCGATCGCGAGCGGCATCAACGGCAGATACGCGCGATAGTGGCGCCGCGCAAACGGCAGCCCCTGGATGAACGACGTGGTGACGGGTTTGCCGCCTACCGGCCTGCGGTCTTCGAGGAAATCGACGAGGCTGAAGAGATCGGCATCGGGAAAGCACTCGATGATCTGTTCGAGCACTTTCTCGGCGCCGCCAGGTGCGACGAGCCAGTCGTGCACGATCGCCACTTTCATGATCTCCCCGCCTATTGATTAACGACCCATGGCCATAGCAACGAGTGTAAGTGCCGCATCATTTGCCGTGCGTGCGTATGCCCACATTCGACGCGCGACAGTCCGCGAATAATGAAGACTCGCTATTCGCTTCTTGCGAATGGCGAGTCCAATCACTTCGCCCGACTTTGCACTTTATGCGCCCGACGATCGACGCTACGCCCCTCGCTCATTCCTTGCCGCTGGTTCAGCCGGCCCTGATCGATCCATCTGCCGCGCCCGCATCATCGGCATCGGCGGCAAGCTCGGCAACGCTCTCACCGACCATGCCGAGCGTGCTATTCGTCGACCAGAGCGGCCAACTCGGCGGCGCCGAATTCGCGCTCCTGCAACTGGCCGGCAGTTGCATTGCGCGCAGCGAAGTCGTGCTGCTCTCCGACGGTCCATTTCGCGCGCGACTCGAAACACTCGGCGCACGCGTGCAAGTGTTAAATGACGCGCGCGTGTCGGGCATCGTTCGGCAAGCGTCCGGCTTGAACTGCCTGCGCGTTGTGCCCGGCATCCTGCGCCAGGTCCGCGCAATCGCGGCGCGCGCGCGAAAATTCGACGTGCTGTTTCTCAACACACAAAAGGCACTCGTGCTCGGCGCGCTCGGCAAACCGCTGCATCGCAAACCAGTGATCTGGTATCAGCACGACATCCTCACGCGCGAGCATTTCGGACGCGTGCAGTTAAGCATCATCAAGTGGCTGGTGCGCCTCGCGGTTGACCACGTGGTTGCGAATTCGCAGGCATCGAAGCGCTCGCTGATCGCGCTGACGGGCATCGCGGCCGACTCGGTGCCGGTCATCTATAACGGGGTCGACGCCGACGCGTTCAAACGCATCGACGACAGCGACATAGCCACACTGCGCCGGCGACTGGGTCTGCCCGAGCATGCGTGGCTTGCTGGTTTGTTCGGCCGTCTCGCGCCGTGGAAAGGTCAGCACATTGCGCTCGAAGCAATGGCGCGACTGCCCGGCGTGCACCTGGTGCTGGTCGGTGCACCGCTCTTCGGCGAGGACGCGTACGCGCAACGACTGCATGAGCAGGCCGAGGCATTGGGCGTCGCGGATCGCGTGCATTTCGCGGGCTTTCAGGACGACGTGCCCGTGTGGATGAAAGCGATGGATGTGATCTTGCACACCTCGACCGAGCCGGAGCCGTTCGGGCGGGTGATCGTCGAAGGCATGGCGGCTGCGCGCCCGGTGATCGCAGCGGCCGCGGGCGGCGTGACCGAGATCGTGCGGCATCGGCGCAATGGCTGGCTCGTGAAACCGGGGGATGTGGCCGCGCTGGCCGATGCGATCGGCACATTGCGCGATGATCCGGTCATGGCGCAGCGCCTCGCGGATCAGGCGCTCGCCGATGCGCAAACCGAGTTCTCAGTGGATCAGTATTTGCAGCGAATGATGCAGGCGATTGGGCGCGCCGCGCGCTGATGCTGGTCGGAGCCTCGCCAATGCAGCAGAGCGAGCCCGCTAAAGCAGGCTCGCGCAGGAGTGCTTTAGGACGTCGATCAGCTCTTGCTGTATTCGATCGTCTCGACGCCCGTATCCGTGCCGAGCATGCACAGATTCGCGCCGCGGCCCGCGAACAGGCCTACCGTGACCACGCCCGGCCATGCATTGATATGCATTTCCAGCGCGCGCGGGTCGCTGATGCGCAGACCCTTGACGTCGATGATCTCGTTGCCGTTATCGGTAATGAACGGCACACCTTCCATGGTCACGCGCACCACCGGCACGCCGCCGAGCGCTGTCACGCGGCGGCCGATCGCGGTACGCGCCATCGGCACGACTTCGATCGGCAGCGGGAAGTTGCCGAGCGTGTCGACCAGCTTGCTCGCATCGGCGATGCAGACGAATACGTCCGACACCGACGCGACGATTTTCTCGCGCGTCAGCGCGCCGCCGCCGCCCTTGATCATCGCACCGCTGTGGTCGATCTCGTCGGCGCCGTCCACATACACCGGCAGCGAATCGATTTCGTTCAGGTCGAGCACCTTGAAGCCGTGCGATTGCAGACGCGCGGTGGTGGCGAGCGAGCTCGACACCGCGCCGCGATAACGGGTCTTGCTGGCGGCTAGCGCGTCGATGAAACAGTTCGCGGTGGAGCCGGTGCCGACGCCGATCACGGAGCCTTCCGGCACGTTGGCGTTCACATAGTCGGCGGCGGCCTGGCCGACCAGTTGCTTGAGTTCGTCTTGGGTCATGGGGAATGCAGGCGAGCAGTAAAAACGATGAGTTTACCGGAGTTTACTTCTTCACCGACCGCTGGCGCACGGCTTCAAACAGACACACGCCACTCGCCACGGACACATTCAGGCTTTCGACCGTACCCGCCATCGGAATCTGCATGACCACGTCGCAGGTATCGCGCGTGAGGCGGCGCATGCCCTCGCCTTCGGCACCCATCACCAGTGCGACCGGACCGTCGAGTTCGGTCTCGTAGAGGCTCTTGGTGGCCTCGCCGGCGGTACCGACTACCCACACGCCCGCGTCCTTCAACTCACGCAGCGCACGCGCCAGATTCGTGACGGTGATGTACGGCACGGTGTCGGCCGCGCCGCTCGCCACCTTCGCTGCCGTCGCGTTCAACCCCACCGCGCGGTCACGCGGTGCGATCACCGCGTGCGCGCCGGCCGCATCGGCCACGCGCAGGCAAGCACCGAGGTTGTGCGGATCGGTCACGCCGTCCAGCACGAGAATCAACGGCGAACCGTTGATGCCGTCGAGCAGTTCGGCCAGATTCTGCGCGAGCGGCATATCGCCCGCACGCGCCACCACGCCCTGGTGCCGTTCGGTATGCGAGAGGCCCCACAGACGCGTTTCGTCGGCGGCGATCAGACGCACGCCGGCTTCTTTCGCCGCGTGCAGGAACTCGGTCATGCGACGGTCTTTGCGCGTGGCGTCGTAGTAAACCTCTTCGACCGTCGACGCATCGTGCCGCATACGTGCGGTCACTGCGTGGAAACCGTATAGAACCTTGAGACGTGACATGACTGACAAACCTTTGATTGAGCGCGCTTTGAAAGCGCGCTGCTGTGATGAATGCGAACCTGCTTGCTGTGTTGCTTGAGTCGCTGCTTCGGTAACTGACTTCATTGCGATGAAACGAAGACCGCGCGCAACCGGTACGTTTCAACGTACCCGATGCGCGCGGTTCAAGCCTTCATACGACTTCAGCGCTTCTTGCGGGCCTGCGGTTTCGAGGCCGACTTGGCCGGCGCGCCGCCGTGTTTCTTCGCCGCGCCGCGTGCCGCGCGCGCTTCCTTGACGGCCGCGGTTTGCGCCGGCGCGGCCTTCTTGCGCCGGCCGCCCGGCGCTGCCGCGCCACCCGCACCGCCATCCACCGGCGGCAACGACCGCACGCGTGCGCCGCCGCTTTCGCCGGATGCCTTGTCGGCGAGAGCCGGACGACTCGCCGGCGGCTTGATCGGCGTATCGCGCACGAGGCGGAAGTCGATCTTGCGCGCATCGAGATCGACGCGGCTCACCTGCACCCGCACCCGATCCGACAGGCGATAACGAATACCGGTACGCTCGCCGCGCAACTCGTTCTTGATCTCGTCGTACTGGAAGTAGTCCGAGCCCAGTTCGGTGACGTGCACGAGGCCTTCGATAAAGAGCGAGTCGAGTTGCACGAAAATGCCGAACGACGTCACGCCGTTCACCATGCCGCCGTACTCTTCGCCGAGCTTGTCACGCATGAAGTAGCACTTGAGCCAGGCTTCCACGTCGCGCGATGCTTCATCTGCGCGGCGTTCGTTCGCCGAGCAATGCAGACCGAGTTCTTCCCAGATCGCCACGTCTTTCGACTTGTTGCGAGCGCCGTGTTTTTCCTCGTCGGCCTGCTGCATCGCGCGGGCGCGCGGCGACAGCGCCGTGTTCAACTCGACGCCTTGCGGCGGTTCCGGCTGATACTTGCGGCCTTGCAAAATCGCGTAGATCGCGCGGTGCGTGAGCAGGTCGGGATAGCGGCGAATCGGGCTCGTGAAGTGCGCATACGCCTCGTACGCGAGACCGAAGTGGCCGATGTTGTCGGGACTGTAGACAGCCTGTTGCATCGAGCGCAGCAGCATGGTCTGCAACATCTGCGCGTCCGGCCGCTCGCGGATCTGCGCCATCAGCGCGGCGTAATCACTGGCGTGCGGCTTGTCGCCGCCGGCGAGCGAAAGGCCCATGCCGCGCAGGAAGGTGCGCAGATTCTCGAGCTTCTCGGCGGTCGGCCCGGCGTGCACGCGGAACAGACCCGGGTGCTTGTTGCGCTTGAGGAAGTCGGCCGCGCAGACGTTCGCGGCCAGCATGCATTCCTCGATCAGCTTGTGTGCGTCGTTGCGGGTGCGCGGAATGATCTGTTCGATCTTGCCCTGCGCGTTGCAAACGATGTACGTCTCGGTCGTATCGAAGTCGATCGCGCCGCGCTTCTGGCGTGCGGCGAACAGCGACTTGTAGACGCCATACAGATTCTGCAGTTGCGGCAGCAAGGCGGCGCGGCGCGCGGCCTCCGGACCCTTGGTGTTTTTCAGCACCGCGGCCACTTCCGTATAGGTCAGCCGTGCCGCCGAGTGCATCACGCCCGGATAGAACTGATACGCCTTCACTTCGCCGCGCGCGGTGACGATCATGTCGCACACCAGCACGCAACGGTCGACGTTCGGGTTCAGCGAGCACAAACCGTTCGACAGCTTCTCCGGCAGCATCGGAATCACGCGGCGCGGGAAGTACACCGAGGTGCTGCGTTCGAGCGCATCCGCGTCGAGCCCGCTCTTCGGATGCACATAGTGCGAGACGTCCGCGATCGCGACGATCAGGCGGAAGCCTTCGCCACGGCCGACCTGAACCGGCTCGCAATAGACTGCGTCGTCGAAGTCGCGGGCATCTTCGCCGTCGATCGTGACGAGCGGCACGTCGCGCAGATCGATGCGATGACGCGCGTCAACCGGTCGGACTTCGTCGGGGAGTCTCGCGGCTTCGTCGAGCGCGGACTGGCTGAATTCGTGCGGCACGCCGTACTTGCGCACCGCGATTTCGATTTCCATGCCCGGGTCGTCGATATCGCCGAGCACTTCCACCACGCGGCCGAGCGGCTGCGAGTGACGGCTCGGGAAATCGGTGAGCTCGACCACCACCACCTGGCCGACCTTGGCCTTCTTGGTGTTCTGCGCGATCAGGATGTCATGACCGATGCGCTTGTCTTCAGGCGCGACGATCAGCGCGCCGTTCTCGTTGAGCAGACGACCGATCACGCGTTTGTTGGCGCGGTCCGTGACTTCGACGATATGCCCTTCCGGCCTGCCACGACGGTCATAGCCGACAATGCGCGCGAGGACGCGATCGTTGTGCATGACCTTCTGCATTTCGCCGGTGGGCAGGAACAGATCGTCCTGGCCGTCGTCGCGAATGAGAAAACCGTAGCCGTCGCGATGGCCCTGCACGCGGCCCGCGACAAAGTTCGACGGATGGGTGAGCTGATAGAGATTGCGCTGATCGAGCCGGATCTGGCCGTCGCGCTCCATGGCGCCTAGACGCTTGAAAAATCCTTCGCGCTCCTGGCGCTTGATCGACAGGGCTTCGGCGATGTCGTTCGCGGCAAGCGGCGCTTCACTCGTGCGCAGGACGCCCAGGATTTCTTCGCGGCTCGGGATCGGATACGGGAATTTGCTCAAGGGCTTGTCGATGATTTTTTCTCGTTGCATGGACGTCGGTCGGCGATGTGGCTGGGCTTAAGAGGCGCTTGGGTTGCGCTTAAGTTGCACTTGCGATTGCACTGGAATGACTGCTCGGGTCCGGCTCGTTCAAGTCTGAGTCCGACGGGCGTGTGCACCGTGCCAACGAACTACTGCGAGGCATTCTAACACCCGTCTTGTGCGCCAAGCGGCCCGTCAATAGTCGCTGTGAGGCGCATGCAGGCTCGCTGCGGCGATGTTTAAGCGACTTTTGAGAAACGCTTGACAGCCCTGAATCTGTCGCTATAATGGCGTTCTTTGCTGTTCATCACCTGCCCAGGTGGCGAAATTGGTAGACGCACTAGGTTCAGGTCCTAGCGGTGGCAACACTGTGGAGGTTCGAGTCCTCTCTTGGGCACCAGATTCAAAAGTAAAGCCGCCTGATGTTTCACATCGGCGGCTTTACTTTTTGTGTGAGGCTATGTGGTCCGATGCTGGTTTTTCGATCGGATCGTGTGGTTAGCAGGACGGTTACGCCGACGCGAGTTGGCAGTGATTGGGCAGTGAAGTTTTGCTTCGCTGCACGGCACAACCGGGCGGTTGATGAAGCGATGGCCAGTTTGTATGTAGGGATTGACACGCTGCATCATCGCGCTAAAATAGCGGTCTAGCTTGAAGACGTGCCCAGGTGGCGGAATTGGTAGACGCACTAGGTTCAGGTCCTAGCGGTGGCAACACCGTGGAGGTTCGAGTCCTCTCCTGGGCACCAACAGTTGTTCCGGCTTAGTTGCAACTCAAGCCGAAGAAGTTCGAGAAACCCCGTAAGATCAAAGTCTTACGGGGTTTTTTGTTGTCTGCAGATCCCTTGCGTTCCACTGACATCGACGATTTTTGCGTATACATTTGCGTATACACGGAGTCGAGATGTTAGGCCATGCCCAAACGCGTCGAACCGAACTCCGAAGTGGTATTTCGTTCGCCAAACCGCGCGAGCACCCCTATTTGCTCGCGGATGGGAATCGCTTGGCCTTGCACATCTGGCCGGACGGGAGCAAAACCTGACTGCTCCGCTATCGACGGCCGAGTACGGGCAAGGAGAACTTCCTCAGCCTCGGCCCCTACCCCGATATCACACTCGCCGATGCGCGACGGTCGGCCACTGCCGCACGCAGTCTTGTACGTGAAGGTATCGATCCAGCCGAGCATCGCCGGGCCGAAGCCACCGCCCGCAAACGCGCGGCCGAAGGCGCCTTCCATCTCGTAGCTCAAAGCTGGCTCGACTTCAAACGTAAGGAATGGGCCGACGAAACCTACCGCAAGGCGGAGTTTGTCGTTCGCGAATACCTGACTCCCGCGCTCCGCAACAAGCCCATCTCCACGCTTGCCACGCCAGAGGTCAAGCCCGTACTCGAAGCGATCGCCTCCCACGCACCTAACCTCGCGACCAAAGCACGGCAGTATGTCGGTGGCATCGTGACGTACGCCATCCAGAACGGACTGCGCGAAGATGGCGCCGCGTTGACACTCCGCGGCGTTGTGCCACGCCACAAGAAAGGCCATATACCAGCGATCACCAAGCCGGCGGACATAGGCCCACTCGCTCTGGCTATCGATGCCTACAGGTCGCCCATTATCCGCGCCGCCCTCAAGCTCACCATGCTGACTGGCCTTCGCCCCGATGTGGTTGCGGCCGTGCCGTGGGACGAGATGAACCTCAAGACAGCCGAATGGCATGTCGCAGCCGAGCGGATGAAAATGCGGCACGATCACATCGTGCCATTGCCAAAGCAGGCGATCGCCGTCAGTAAAGAGTTGCGCGCGGTGATGTCTAACAGCGAGCTGTTTCAGACGCCGGGTTTTGAGGTCATCAGGGACGTCGCGGTGCGACGCATCCGTGCGGGTATCAATCTGCGCGTGATCCGCTCGGGCCCCGGCAATACGCGCGATCTGTGGCGATCGTCGAAGCGCGATCTCCGTGAACTCCGTTTCTCGCCCGCCGATTTCGAAGCGGGTATCACGACCTATCTCTACGACGACACCGTGGCCTTCATTTCATCGCGGGCCGAGCACTACGCGCTGTCCATTCAAAGCGCGGAGTTCTTTGCGTTCGAGTGCATTCTGTTCGAAGTGCTATGGAACACGAGCACGCCCGATCGGTCCGACAAACCCGCGTGAACCGCTTTCATTCGCTCGTCCAACCTGGCCTTGGCCAACACCGCAGCGGCTTCATCGAACGTTTACTACCCCGGCTACGTGACTGGAGCGGCGACAGCCGCCCCTGCGCCCGCCCACATCAGTACGGCGTTTGCGACGGGCGCGGTTTACGCTGCACTCCCGGCTGGCTGTATATCGCCCAGCGTTCGGGGCGGCACATACTACCTGTACGGCAGTACGTGGTTTCAACCCGCCTACGGCGCGAATGGCGTTTACTATCGCGTGGTGCAAGTGCCTTACGGAACGCCCAGAGTTGACTTGCTGCGCTCGCGTGGCGCAACCTTCGGAGTCAAATTGACGGCCGACTGGCGACGCTGCGCTTCGCACGGTATGGTGGGCGTTGCGGCCGGTAGCCTGTCCGCGTCGGGTCCAAGGTTCGCCTTCCAACACAACCGGAAAGAGTTAGGTTTGCTCGACCACCGCTGCCCTGCGTCCGTTTTGGATAACCATTGGCGCAGGGCTTACGACCAGAGACGGAGGATTGAACTGTGAGCGACTTCGTTATCGCGTTGATCGTGTTTGTATGTGTATTCGGCAGCGCGCTGCTTGGCTTGTACCTGCGTACCATGCTGCCGCAGCATCACCTTGGTGACGATTCAGTCGGTGTCGTAAAGCTGGCGACCGGCCTGATCGCGACGATGGCCGCGTTGGTGCTTGGCCTGCTGATCTCGTCGGCGAAAAGCTCATTCGATACAGTGAACAGTGAACTTGTGCACAATGCCGCCGGCGTCGTTCGCCTCGATCGCGTGCTGGCCCAATATGGACCTGAAACGCAGGAGGTCCGTGGCCTGATTAAGCAGAGCTACGGCACGTGGATCCAGACACTCGTTTCCCGCGACCCTGCGGAGGTGGCAGCGCTTGGCAGCGTCCAGGCGCTAAGAGGAATGGAAAGCCTTCAGCACAAGCTGAAAGAACTCTCGCCACGTAACGCAGAGCAGCGTGAGCTGCAGACGAACGCCATCCAGATTGCCGATGAAGTGCTGGCTGTGCGCGGACTGGCACTGCTGCAAGCGGTGGGCTCACTCCCCATACCGCTGCTGGTAGCCCTGGTGTTGTGGCTATCCATCATTTTCGGCGCGTTTGGCATGCTCACCCCCGCCAACGCTACGGTCATTGCAGCATTGTTTATGAGCGCGTTATCCACTTCGGTGGCAATTTTCCTGATACTGGAAATGACCAAGCCGCTCGATGGACTGTTTACAGTCTCATTTGCCCCTCTGCGCGCCGCGCTCGCCATACTTGCTCAGTAGCGCTGATCGCCGGGCAGTGGTCGCTGTCGCGCGCAAACTTGTCGTCATTCTGCACAGGATGTGGATCGGCGGTTCCGACTTACACGCCCACGTTGTTGAGCCGGCTGCCAGATTGCACATATACTGAAGTGACGCGCGGCCATGCGAATATTGGTTGCGCAGTTCTAGTGCCAGCGGGCCAGAGCGCGAGCATCGCGGCCGCTACTCTTATTGGAGTATGGTCCAATACCGCAGGTGGCAGTTGCGCCAACTGTCAGCGTCGCGTGAGCCTTGAGGTACCGTACCATGGAGGCAGAGATGCAGAGCGAACAGGTGTACTGGGTTTTCACCGTTACCGTCGATCAGATGGACAAGTTCAAGCCGCTAATACCAAAGCTTGTGGCCGCGACAGAGAAGGAGCCGGGCGCGCTGCAGTTTGAGCTCAACATCGCAGACGACCAGAAGACGGTTGACATCTTCGAACGCTACTCGGATTCGAAGGCGGCGCGGTTCCACCAAACGGAAGGCTTCGCCCCATTGTCGACGGAGTTCTTCGCTGTGGCCAAGCTCACTCGCTGGGTGATCTATGGCACGCCCTCGGACGAGTTCAAGAAGGCGAACGCCGACTTTCACCCGATTTATATGACGCGATCCGATGGTTTTGTCAGGTGACGGGATCGGCTCCTGAGCTTAAGGTCGCGAGTTTGGTAGTGGACATCAAACTGGCCCGAGTTACGTTCGGCGCGCAGCGGTAGCAATATCTCTTTTCGGTCCCGGCCGTGCATACTTGCAACGGCCGACGGCTGTTTTGGCCAAGAACGTGCCGGCCGGCATGACTGCACCAATGTCCGTTTCACTTCGGAAAAACACGGAAAAAAACATCATCGGGTTCCCAGAATACTGTACAGCAGATCGGGCTCGTCAACGGTCAGCTGCGGACTAGCCAGCTCACCCATTAAAATTGGGTGACCTACCACCCGTACTTGAGCTCGATGCCGGCGTAGTCAGCATTGCGCCCACCCGCCTGACGGATCGAGTTCCCCACCTGGAAGTGCACGGCTTCGATCGAACCAATGAGGTTCGCCGCAATCGTCCAGTCCGCGCGCAACTGCACATACATCCCCGTCCACAGGCTGCCTCTGCCCGCCGTGCCCGGTACAGCCTGATTCGCCTGCTGATACACGGCGTCGCCGGTCGTCTCGCGCCACTGGAAGCCCAGCGCGCCGAGCAGCGCCAGATTGGTCGTCGGCTTGAGCGTTATGGATGGTTTGATATGAATGAGGTTCGAGTAGCCCGTATAGCCCGCGAGCGTGAAGTAGTAGCCGTTCGGAAACAGCGTATTGAAGGTCTCGATTCTGCCGTCGTGCGGGTGCCGGTCGCCTGAAGCCGCGTCGACCTGCACAGCAACTTGCGGCGACCAGGGCATGTCGAGCTTGTAGGCCGCGATCGAGCCCATCGCCCACGCGAATATCGTGCTGTTACCGACCGTTCCCGTCTGCAGCATCCCTTCGACATCCCAATTGAAACGACCACGTGTGCCGGAGTAGCGCAAATCCCAGACATCGCGGCGCTCGACGCCGCTTGCATCCAGGTACCGCGCGTTGCTGCGGTTATAGCGCGACCAGTAGCCGGACAGATCGCCCGGCCCTACCGACTGGCGCTCGAAACGCACGCCGCTGAACGTGAGGTCGCGATTCGATACGTCGTCGAACGCGGTTGCGTCGCGGTTCTGCACGGGTTGCGTCGCGTAGGCGATAAAGCGCCACTTCTGGTATTCGTAGTCAGCCCAGAGCGCGTCGTACGTCTGGCGCACGTTCGGGCCGTCGCGCACGGAGATGAAACGCTGCAGGTCGAATGCCATCTCCTGGCGGCCGACACGAAACTTGAAGGTGCCGCCGCCGAGCGCGCCGGTGTAGGTGACAAACGCCTGTTCGAGATCGAGCGGGTTCTTGTCCACCGGGGTGACCACGTTCTTGCCCCACACGCGTGCATCCTCGATCTGCACGAAGAACTGCCAGTGCTCGCCGAGATGCGCATCGGCATGGACTTCGACGCGTTGCATCAGATACGTATCCGATTGCGTGCCGATGCCGAACAGCGGTGCGTTATTGGTTTCGACGCGCTCGCGCATATTCACGCCGAGCGACAGATACGATGCCGGGTCGCCGCCGAACGGAATGTACTTGAGGCCGTCGAGCGGTTCGTGCGGCACGCACGGATTCGCGAGCACCGACCAGTCTTCCTGCCAGCGGTTGAACATGACGACGGGCCGCTTTGCATTGCAGGTGCCTGCCGATGTGCTGCCGCTCGCAGGCGCTACCGTATCGGCGGCATCCGCCGCGAGGCTCATCCCGGTTGCGGGTTGCGCGACCGTATCCGCGAAGCTCGCGTCTGCACCCGTCAGCAACAGACCCGCGAAGGTCAGGGCATTGGCGGTCTTTTCGAATCGACTCCCCCGCATTGCAGTCGACACCATGGTTCCCCTCGCCATTGTCCGCGTGGGCTTATGTCCGGCCACCGCTCCGACTACGAATGCAACGCGTCATTGCGCCGATTTCGCGTGAATCTCGGCGATATAGCCGCCCGGGAACTCGACGATCGCGGCGTCGCGCCCGTCCGAAGTAAACGGCGGCACGAGCACCTGCACGCTCGCGGCCTTCGCCTTCTCCAGCGTCGCGGCGAGATTCGGCACTTCGTAGCCGGTCACTTCCCGCCCAAACGGATAGGGCAGACGGCCATCAGTCACGAGCACGGTCATCTTGCCGAAGCCCGACTCGATACGAATGCGGCGATACGTGTCGTTCGGCCGGCCGATTTCGATACCGGGCGCGTTGCCCACATCGGACACCACCCGGCCGTGCGAGAACTTCACGAAAGCGTGAACCAGCTTGCGCATGTTTTGCGGCGACACATAGACACGGTTCTCGGGAATGGTCTGCAGCGCATCGTAGTGCGGCGCCTGGGTATGCCAGTAGAGCTGCATTTTAAGGCCGCCAGGCCACGAGATGATGGCGTCGCGGCCGATCGGATCGGGGAACGTGTCGACGATCACGTCGGCGCCGAGCGCGCGCGCGGACTTCATCGCCGCGTCCATGTTGGTCACGAGGTAGCCCGTGCGCTCCTCGCCGAAAGGATACGGAATGGGCGTCTTGAAGCCGAACACGGAGATCGTGCCCGACGGCGTAAACACGAGCTGCGACATCGTCTGGCTCGGCGTTGGCGTGACCTGGAATACGCCCTGCTTCGACTTGTTGCCGCCAAACGTCGCGACGAAGCTATCGGTGAAGCGATCGAAGTCTTCCGCCGCAACGTACACGTGCGTCGTATCGTACTGCGGACCGACGGCGACGTACGGCGGCAAGACGGCCGGTGGGGGTGGCGTCGCGAACGCAACCGGCGCGGCGACAAGACCGCTCGCGATCAGCACGGCGAGCAACGCAGAGCGAATCGTTTTCATGACGGAATTTCCTTGTTGTTTCATCGTTCTGTCTGATCAATCAGGTGCGGCTGCCGCCGGCCGCACCTTTCGTATCGCCGAGCATGGTCGCGAGCACAAGCGCCGCGATCAGTCCCAGATGCTCGAAAAAACTGTTGAGCGCCATGAAGCTCGCGGCGCCGGTCTGGTTCCAGAAGTCGTTGGCGACCAGCATGGCGACGACGGTCAGCACACCGAGGCCGCCCGCGCCAATCCACGTGAAGCGGCGAAATACGACGCATAGCGATCCGCCTATCTCGACCGCGACCGCCAGCGCTGCCCAGAGCGCGGGCGGGTGCAGGCCGAAATGCGCCTGCTCCGCGATTGCACTGTCGAAATGCAGCGCCTTGTTAAAGCCGCCGATCAGCCAGGCCGATACGAGCGCGAGGCGCACGAGCGGCCCGACCCATGCCTGCGCAAGCAGCGTGCGGACCCATGCCGGGTCGCTGCGGCCGGAGAATGCCGTCACGTCAGATGGCCCAGCAGGAGCAACCGAGCGCGCCCCAGAAGCCCTTCGCATCCGCGGTCGGCAACGCGCGGCCCCATGCGCGCGCGTGTGCGTGGCCGTGCACATTGCACGCGCTCGCGCATCCGCACATCGCCGCGGTGGCCGCGCGCTGAAGCGGCGCGCCTTCGCGCTGCTGACTTACATCCCCACGACCCCAGCCGCCAAAGCCGCCGTACTGCCGCACCGGCGACCAGTCCGGCATCGCGGCCGGAATCGGCGCATCGTGCTGCGAGAACGGGCCCGCGCCCCAGACAATCTTGCCTCCCACCACCGTGAGCAACGCGGTGGTGCCGGCGATGTCGTCCTCGGCGCATGCGAAAAAGTCGCGGTCCGGCACCATCAGGTCCGCGAGCTGGCCGACTGCGATGCGGCCTTTCCTGCCTTCTTCGTTCGAGAACCAGGTGACGTACTCAGTCCACATGCGCAGGGCCGTCTCACGGTCGAGCAGGTTGCGCTGCGGATACATCCGCAGACCCGCGACCGTCTTGCCGGTCACCAGCCACGCAAGCGACACCCAAGGGTTGTACGACGCCACGCGCGTCGCATCGGTGCCGGCCGAGACCTTGATGCCCTTCTCCAGCATCTTCGCGACGGGCGGTGTGGCTTGCGCCGCCTCTGCGCCATAGCGCTCGACGAAGTACTCGCCCTGGTAAGCCATCCGGTGCTGCACCGCGATGCCGCCGCCGAGCGCCGCGATACGATCCATCGAACGCTCGGAGACGGTTTCCGCGTGATCGAAGAACCAGTTGAGGCCGGCGAGCGGAATGTCCTTGTCGACCTTCTCGAACACGTCGAGCGCGCGGCTGATGGTTTCGTCGTAGGTGGCGTGCAACCGCCACGGCCAGCGATTCTGCGCGAGCACGCGCACCACGCCTTCCAGTTCGCCCTCCATCTCGGGCGCCATGTCGGGTCGCGCCACGCGAAAGTCCTCGAAGTCGGCAGCCGAAAAGACCAGCATCTCGCCTGCGCCGTTGTGGCGGAAGTAATCCGTGCCGTCGTGATACCGGGACATGCTGGTCCAGTTCACAAAGTCTTCCTTCTCGGCCTTCGGCTTTTGCGTAAACAGGTTGTATGCGACTCGAACCGTCATCTCGCCCGCGTCGTGCAGCTTGCGGATGACTTCGTAATCCTCCGGGAAGTTCTGCGAGCCGCCGCCCGCATCGATCGCGCCGGTCACGCCAAGGCGGTTGAGTTCGCGCATGAAATGGCGCGTCGAGTTGTACTGGTACTCGGGCGGCAGCTTCGGTCCTTTGGCAAGCGTCGCGTAGAGAATCGATGCATTTGGATTCGCAAGCAGGAGGCCGGTGGGATTGCCCGCGCCATCGCGCAGGATCTTGCCTCCCGGCGGCTCCGGCGTGTCCTTCGTATAGCCGACCACACGCAGCGCGGCTGCGTTGAGCAGCGCTCGGTCGTACAAATGCAGGATGAACACGGGCGTATCGGGCGCCACCGCGTTGAGTTCCTCGATGCTCGGCAGGCGCTTCTCCTCGAACTGGTGCTCGGTAAAGCCGCCCACCACGCGCACCCATTGTGGCGCGGGTGTGATCGCGACCTGCTGCTTGAGCATTTCCATCGCCACGGCGAGCGAGCTCACGCCGTCCCAGCGCAGCTCCATGTTGTAGTTGAGGCCGCCGCGGATCAGATGCAGGTGATTGTCGATCAGGCCGGGCAGCGCGGGCCGGCCGCCCAGGTCGATGACCCGGGTCGAGCCGCCCGCGAGCGGCATCACATCGGCATCGCTGCCGACCGCGACGAAGCGGCCATCGGTCATTGCCACCGCGGTGGCGACCGGGTTCGAACGGTCCAGCGTCGTGAACCGTCCGTTATGCAGAATGAGATCGGGTTGGGTGCCGGTAGCGCTCATGTGCGTCTCCTCACTTCGCTCAATTCGCAAAATTCGTTTGATTCAATCAAAGACCGAGCAACTGCTTGAGCGTCGGGACGGCCAGAGCGCCGATCAACATGCCGAGCAAGCCGATGAGGGCAATCAGCGGCGGCGCAGGCGAGCGGACCTTGATCACGCTATAGATCACGCCTATCAGCACGCCCGCACCCAGTGACACCAGATACGGTTTCATATGATCACTCTCTCTGACAAATTAGCGTGCGGAACCGGGCGGTTCAGCTGTCCGGCGAAGCCAGGGCCGGCGCAAGCGAGGCGTCTGTGCTCAGGTGCTCGAGCCGCACGGCGTCGTGCGCATGAACACCCCGATGTCGTTCGGGTTGGACATGTCGCACTGCGCGCGTCACGGCGTTGCTCGACCTTCTCGTTGAGCATCTCGCTCACGTTCCGCAGACGGTGCGTGAGCGCGTCTTACTTCGCCGGCACGGCCGGCAGCGCCTCATGCGGCGTAGCCGTGCGCTGCGGCGCCTTGTGGACCATCGTGTAGGCATAGTCGATGCCCATGCCGTATGCGCCCGAGTGCTCCCTCGCGATTGCCATGATTTCGTCATAGGTCTCGCGGCGTGCCCAGTCGCGCTGCCATTCGAGCATGACCTGTTGCCACGTGACCGGCACGACGCCGGCCTGGGCCATGCGCTGCATCGCGAAATCGTGCGAATCCTTCGACATACCGCCCGACGCATCGGCCACCATGTAGATCTCGTAGTCGCCTTCGAGCATCGCGCAGAGCGCAAATGTCGTATTGCAGACTTCCGTCCACAGACCCGACACGATCACCTTCTTGCGCCCGTTCGCGGCCAGCGCGTCACGCACTTTCTGGTCGTCCCACGAGTTCATCGACGTGCGCTCGAGCAGCTTCATGCCCGGAAACACGTCGAGCAGTTCGGGATAGGTAAACCCCGAGAAGCCTTCCGACTCGACGGTCGTGATCGTGGTCGGAATCTTGAACACCTTGGCCGCCTTGGCCAGCCCGACGACGTTGTTCTTCAGCATCTGGCGGTCGATCGAATGTACGCCGAAGGCCATCTGTGGCTGCTGATCGATGAAGATGAGCTGGCTGTTCTGCGGGGTGAGTACTTCAAGCTTCGGATTGCTCATGACATGTATCTCCTTCGGTGCGGAGAAAACAAAACCTCGCCTCGCCGGCGTGACCGCGAGGAGTCCGATATCCATTGCGCTGGGGCATGCGTCGTCCAGCGTTAACATTTAATACTAAACCCGGCAAAAGAACACCCCGAAAAATGAGTGCGATTCCGAGAATTGCACCTTTAAGTGAACTTAACTACTCTTCCCTTACTCGATCAGACCCGAAACGCTTGTGAACAATCTGTTGAGCTGCGCCTGTCGCCGGCCGACCGTCAAGGAGACTCGCATCATGAAGCCGTATATCCTCTCGTTCCTTGCCGGAATTCTTGCCGGTATCGTTTACAGCGCGATCGGCGTGCAGTCGCCGGCGCCGCCCACCGTGGCACTGGCGGGCCTGCTCGGCATTCTGGCCGGCGAGCAGATCCTTCCCGTCGCACGTCGAATGCTATTGGGCGTCAAGCTCAAAGCGGCATGGAGCGAAGCGAAGTGCAGCCAGCACATGTTCGGCCCACTGCCCGGCGGCCACGTTTCCGATGTAGCCGCAAAGGACAAGCAACCATCTTGACCCATCATCCTTCACACAATTCCGTGCTGCACAATCTGCCTGCACGTGGATGAGCAACGTCGAGCTCTTTCATTACCTGCTGTTGTTGATCTGCGGCGCGGGCGCACTCACCTGGCTCGCCGAGCGCGTTGCGATCCCGCCCGCCTTCGTGCTGCTGCTCGGTGGCTGCGTGATCGCGGTCGCGGGCAAGCGCGTGCCCGAGATGGACCCGAACCTGATGCTCGCGGCCGTGTTGCCGCCGCTCTTGATGTCGAGTTCGTTCTACACGGCATGGAAGGAATTCCGCGAGGAGCTCGGCACGATCGTTTCTCTTGTGCTGGGCGCAGTGAGGGTCACGACCGCCGCGGTCGCCGTTGCCGTGCATGCGTTCAACCCAGGTCTGCCCTGGGCCGCATGCTTCGCGCTCGACGCGCTCGTCTTCATCCTGATCGGCCTCGCGCTGCACGGCATCCTGGCGCGCGTGAATTACGACGTCGCCGTCTTGATGGCCGGCTTGCGTGTCGCGCTGCCTGCAACAGCGGCTGCGATTGCGGTCCGCCTCCTGTGGGTGTGTGCTGCAATCTGGTTGCCGAGCCGCATGCTCGCGAAGCGTACGGGCAACCCGCCGTGGTCGGCCGGCGAAGCCGTCGTGCTGGGATGGTCGGGCATGCGCGGCGTCGTGAGTCTCGCGGCCGCTCTCGCGTTGCCAGGCAATTTCCCGGGCCGCGACCTGATCGTCTTCAGTACCTTCCTGCTCATCATTGCGACGCTCGTCGTGCAGGGCGGCAGTCTCGCGCCGCTCATCCGTCTGCTGAAGCTGCGCCCGGTCGCGCGACAGACCATGTCCGAGCACGAGACGCGTGCGCGCACCTTTGGGGCTTCGCTCGCCGTACTCGAAGAGATGGGCAAGCACGCGTCCGGCATCGAACGCGCAGCGCTCGAGCGGCTGCTCGCCGAATACCGGATCCGCGTCACGGCGAACGAAAACGCGCATGCGCTGGGAGTGGAACGGATCGAAGACCGCGCGCACTTTCTGCGTATCGAACTCAAGCTGGTCAGCGTGTCGCGCGAGGCGCTCCTTGGCCTGCATCGCGACGGCAAGGTCGACGATGGGGTCTTGCATCGCATCGAATCCGAACTCGATCTCGAAGAGCTTCGCCTGTTGCGCCTGCTCGAACCGTAAAGGCTGCGCGCCGGGCGCGTCGCCTTCGAAGCTTCAATTCACGGCATCCCGATCGATGCGCGATCCGCCACCCGTTCAACCCGCCGCACCTGATTCGAATCACCTGAAGCGAGAAACAAAGCAGCTTTGGCAACTTCGTCGGCTTCCCCCATGCGTCCCATCGGGATGGTAAATAAAATCCTCGCAATAGCGTCCGCAGGCTGCTGGCCAATGATCGGCGTATCAATTGGCCCCGATGGCCCTCACGGCTTCGTCGAGCTCTTTCTGGCGACGGCCGGTGATGAAGACGTAGGCGCCCTCGGCGACAAGGAACTTCGCGTGGGTCAAGGAAATCGCCTCAATGAAACGAGGCGAGCCTGGGAGCCGCGAATATCCGCTTGTCATATCGGTCACATCGTTAAAATAACTTTGCCAAACGGCCGATCCTCTATCAGGTGACGCAAGGCTTCGCGCGCTTCAGCGAGGGGATAGACCCGCTCGACGATCGGCTTGACTGATCCGCTTACGACTAACGGAATGATGTGCTGCCACGCAGTGGCGATCGCGGCCGGTGACTGGGCGAACAGGGAGAAGCCGGCCATCCGCGCGCGCTTCCAGATGAGATCCGTGACATCGATCGTGGTTTTGCGTCCTGCGGAATAGCCCAACGTGATCAGGACACCGCCGTGACCCAGGCTGCTCAACGCCTCACTCGTCACAGCGCTGCCGATGCTCTCGATGACGATATCGACGCCCTTGCCGGCCGTTATTCGACGAACGCCGTCAGCGAGACCTTCCTCGGTGAGGTCAATCACATCCTCAAAGCCAAGCTCGCGCGCTCTCGCGGCTTTCGCCGCGCTGCCCGCCGTGGAGATCACCTTGCCGGCGCCCTGCGCCCGTGCGAGCTGATAGGTCGCGTTGCCGACCGACCCGCCGATTCCTGGAGCCAGCACCGTCATGCCCGGCTTGAACCCGGCGTCGGTGAGGCTGATCTGTGCGGTCAGATAAGCCACCGGCATGCTGGCCGCGACGACGTCGCCGATCGAGTCAGGCGACGCCAGATGTTCCGGTCTCACCAGCAGCCATTCCTGCCATGCGCCATTCTCGCTAACGCCGTAGGGCCCGGTGAACATCACGCGGCTTCCCACCGCGAGCCCGGAGTCGCCTGCGTCCTCGACGACACCGACGCCCTCGTTGCCGAGCACCAGCGGCGCCTTGGCTCGAGGGTGTCCACCCGACAGGAGCGTGTATTCGAGGGGCGTGACACCAGCAGCCGTCACACGAACCAGCACCCTGCCCTTCGCCGGTTGCGGCTTGGGTAATTCAATCTGCCGCAACCCGTCATAGCCCGAAAAGGTTTCCGCTTCGATCACACGCATTGGTATATCCTATAAAGTAACAGACCTGTAACTTCATACTAGGTACCGATCTGTTACTTTGTCAACCAGAAAATCGAATCAAAGGAGTTTGCGGATATGAAGGCAGGAGCCAGACCTCGGCGGGGAGCCCCGCCCAAGGGCGAAGTGAGCGCGCGCGAGCGGATCCTCGCGACGGCAAGCGATCTGTTCTACCGCGAGGGCATACGTGCCATCGGCGTCGACACGGTCGTCGAGCAATCCGGGGTGTCGAAGACGAGCCTCTATCGCGTATTCGACTCCAAGGACGCTTTGATCTGCGCTTTCGCCGCCGAGAAAGATCGGTTGTTCTGGGCGTGGTGGGATGACGTTGAAAAGAAGCACGCCGATGACCCGCGCGCTTTGCTGCAGGCGCTGCTATCTGGAATCGCGAAACGGATTGCGCACCCCGCCTTTCGTGGCTGCCCCTTTCTTAATCTGATGGCGGAGTTTCCCGACGACAACCATCCTGGCCGGGTTATCGCCCGAGACAACAAAGAGGAAATGCAGGCGAGGCTCGCAGCGATCGTCGCCAAGCTGGGTGTTAGTAATCCCAACCGCACCGCGTCTCAGATAGCACTGGTCATCAACGGCGCGTATGTCACTGGTTCGATAGCGGAGTCGGCCAATCTGAAGGGCGACCTTATTGATGCCGCCACGAAGTTGTTGGCCTAGTCGAACGCCATCACTCGCTGGAATCGGTTCTTGCCTCGAATGCGTGAACGACGGCCGCCATGTCGGATTGCCCGTGCCCCAACGCCAACGTCTCGCCGAATAGCGCGTAGCAGACATCCAGTAGCGGTGACGCGACTCCGCCTGCTCTGGCCGCATCCGCAATCAAGCGATTATTCTCCAGCACATTGACGATCGACGCCTGCACTTCTTCGAAATCGCGTGTCACCAGCTTGTGTATTTTTACGCGCGAGATGCCGCTCGCCATCTGACCGGCGTCGACGATAGTGCGGAACTGCTGCATGTCGAGGCCATACCGTTCGGCAAAATGAGCCGCTTCCGCAAGGCCGGTGACTGTGGTCATTAGAAACAGGTTCACCGCGAGCTTCATGAGAAGCCCGTTCGGAACCGGACCGCACACCATTGTCTGCTGGCACATTGGCTCGAGCAAAGGGCGGACGCTTTCGATGGCCGCGTCTTCGCCTGCCAGCATCGCCAAGAGCTGCCCCGCTTCGGCGGGCTTGCGCGAGCCCGAGACGGGCGCTTCCACGTAGCTGCCGCCGGCTTTGCGAATGTCGGCGTCGAGTCCGCGCGAGTAGTCGGGCGAGGTCGTCCCCATGTGGACGATCGTGTGGTGCGCAACGTTCGCGCCGAACTGCGATGTGCCGCGGCCGAGGACGGCGTCCATTGCGTCGCCGTCGACCAGCATCAGGAATACCACGCGGCTCCGTATAAATATCTCGGCAGGAGTCGTCGCGACGGTTGCGCCCGCGGCTCGCAAAGATTCGCATCTGTCAGCGGAGCGATTCCAGACAATGAGTTGTGTGCCAGCGCGGGCCAGATTGAGTGCCATGGGCTGTCCCATGACGCCTAAGCCGATGAAACCGATGTCCATGAATATCCCGCCTTCCGGTATCAAGACGAATGGTGTTTCCGGCGCGGCACAACCATGTTCACGACATGCACGAGCACGGCCTCGTCGTCCTGGTTCAGCGTGGTCGTTCGGAGCTTGATCAGGCCCTGCTCCGGACGAGACTTTGACGGTCGCACCTCGATCACCTCGCACTCGACGCGCAACTCGTCACCGGGGCGCACGGGCCGGGGCCAGCGGCACTCGTCGAGGCCGGCGCCAATGAAGCCGCCAGCCGGCTTGAGTTCGGTCTCGATCATCAACCGCATCGTCACGGCGGCGGTGTGCCAGCCGCTGGCGGCCAGACCACCGAAAATCGAGTGGCGCGCCGCCGCCTCGTCGAGATGGAAGGGCTGCGGATCGAACTCGGCAGCGAACGCGAGGACCCGCTCCTTGTCGATGCGTAGCCGCCCTGAGCCGAACGTCTGCCCCACTGCAAAATCTTCCAGATAGCGCTGCTCGTTCAACTGATCCATGACCTGCCCACAATAAAGCGACTAACCTGTAACTAATTTTAATATTACGGACAGGTCTGTCACTTTGTCAAGCGAGAAATCGGAACGAGGGAGCATGCAGGCATGCCCTCTCCTGCCATGCCCAAAACGCATGCCGCCCTGCTTACAAGGTCTTTGTCGCACCCGTCACGGAAACCTACAATCGTTGCAGCAACATACATCGAACATTTGTACTGCAAATCTATTTTTTGATTCAGTGACGCGGTGAATCGCTCACGCATACTCCAGGAAATCAAATGTCTGAATTAGCCCAAAAAGTAGCACTCGTTACCGGTGGCTCACGCGGCATCGGTGCGGCAATCGCGAAACGTCTGGCCGCGGATGGAGCGAGTGTGGCCTTTACATATGCGAAGGACGCCAGCGCGGCATCGGCGGTGGTCAAAGAGATCGAACTCAATGGCGGAACGGCTATCGCGATCCAGGCGGACGCTACTGACGTCAAAGCTGTCGAAGCCGCGGTCGAAAAAACTTTTGCGACCTTCGGCCGGCTGGATGTGCTGGTGAACAATGCCGGCACGGCCATTCCGAAACCGTTCGAAGACACGACACTGGAGGAGATGGATAGAGTAATCGACATCAACATCCGCGGCGTTTTCGCTACGACCAAGGCGGCGCTGAAGCACCTGAGTGATGGTGGGCGCATCATCATGATCGGTTCGGCGGTGGGCGAGCGTGCTATTGCGCCCGGGCTGGTGCCCTACGCAGCCACGAAAGCGGCCGTCAGGATGTTCACCCAGGCGCTGTCCAGAGAGCTGGGAAGCCGGGGCATCACGGTCAACAACGTCCAGCCGGGACCGATCGATACAGACTTGAATCCCGCCTCAGGCGATTGGGCGGTGCCGCAGAAGGCCGCCACAGCGCTCGGCCGCTACGGGCGCGCTGAGGAAATCGCCGCAATGGTAGCGTTCGTCGCCGGCCCAGAGGCCTCGTACGTTACCGGGACGAATCTTACGGTTGATGGTGGGATGAATGCCTGAGCGCAATCAATTACTCGACCTACGGATTTGAAGAAGGTCAACGTCCGTGTGGACGCAACGGAGAGTTGATGAGCTAACGCAGTCGGCTCTCCGTTAAAGATCCCGCAAGGTGACCAGGCCGCGCCGATGCAGGTCGCAGGCGCGACCTGTGTCTGAGTCGCTTATCGCGAGACATGAGTTGGACTCAACTAGCGAGCACCGTGTTTGTTCACCCGGAAGATATCATTGTGGCCTTGCGGGGGTGCACGCCAGTATGACGGCGGTGCGTCGACCGACCCACCAAGAGCAAAGGCGGCGTGCCATGGCCATCGCGGATCGTAGAGCATGCCCCTTGCAAGTGCCACAAAGTCTGCCTCGCCATTACTAATGATCTGGGTGGCCGAATGAGGATCGGTGATAAGGCCAACTGCGATCGTAGCTATCCCGACCTCGCGTCTTATCCGCTCAGCGAAAGATGCCTGATAGTTCGGCCCTACCGGGATCTTCTGCTTCGGCGAGATCCCGCCAGAAGAGGCTGTGATCCAATCTGCGCCGCGCTCTTTAAGGCGCTTGCCAAGCTCGATGGTTTCGTCGACGCGCCAGCCACCCTCTACCCAATCTGTCGCCGAAACTTTAACGCCGACAGGTTTTTCGTCTGGAAAGGCAGCACGGACCGACTCGAATACCTCAAGTGGAAATCTCAGCCGATTGGCAAGCGCCCCGCCATAAATATCTTCGCGTCGATTGGATACCGGAGATAGAAATTCATGCAACAGATAACCGTGCGCGGCGTGAATCTCCAGTCCGTCGACACCGATCTCGGCGGCGCGTCTGGCCGAATCGGCGAAAGCGCGCGCAATCCTCTCGAGCCCCTCAGGACACAGTGCGTCTGGCACTTCTTCGCCGTCGATCTGCGGCAACGCAGAGGGCGCAAAGGTCGCCCAGCCGCTGTCAGCCTTCGATATCTGCTGACCGCCGTTCCACGGCTCACGGCTTGAGCCCTTTCTTCCTGCATGGCCAATCTGGAGGACGATCTTCGTATCGAAGGTTTTCCTGACGAACGAGACGACTTCTTCAAGAGAAGCCTGTGTTCTGTCGTCCCAGAGACCCAGGTCGCCGGGAGTGATACGTCCGGCTGGTTCGACAGCGGTGGCCTCTAAAAACA
Organism: Paraburkholderia sp. WS6; assembly: GCF_030464835.1. Lineage (NCBI taxonomy): Bacteria > Pseudomonadati > Pseudomonadota > Betaproteobacteria > Burkholderiales > Burkholderiaceae > Paraburkholderia > Paraburkholderia sp. WS6. The sequence goes on from NZ_JALQCK010000009.1 coordinate 70,247, forward strand.
ACAGGCCCACGCCAGAGGCCGCCATAGTGGCGTAATGAGCCTGGTGCCACTCGGTGGCCTGCCCGTCCTTTGCGACGTACTGGCACATCGGCGAAACAGCAATGCGGTTGCTGGCCAACACCCGTCTGAATTGATATTTGGAGAACAATGACGTCATAGCCATTCCTTTTCAAAGACTCAAAGCGACTTACACCTGGTAGCCACTCGCTCAATCCGCTCGCCGTTCTGCATACCTGCGGAACACCGGAAATGGGCGCGAGGCAGAGAGCCAGAAACTAACGAACCCGAGCGCGACGATGGTGAACGACGCCGTTGTAACAGCCTCGGCGAGTCCCCAGGTCCTCGCCATCCCGCCCAATACAAGGGCGAACATACCCATCGAGAGATACCCGATCAGATAAAACGCGGAAAGAATGCCGCCGCGATGCTCGGCCGGCGCGGAAGAGTTCAATACAGAAAGCGCTCCCATGAACAGGAGTGCATAACCGCCTCCGGCGAGCGACGTAGAGGCGAGGAGCATCGACAAGCTGACCCAGCTCACCGCGAGCCACAACAGGAGTAGCCCAAGTGAAGCCGTTATCGCCCCCAGAAGGAGCAGCAGCCTGGGGGACAGCTTTCTGCAGAGAACTGTGATTACAGCAGATACGATTGCGAAGCTTGCCAGGATCGCACCGTTCGTGAATGCGTTGACGGACCCTACCAGGTCATGCGCCACCTGGCCACCGAGGGATAGCAGAATCGCGCCCGATGCGAACGCAATGACAGCAGCAAGCGATGCGATAGCGAAAGCGTTCCGGCAATCTGCGGGAACGCGCGGCATGCGCACGGACCATCGCGTGTCTTGTCCGCCATGACGTGGCATGAACCAGACTCCGACGATCAGAACGACGATGACGACAGCAAGCACAAGGAAGTTCAACTGCAGAGGCCACGGCGCATACTGAATCAGCGCTCCCCCGAGAAGCAGGCCCGTCGCGAAGCCAATACCCTGAGCGATGTTGGTCGCCGCAGCCGAGCGCTCCGGATCTTCGTCAGAACTGAACTCTAAAATGGCTGCAGTTGACGAACCACTGCCAAGTCCGACACCGATCCCCATCAGCGCGCGTCCAACGAGAAGCCATCGGATATCGGGCGCGACGGTCATGACGAGCACACCGACGAGCGAACATGTGAGGGCAATCAACATCGTCATGCGACGACCGACCTGGTCGGACAAGCCACCTAGCAGAACGAGCGTACTAACAACGAAAATGGGATAGATGGTGAATACCCCGGCGGTGTCCACCAGCGAGAGATTCCACTTTTGCGCGTAGAGCCGATAGCTAAGCGCGGGTGCCGCACTCGTCCATAGCGTATGAGTGCTGACACCAAACGATACCCAAAAACTCGCCCTGCGATCCAGAGTTCGGCTACGTCGAGCTGCGGTGTTCTGCACATGTCCGTCACTGGCCTTTGATCTGATCACTCGAATCATCCTATTCACTCGCACTGAAGCTTGTTGTGTCGACATGGCCGTCGATCAGCGCGAACCACAGCTTGTAGCCGTCAGGCCTCACTTTCCTGCGTATTAGCCATGACCGATATAGAACTTCCCAGTTGGCTTCGAGATGAGCAGTCGGCAGCGCGCCGAGCAGGCTCGCTGAATATACGAGTGGGAACCCGGTGTTGAAAAAGACTTTGTTTATCTACCGCGATGCCTCAGAGGCATGCAATTGGCTCTGGCGGAAGACAGCATTTCGCGCGCGTGTCGAAACATCCGTCGGCGCCGGAGGGCGAGCTTTGAGTTCTGAAGGGAGCGAAAATGCGTATGAGCGAGCGTCGCTGTGTCGTGGCAGCTATGCCACGGATGCTTGATTTTCGGCCGCTATCGATCTGCAGCGGGCGAGTAGATGGTCGATTCTGGAAAGAAACAAACTCAATATCGGCGAAGTGTTGGCCCGGCTATAGCCGATGACCAGGTCGATAGTCGGCGGTTCAACAGCAAGTGGACGGCTTGTCACCGACGAAGGAAGGAAATTCCTGGCGTAACACGGAAGCAACGCGAGACCGCGCGTCGATGCCACCATTGACACCGCCATCGCGAGGTTATCCACTTCGTAGCTTGCACGTATGTCGAGGCCTGACTGCAGGATAAACTCGTCGATGACGGTCCGGACAGTAGGAGCCGTGTGCGAAACGGTGATGAACGTCTCGCCGATGAACTGCTGAAGAGCGATCTTTTCGCAAGCTGCGAGAGGGTGATCACTTGGCAAAACCACAAACAATGGCTCCTTGACAACAAGCCGGTACTCCAGGTCCGGTACGTTTGGCTCCGGTCGCATGAATGCGAGGTCGAGATCGCCTTTCACCAGGGCATCGCGAAGCGACGGCGAGTATTGGCTGGAGACCGTAACCTCAATTTTCGGGAGTTCGTCGCGGAGAACCCGCATCGCCTCCGGCAACCACTCTATCTCCTGCCCAGTAAGGAATCCAAGCGCAAATACGGGCTTTAAACGGTGCGCCGCCCGTCGAGCCGCTTCAATGGCGGACTGCGCTTGCGCTAACGTTCCACGAGCGTGCTCGAGGAAAGCCTGACCTGCCGCTGTCAATTCAACTCCGCGGGCGCCGCGTATCAGCAAATCGACACCCACCTCCTCTTCAAGATCGCGGATCTGACGGCTGAGGGAGGGTTGGGCCGTATGCAGCCGCTGTTCGGCCGCCGTCGTGAAGCTACCCGTCTCCGCGACAGCGACAAAGTAGCGAAGATGTCGAAGCTCCATTGTTCTCTCCCCATGCCTGCCGAATATGGCTCCAGATATACAAAGTCTTATTCCGAGCCGCCGAAACATTCTACGCTTAAGCCACATCTGAGTTTCAACCCAGAATTGACCGCGAATTTGGCCAGGTGACGCCATGCGAACCCGAGCAACAACGGTCAACCCATACCTCTGAGGACTTAACGTGACGAATCGTGTTGTTCTAATTACCGGCGCCCTGACGGGAATTGGCCGGGCCGCAGCGTTCGCTTTTGCGCAGGATGGGGCACGGGTGGTGATTTCCGGTCGCAGGAAGGCCGAAGGCAAAGCGCTGGAAGAAGAATTGCGCCGCCTCGGTGCCGAGGCCGAGTTCGTCATTGCTGACGTACGTCGCGAGGACGAAATGAGCGCCCTCGTTGACAGGGCGGTGACGCGCTTCGGCCGGCTCGATGTCGTCGTCAACAATGCGGGCGTCGAGGGCAAGCCAGGCCCTGTTACCGATGTATCTGCCGACGCCTACGCAGCTTTGTTCGACACCAACGTGCTGGGAACGCTATGGGGGCTCAAACACGCTTTACGCATCATGCAGCCGCAGGGCAGCGGGAACGTCGTCAACATCTCATCGACGTTCGGAGAGCGTGGCGCCGCCAACTTCTCGCTCTACGCGGGCAGTAAGCACGCTGTGGAAGGAATCACGAAGTGCGCCGCGATCGAGGCCGCGGCTTACGGTGTCCGCGTGAATGCGGTGGCTCCTGGGCCGACCGAGACAGCAATGCTGGACCGCCTCACTGGTTCAACCGAAAAGAGTGCGGCGTTCTACTCCGCCGTACCGCTCAAGCGCGGCGCCACGCCTGAGGAAATCGCCGATGCGGTCGTCTTTGTCGCGTCAGACAAGGCAGCCTTTATCACCGGACAAATCATCAGAGTAAACGGCGGCAAGACGGCGAGTTGACGATAATCGATTCGATTCTGACGCGCCTGGAAAGCGTCGCTGCCAACGTTATTTACAGGAACTTGTATGTCAAAGCTTTTCTCACCGATCCGCATCGGCGCGGTCGAACTGTCGCACCGTGTGGTGCTTGCGCCGCTTACGAGAATGCGGGCAGACGTCCCCGGCAACGTGCCAGGCGACCTGATGATCACATACTACGAACAGCGTGCATCTCAAGGAGGGCTTCTGATAGCGGAGGCTACGTTCATCACGCCAGCAGGGAATGGGGGTTATGGATCACCTGGAATCTATACCGACGAACAGGTGGCAGGATGGCGGAGAGTTGTCGACGCAGTACACGCGAAGGGTGGACGGATCTTCCTGCAACTTTGGCACGTTGGGCGACAATCGCATGTCGATCTTCAGCCAAACGGCCAGGCACCGATTGCGCCGTCCGTGACCCATGCCGAAGTTCGGGCCCTTCTGGCGAGCGGCCCTAGTGCCGCGTCTGTTCCGAGAGCAATCGAACTCTCCGAAATACCGGGGCTTGTCGACGACTATCGTCAAGCGGCCCGACGAGCGAAAGAGGCCGGCTTCGACGGTGTAGAACTACACGCCGCGAATGGCTATCTCATCGACCAGTTTCTTCAGGACAACTCCAATCTACGTACAGATGCATACGGTGGCTCTGTAGAAAATCGCGCCCGCTTTCTCCTCGAAGTTGTCGATGCAGTGGCAAGCGTCTGGGGTCCTGATCGTGTCGGTGTTCGCATTGGACCAAGCAACAAGTTCGGTGGCATGGGCGACAGCTCACCCGCAGTGACTTTCCCTTACGTTGCCCGCGCGCTATCGGCATATGGGTTGGCTTATCTTCATGTCATTGAACCGCGGGTCACAGGAAACGTCTCAGACGACTCGCAGAGCCCTGTGGCGGCCGGGCAACTCCGACCTCTATTCGGTGGTCCGGTGATCGCCGCTGGCGGCTTTGACGCAACCGGTGCTGAAGCAATCATTCGAGCGGCCGACGCGGACCTTGTCGCGTTCGGCAGGCACTTCCTCGCAAATCCGGATCTTCCCGAGCGGATGAAGCGCGATCTCCTACTCAATCCCTACGACCGCGACACGTTTTACTACGGTGGGAAAAAGGGCTATGCCGATTACCCGATATACGAGGCCAAACATTGACCAAGGAGATCAGATGCGTCGGCTTTCGCAAGCTCGCGGCACGCGACGCCGACGCCGACGCACCTGGATCAGAAACTCGAGCGTGGCCCGAGTGTGACCTTGGCCAGATGCCCTGGAACTAGAGAATGATCTTCGATCACCGTACTTACACCATCAAGCCGAACCGGCTCGCCCGATTCCTGGAGACCTACGAGCGCCTGGCGTTGCCGCTTCAGCGAAAATATCTCGGCGAGCCCTATGGTTTCTTTGTGACCCATATCGGGCCGCTTAGCCGGGTTGTTCATCTCTGGCAATACGATAGTTTGGCGGATCGCGAGCAACGCCGCGACGCCATGGAAGCAGATCCGGAGTGGCAAGCATACCGGCGCGTCGCGCTAGAAGAAGACACGCTTGTCGATATGGAAAATCTGATTCTTAAGCCTGTTCCCTTCTTCCAACCTCGTTCAGTCACAAGTCAATAGCTGGCCTTCTCCGACTATATCGTCGCCCCCGACGATGCAACTTCAGTATGCCGAAATGGACCTTTCCATGGTGCACGACTTCGACCCACCAACGTCCGTTACCTCATCAGACATAAGGGATTGACAAAATGCCAATCGAAACACCTCTCCTGTACGAGTCTAAAGGCTCACCAAACGCCCGTCGTGTTCGTGTCTTTGTCGCCGAGAAGGGTATCGAAATTGCACAACGAACGATTGATCTTGGTAGCAGAGAGCAATTTTCAGACGCTTTCAAGGCGGTGAATCCGCGAATGCAGGTTCCTGCGTTGCAACTCGCCGATGGAACAGTAATCACTGAAGTGCCCGCAATTTGGCGCTATCTTGAGGAAACCTATCCACACAAGCCCCTTCTTGGTGCGACAGCCAAGGGCAAGGCACTCGTCACCATGTGGGAGCGACGCGCGGAGCTGGATGGTTTCGCCGCGGTCATGGAAGCCGTTCGAAATGCTCTGCCCGGGTTGAAAGGACGAGCATTGTCTGGGCCGCACGATTACGAGCAGATTCCCGCATTGGTCGAGCGTAGCAAGCAGCGCGTGTTGAACTTCTTCGCAGATTTCAATGCACGACTCGAAAGTGCCCCGTTTGTCGCTGGCGACGAATTCTCAGTAGCAGACGTTACGACCCTCGTTACCGTCGATTTCGCGGCAAATGCTCTGAAAATGCCGATTCCCGAATCTCACCAATCGTTCAGGCGCTGGTACGAAAGCATCTCGTCCCGGCCGGCTTCGAGCGCATGATCGCGACATCGCCGACAGTTCAGATTCAGGGCAAGTTCGTGCGTAAGCCTCAATTCTGAACACTACTCGAACGTAGAAATAATCCTTTTACTTTGTCAGTGTTGCGTAAGTCCTCCTGGGCCAGTATGGGATTGCTGAACGCGGTCCGCTGGCCGCCTCTTTCGTGCCTGAGCGTGTTCTATTAGTCAGTCTGACGACCTTAGGCCAATGCTGCATCGACTTGCTGCGGACTGAAGGTTGACCGGGTCCCGTGGCAGCCGAAATCGTCGCCGCTTCCTCAAACAATCAACAGGAAATCTCCATGCGTTTGAAAGTCACCCCAAACGTCAGCGCCAGATACTGGGCGGCGATCATGCTTGCGAGCATCTGCGGAACGAACTTGGGTGACATCATTCCCGACGTCCTCAAGCTGGCACCGGCCAAGGGCCTGATCGTGCTAGCGCTTATGTTTGCGATATTGGTGCTTGTTGAGCGTGCAAGCGCCAAAGGCAGCGAAGCCTTTTACTGGATCGCCATACTCCTTGTGCGAGCGGCAGCAACCAATATCGCGGATTATTCGATAGACCACGCGCATCTCACCTACTTCGACGTTGTTACCGCCTTGGTGATAGTCTTCATCGGAATTGTGATGCTACGACGTCGATCGACACTCGAACAAACAAAGGGCGCATTGCAAACAGACGGCTTTTATTGGCTGACTATGCTGATCGCGGGAACCCTTGGAACAGCAACTGCGGACGCAATTGGCCACGCCTTCGATTCAGTCAGGATCGGCGTTCCAATATCCGCGTCAATCGCAACGCTAGCACTGCTTCTGATCCTGATTGCGAGAACACGCTTAATGAAGTTCGGTGCCACAAGCTACTGGGTGGCTGTCGCCGCCATCAGATGGTGGGGCACCAACGTCGGCGACATTTCGGCATTTTTTCTTTCGCTGATCCCAAGTGCTGCAATAAGCGGGTTTGCGCTCTGGGCCCTGTTGTCAGCTTCGGCCATCATTTCTTCAGTCGCGACCAGGCGCGAGATCGAAGAGCATTCGTAACACGCCCGCCATCGTCCGGATCAGCAGTGGGTGCAAGGATTGCACACGCCAAAATTACACGCGGGAGCTTACTTTAAAGATGGAAACAGTCTCGTCGAGGCGCGTCGCCTGTTCGTCGAGCGATTGCGCAGCGGCCGCCGCCTCTTCGACCAGCGCCGCATTTTGCTGTGTAACCTGATCGATCTGACCGATGGCCACGTTCACTTCCTCGATGCCATGACCCTGCAAATCCGACGCCGCAGCGATTTCTTCGACAATGCCTGCGACCCGGCGTATCGCCTGCTGCACCTCAGCGGTAGCGCGCCCCGCCTCTTGCGCCTGCTGCGAGCCCGATCGAATCGTTGCTACTGATTGCTCGATTAGATCCTTAATCTCCTTCGCAGCAGACGAAGAACGTTGCGCAAGACTGCGCACCTCCGCCGCGACAACCGCGAAGCCCCGCCCTTGTTCGCCCGCCCGCGCCGCCTCAACCGCCGCATTCAATGCGAGAATGTTGGTCTGGAAGGCGACTCCTTCGATCATCGATATGATTTCCGCGATCCGCGAGGAACTCGACGCGATTTCATTCATCGTGTCGACCATCCGTTCGACCGCCATATTTCCTTCATCAGAGATTCGAGTCGTGCTGATAGCAAGCGCGTTGGCCTGGCGCGCTGCGTCGGCGTTTTGCTGCACTGTTGCCGTGAGTTCGCCGAGGTTGCTGGCCGTCTGTTGCAGCGACGCGGCCTGCTGTTCGGTACGCGAAGACAAATCGAGGTTGCCGGCGGCAATCTGTTTCGACGCCACACCGACCGCATCGCTCGATGAACGCACCTCCGCGACGACGCCGGCCATCTGCTCAAGCAGGCTGTTCAATGCCGTTGCCGTGTGACCGATCTCGTCCATTCGCACAACGCTTGCACGCTGCGAAAGATCCAGTGACTGGCTGACCCGCTGAAGCGTTTCCTGCATCTGGCGCATACCCTGGCTGATAAGCGCATAGAGGCGGCTCCCCAGTACCCCGGTCACCACGAGTGCTGCGCCTGCAACGGCGAGCATCAGGCCGAACGCGAATCGGTAGGCATTTGCGTTTTCTTCGCGCACGAGGTTGCTGCGAGCGATGTCCTCGCTCAGATGCTCGTGCAGCCCATCGTTCAGCGCCAGCGCAGCGTTATGAACGGCGCCGCTGTCGTGAAGCATCGCGAGGGCGCCATCGCGCTCGCCCACCTGCATCTTCTCGAAGAACGTTTGACGGGCGTCGCGATACGCGGCCATGCGAGTGCGATCCGCTTCGAACAGTTTTCGATCGACGTCGTCGGAGACTTGGTGAGCCAGCGCGCGAGCAATCACATCGTCAAACTGACGGTCTGATTCGGCAATTTCCCGTTTCATGCCTGACCGGCTGGCATCGTCGACGCCGTCGACCACATAGCGGTAAACGGCAAGCCGCATTGCGGCAACGTTATCAAGCGCGGCTGATATCGATTTCAGGCTCGGCACCGTGCGCGTCTCCAGCCCTTCGATACGCTGATAGGATGCGCGAAGTTGCATTAATCCGTAGCCGCTGACCACCGCCAGCGCGAGCAACGCGCCACCGAGTGTCATAGCGAGCCAGCGAACAATCGTCATTTTTTTCATTATCCTTACGCCCCCTGCGATTGCGTGCGGTGGATCCCGAGAGCATCGTTGTATAACGGCTCACCGCGGACGATTATTCAGCGCTGCCGGCATCAAATTAATCAAAAGGCGCGATAGATAAAAGTTATGTGTTGCGCACGAGCGGGCGCTGCTGCACCGGTATCAACTTAAACCAACCCGTCTTCACGATTCCCGGGGCGGTGCAGTTGGCAGCAGGTCAGGCGGCAACGCCTCATTCGCCTGTCGTTCTGGCGATGGCGTCCAGTTGATAGAGTTCCAGCTTGCGATATAGCGTGCTACGCGAGACACCCAATGAGCGGGCCGCCTGGGCGAGATTGCCGTGAGCATCCTGCACCGCCCGGACGATGGCCAAACGCTCCGTTTCCTCCAGACTGCCCGATTGCTTGTGCACAGGCAGTACAACGCCGGCGGTGCCGGTTTCGTCGAGCAGCTCAGCAGGCAGCTCATCGAGCGTCACCGCCTCTTCGCTGGACGTCAGGAGCAGATTTTCGATGACGTTGCGCATCTCCCTGACATTGCCGGGCCATGAATAAGCGCGTAGCACCGCCATGATTTCGTCGCTTAGTCGTCGCTCGGGCACTGCGTGGCGTTGCGCGAGTCGCCGGTTGAAAAACGCGACGAGGAGATCGATGTCGATGTCCCGTTCGCGCAGCGGTGGAATGCGGATGCGCGTCACGCTGATGCGGTAATAGAGATCGCGTCGGAAGTGGCCCGAGTCGACCTCTTCGCGCAGATTGCGATTGGTCATTGCCAGCAGGCGCACGTCGACGCGCCGCGGCTGAGTGTCCCCTAGCCGGTAAATGACGCCCTCCTCGAGGGCGCGCAGCAGGACCGGTTGAAGTTCGAGCGGCATCTCTCCGATTTCGTCGAGACATAGCGTGCCGCCGTGAGCCAGTTCGAATCGGCCCGGCCGCCCTTCGGCAGTCGCGCCCGTAAAGGCACCACGCACGTGACCGAACAACTCGCTGGCGATCAGTTCTTTCGACGCCGCTCCGCAGTTGTACGCGACGAAAGGCCCGCCGCCTCCTTCTTCGCCATGTATGGCGCGCGCGAAGAGTTCCTTGCCGACCCCGGTTTCGCCCTCGATCAGAACCGGAACACGCCTGCGGGCAAGTTGACGACCCCGGTTGATGGCGGCCAGCATTGCTGCACTTTGCCCCTGGATCTGCGCGAAGCAACTGCGCTGCGGATCGGCCTCGCCACTGCGCTCGGCGATCCGGGCGTTGATGGGTTGCGATCGCACGGGAACAACGAGCATGGCGCCGATCGTGTTGCCATCGACCACAACCGGGTTGAGCCAATCGGCATGCAAGCCTTTGGGCAGATGTTGCGCCCAGTCCTCCACCGCGGAGGTCTCATCCATACCGGGGAAGCGTTCTCCGATGCTGACCGGCAATGGCACCCGGCCGGTGGTATGCACAAGCCGCCCGGCCCGATCAATCGCGATCATCCCGGTTGCATCGGACGACGACAGGCGCTGCAGACAGAAGGCCAAGAGGCGCATATGCTCGCGAGCCGCCTGCTCGGCCAGCACCATTTCAATCTGACGCGCGGCCGTTACCGCCAAGGTGAGGTTGTTGATCTGATAGGTGGAAGGCGGCCCGGAAATGTCGAGCACGCCGAGAATCTTGCCGGTGCCAGGTTCGCAAATCGGCGCCGCCGCGCAACTCCACGACTTGATCCCTTCGCAGAAGTGCTCGGAGCCGTGGATATAGGTGGGGTGGCCGGTGGCGAGCGTGGTGCCGATGCCGTTGGTGCCGGCCTGGCCTTCACGCCAGTCGCCGCCCATCGTCAAATGAATTTTTTCGCCGGCCGCCAACGTCCGCAAGTCTCCCGCGGCCTTGAGAATCACGCCATCCTGATTGGTGAGCAGCAGGATCGAATGCGAATCCGCAAAGAGATCAGCGGTCACGGTGAAAAGACGATCAGACGCCGCCAGCAACTCCCGGTGCCGCCAACGCAGCGCCTCGACTGCGTCGCCATGAACCGCGAACGGTGCCGATCCCGCAGTGGGATTGACCCCGGATTGCAGACTGCGTCGCCAGGAGTCGATCAGGGCCGAAGGCGCGGACGTGGACGGCTCGCCCGCGAGAAAACGCTCCCAAGCGAGCATCGTGACTCTGTCCGAGTGACGGTCGTTCGCACGCTGCGCGTTAGCCACTACCCGGCGCATAGCGGCCTGATTGCCAAGACCCGACATGGTGCTGAGCTGCTGTCTCGTCACAACTCTCCTCCTATGCGATGGGTCAGCCCGGAACCTGCTCTGCGGCTGGCTTCGGCGTGACTCGCAAGTATGTCGCGGCGTGCTTTTTTGTTCGACTGTCAGTCAAACCCAGCGGCGCGATCGCTGATTAGTATATGCCTGCAACGCGAATTCAGCCTGGCAAGCCAGGAATCTCGACGCCGAACGTTTGCAGTATCAACACGACATTGAACAATAAGACCACGAATGCCGCCAGCGTGGCGATCACGGCGATGAACGCGCGATTTTTGTATATGCCCATCACGTCCTCGTGGCAGGTGAACCATAGCAACGCGGCCATCGGCAGCGGCAACGCGAGGCTCAATACAACCTGACTGAGGACGAGCGCCTGAGTCGCATTGACCCCAAGCGCTACCACGACAAAACTCGGCACCATCGTGACGGCCCGGCGCAACCATAACGGAATGCGAAAGCCCACGAACCCTTGCATGATCATCTGACCCGCCATCGTGCCGACCACGGAACTCGATATGCCCGAAGCGATCAGCGACAACAGAAAAATCCCTGCCGCCCCAATGCCTAATAGCGGCGCCAGCGTGTGATAGGCCGTTTCGATCTCCGCCACCTCAGGATGCCCGTGATGAAATGCACCTGCGGCCATGATAACCATCGCCATATTGATGAGACCGGCGATGGTCAATGCGATAACGACCTCGATATTCGAGAATTTCAGCAACGTTGCCCGCTCGCGCTCCGTTCTCGCGGGTGCTCGCCGTTGCGTTAGCCCGGAGTGCAGGAAAAGCGCGTGCGGCATCACCGTTGCACCCACGATACCGACGGCGATCGTGAGCGCATTCGCGTCGGGCAATTGAGGGGAAAACGTATGGACTAAGACACTCGGCCATGCGATCGGCGCAATGAACAGCTCGGCAAGGTAGGACAACCCAATGATGCCGACGAGTGCCCCGATCGCCAGTTCAAGGGGACGGAAACCGGCGCTCTCGAACAACAGCAGGCCGTAAGTCACTACCGCCGTGACCGCCATACCGGCGAGCAAGGGCATATGAAACAGTAACGAGAGTCCGATCGCGCCGCCGAGAAATTCGGCCAGATCGGTTGCCATCGCGGCAATTTCGCTTACCCCCCACATGATCAGCAAGACAGGTTTCGGAAACCGTTCGCGGCATAGCTCCGCGAGGTTTCGCCCCGTGACGATGCCGAGCTTCGCCGAGAGTGCCTGAAACAGCATCGCCACAAGGTTTGCCAACAGCACCACCCAGAGCAACGTGTAACCGTATCTGGCGCCCGCCTGAATATTCGTCGCAAAGTTGCCCGGATCCATATAGGCAACAGAGACCACCACTGCCGGTCCAGCAAACGGCAGCAGCATCAGTGCGCCGCGCCGGCGGCCTTCCAATACCTCTCTGACCGCAAGCGTTGTGCGCTCGGTTCTCGTCGCCGGTCTGGCTGCCTTACGAACGCGATCATCCAAGCTCTGGCTCCTTGCTCATGAAAATGACAGGCGTGCCCGATTTAACGGGCAGGCATGGCATTCACGGCATCGCACTGCTGATTGCACCGAATATGCCTCGCAACAGCGGAGCGGCCGCCGTGCCCATATCGGACACAATAATCAATGTACCGCAGAATGTGATTGTCCCCCCCGACGCGAGCTTGAGCAGGCGAATCGAGGACATTGCACCAAGGTACCGAGCCGCCATCGCGACGGCATTGAATCGGGGAGTCGCGCCGATATCCATTGTTGTCTCCGTCTATTGATGGCCGCCCGAAACACGCCGGCAGCGGCCGTTTTTTTGCCGGTCCTCGACCCGACGACCGGTTGTAGTGTCACTATTTCCGGCCGAGCAATTCGGCGCCGGCGCCAAGCGCCGGGCCGGCGGTCGGATCGATCGTGTCCGGCTTTTTGGCAATCAGTGTCTGGGTGGTCAGAATCAAGCCGGCGACCGAAGCAGCGTTGCGTACCGCGCTATAGCTGACCTTGACCGGATCGATGATGCCCGCCTCCATCAGGTTGACGAACTTGCCCGTGCGGGCGTCTAGACCCACGCCCGGTTTCGCACGCACCGCCTCGGACACGATCGCCGCGCCGTCAAGGCCGCAATTGGTCGCGATGTGATAGAGCGGCTTCGCCAGCACGCGCTGCAGCAATCTCGCACCCTGTTGCACACTGCCGTGGGTCCGCGCAATCACGCCTTCGAGTTCGGCGGACACGCGCAGCAGCGCCATCCCGCCGCCTGGCACGATGCCCTCGGCAATCGCCGCGCGTGCCGCATTGATTGCGTCCTCGATCAGATGAAGCCGGCGCTTCTGTTCGACCGGCGTGGCGCCGCCGGCGAGGATCATCGCGGTACCGCCGGACAGCTTGGCGAGACGCACCTGAAATTTGTCGCGCTCGACATTCTCCGGGGCCATCTCATACTGACGCGCGACCTGCTGACGGCGTGCGGCAACGGCAGCCGGATCGCCGCCGCCAGCGGTAATGATGGTCTGGTTCGACGAGATGCGTACCTGCCGTGCGCTGCCAAGATCGCGCAGTTCCGTGGCTTCTAGCTTGCCGCCCAGATCACGGGCGATCACCCGCCCGCCTGTGACGATAGCGATATCCTCGAGCATGGCCTTGCGCCAATGGCCGTACTCCGGCGGATGAATCGCCGCCACCGGCACCCCGCCGTTGTCCCGCCACGCCAGCAGGGCCATGACACAGGCGGGGGCAACCTCCTCCGCAATGATCAGCAGCGGGCGTTTGCTGTGTGCCGCAAGCGCCTGTAGCGCCGCCACTTCCTCTGCCGACTGCAGCCGCTGATCGGTCATCAGAATGAGCGGATTGTCGAGCACCACCTGCATTCTCTCGATGTCCGTAACCATATGGTGAGAGAGGTAGCCGCGATCGAACGCCATCCCATCGACCACTTCGAGACGGGTTTCGACCGTCGTGCCGTACTCGACGTCGACGATGCCATCGGGACCCACTCGCTCGAGCGCTTCGGCCACCATCGCGCCGGTGACCTCGTCATTGGCGGCGACCACGGCCACGGCGCGCACCTCTTCGCTCCCGCGCAGCGGTGTCGCTGCCCGCCTGAGCGCCGCGATCACCTCGTCTACCGCGATCTCCAGCCCCTGAACCAGTTCAACGGGGTTGGCGCCGTCTGCGAGACTGGCGAGACCCTCCTGGACCAATGCATCGGCCAGCACGGTGGCCGTGGTGGTGCCGTCGCCGGCGACTTCATTGGTCTGCTTCGAGACTTCGCGCACCACCTGCGCACCGATGTTTTCGAACGGATCTTCCAATTCGATCTCGTTGGCGATGCTCACACCATCGCGCGAGATGATCGGCGTGCCAATCGGGCGGTCGATGATCGCATTCATTCCGCGAGGGCCGAGCGTGCCTCGTACCGCTTTGGCCAGTTTGGCGACACCGCGGCCGAGCGCCATGCGGGCCTCGTCGTCGTGCAGCATGATATTCGGCATGATTCATCTCCTCCTGTTGGAATATTCTGGATTGCTACATTTCGAACTGATACCGCAGTGTTGCCGAATTACGCCGGCCCGACGGCCCTCTTCCAGTCGCCGACAGGCACGAAGTGCACGGGCTTGATCTCGACTTGTGGCGCGGCTGCGGCTGCGTCCGCCTCGCCGTACCGCGCCGCCAGCAAGCCGCGACACAAAGCACTGTTGAATTCCGCATTGACGCCGACCCGCCGCAAGGCACGCAGGTAGGCGCCAAGCCCATCCGCATCGAGCAACGCACCCTGGCTGTCGACGAAAGCTGCTTCGTCGGCGTGGGCGGCACCATTGGCACAGCCTCTGACGACGAAGCGCCGCTCCAGGTAGCGTTCCACGAGTCGCCGGCTTACCGAATCGTCAGGCAAGCCAGCGAGTTCAGCCACGCTCATGCGCACGAGCCGCGCGGGTTCAAGGCCGCGTTCGAGCAGTGACGTCAGGAGCGCTTCCTGTCGCCGCTGAAAAGCCTTGACCATGAAGGTCCGGCGGATGTCCTCGAGTTCGCCGCTGGCCTCAGCGCCAAAGGTGTCCTGGAATGACCGCCCGGCCGCCACGCCACGGTTGATCTCGTCGGCATACATATGTTCGCCGAGTCCGATCGTCACCTTCGTCACCCACGGTAAGCCCGCGACAGCAATGCGCATGTCGTCGGCCATCAGGAAGGCGAAGTTGGCGGCGCACCAGTAAGTCGGCAAGCGGAAGCCAATCTGCACGCCGCCGCCTGCGTCCACCTCCACGCGGGTGACGAAACCCAGCTCGGTCACCGATTCGTCGAGTTCAGGGTCGGCGACCGATGCGAGTTGCGCCCACACCTCGGCGGTCCGATCGACGGCGGCCGTTGCGGCTTTCGCGTTCGTGGCGGCCATGGTATTCATGCCCCGACCGCAGCCGGCTGCCGGACATCCTTCAGCAACTTCTTCTGCGCCTCGACGTCAATACCGTACAACCGCGCCGCGTTGAGCCCGAGAATCTTCTTCTTCGCCGTCAGCGACAGTTGCACACCGGTTTCCTTGCTGACGGACTCCGGCAATTCGAAGGCCATGAACTTCTCGATCAGCCATTTGGGCGACCAGATGCCATAGTCGCTGCCGTACAGGATCTTGTCTTCGCCGATCCAGAACAGCAGCTCCGAGATCACATGCGCGAAGTACTCCGGACGCGTGTGAATGAACGGCAGCACCACCGCAAGACCGCCGTAGACGTTCGTCTCCTGGGTCGCGATCCAGCAGAAATCGTCCAGTCGCGGCAGACCGCAGTGCTCGACGATGAAGTTCAGGTTCTGGAAGCTGGTCGCTGCGTCGTCGACATCGGCAACGTCGAAAGCGTCGCGATTCAGCGGCAGGATCGTCGGACCCTTGTGGACGTGGATGTTCTTGATGCCGAGCTTCTCGCAGCGTTCCAGGTACTTCTGCACGCTGGGGTCCGACAGCTTGTAACCCTTGCTGTCACCGCGCCACTCCGCCGTGTAGAGCTTGACGCCCTTGATCCCGTACGTCTCGGACAGCTCGTCCAGGTAGTCGAGTCCCGCCTCGCCGTCGCGCGGATCGAACGCGCCATTGACGATGAAACGGTGCGGGTGTTTTTTCTTCAGCTCGTAATTTTTCTCAGTCGTGTTGAATCCGTTCTTGTAAAAGTCCGTGAGGTAAGTCGGCTGGCAGATCGCCATGTCGTCGTAACCTTTGACGAACAGGTCGTCATACATGGCTTCCGGGCCGTAGTTGTCGAACTTCTCCTTCGGCCACAAATACTCCTTGGGACTCAGGTTCGAGTGATACGCGTAAAAGCAATCGATGAACTGCTGGCCATGCACGTTCTTCAAGTTGGCCTTGCTGCCGTCCCATAGATGGACGTGTCCGTCGATGATGAAGATGTCTTCACCGTCCGTGGTTCGATACATGGCATGTGTCTCCGTGGTTGTTGCGAGGGGTGGCCACCCGTCAGGGTGGCCGGACGCCTCATCAGATAGCAGGCTGCACGATCATTCGTAGGCCATCGCGTCGTCCATGTTGCCGAACAGCACGACGGTCTCGTCATCGACCATCACCATCCGCCCATAGTGAGTCGAGGTGGATATCTCGAACAGATGCGGGGTCATCTCCCGGCCCAGCGCTTCGCTGATCTCGCCCATTTTGAATTCGATCTTGCCCTGCCCATCGATCCGGATCATGGCGGGCAGATAGGTCACCGTGATGCCGGGCTTATGGGTCATCAATTCGGCGATAGCACGAGCCTCGACGCTGTCGTTCATCGTGACGCCGCACTGATGGGAAATGGTCTGCTCGAAGCGAACATCTTTCATCGACTTGAAAATGTTGTCGTTGTGCACTGACATTGCGTACTCCTCTTCGCGGTTGGGTTGTGCGGTTGGGTTATGCCGTTAGCTTGCGCGGTTGGATCAACTGGGCAAGGAACCCGTCAGGCCTGGAGTGCCAGCGGAAAGTGGACGCCAATCTCTCTGGCAATCATCTCCGCCCGCTCGATCGAACTGTTCAGGCAGTCATTGAACTGCGCCGTCTTCACATGCGGAATCGACCAGATCGGCTGCAGGTGCTTCGCTGCTGAGGCGGCAAGCGCACCGTGCTTCTCCAGCCACTCGCCGAACAGCTTCCGATTGGCCTCGCCGTGCCTCGGATCGTTGGCCAGCATGTGAAACAGTTCAACCGCATTGGCCAGATTGCGCTCGTAGTCCCCCTCCGCTGCGGACACGACCGTGGGCGTCAGGAAGTCGTTCTGCGAAGCGGCGACCTGCATGATGAAACCGCTGCGGAACAGGTCCGCCACCATCGGCTCGAACACGACATTCACCGCAAAGTACTTTTCGAGGAAATCGGTGGCGCCGCCGATAGCCTCGACGGCCCGACGCGTTTCCTGCCAGATGGGATCGTTCAGCCAATGCTCCTTGCCGGCGTCTAGATCCATATTCGCCAGGTCCAGTGCGATCTCACCCAGGTAGAGCGTCAGGTCCTGAGCGAAGCGCAGCTTGTAGGAGGCGTTGGTCAGGATCGCGCTATTGATCATCTGCGTATAGCCGTAGCGCTGGGCGTGCATGGTGGCGGTGCCGAGGCCGAACTCCGCATGCTTGTACGCGCCAAGATGCTGCTCCAGCACCTTGACCCAGGTCTTATCGAAGCGCTTCACCGCGCCCGAGCGCCGCGCGTTGTTGACGGCGCCGGTGATCATGCCAACGATCGTCGACTGACGCTGGTAATGCGTGCGTTCCCACTCCTCGTCGACCGCACGGAATTTATGCCAGTCCGTGCTTTTGACTGCCGTCCACGTTTCCGAATAGGTCGGCGTACCATCCGCGAACGCGAGAATCCAGTCCTGAAGCAGATAGCGCTTCGGGTCCGGCTGGACATCGACGGTCATGTCCTCGTAGTGGGTCGCCTTGCGTCCCTTGGGTTCGAAGTAGTTGTATTTGCGGCTCTCCGAGCCCGCAAACTGGGCCGCGCCGGCTGCGCCTGACTTCAACGGTGCGACTTCCTGTAGCGACGTGCTCATGTTGCTCCTCCTTCCTCTTTCGGTTATCGGACTTTCGATCTGGCGCGATGCCTTGGCTTCCGTCAGCGAATAGCCTGGGTAAATTTGTCGAAATAGAGCCGCTCGGGCGCGACGCCCGCCATCTGCAGGACCGGCATCACTGCGTCGATCATCGGCGTCGGACCGCATGTGTACGCGTCGATCTCACCGTCCAGCGATTCCTCGCGCAATGCGCGGCCCAGCACTTCGTGAATGAAGCCGGTCGCGCCGGTCCAGTCATCGCCCGGCTCGGCGTCGGAAAGCGCCGGAATAAAGCGGAAATCAGGCAGCCGGTCCTCCAGTTCCTCGAAATCGTCGAGATAGAACAGATCGCGACGGCTGCGAGCGCCGTAGAAGAAACGAATCGGTCGTTCTTCGCCGCTTTGCACGTGATCGTTGAGGATCGACCACAGCGGCGACATCCCCGACCCTCCGCCTACCAGCACCAGTGGCCCCGGTTGGTCCTCGCGCCGGAAACATGTGCCGTACGGTCCCTTCGCCACCAGCCTGTCGCCCGGCTTCAGACCGCCGTCCAGTTGCGACGAGAAGGCGCCGTTGGGATACTTCTTGATGATGAATTCGAGCTTTCTCTGACCGTTTGGCGTGCTCGCCATCGAGAACGATCGCGTAATGCCGAGGCCCGGAATCGTCAGGTCCACATACTGACCCGCCCAGAAGCGCAGCGGCCGGGACAACTCCACTTCCAGCAGCCTGATGTCATGCGTCAGCGCGGTGATCTTCGTTAGCGTTGCGTCGTATTCACTCACGGCTATCGAACGGCGCATGAGGTCTTCGTCGTAGTTCAGCAGTTCGACTGTCAGATCGCTGAAGGCGAGCGCCCGGCACAACAGGATGTGATTGGTCTCGCGCTCGTAGTCAGGCAAAGCGAAGGTCGAGTACTTCTTCATTTCGACATCGCCCTCGATCAGCAAAGACTTGCAACTGCTGCACTGCCCCTCCTTGCACCCATGCATCACCGAGATACCCTGGCGAAAAGCGGCATCGAGCACGGTCTCGCCCTCCTCAACCGTCATCTCCACGCCGACCGGTTCGAATCGCACGGTATGAAGTACCTTGTCCTCTTCTGCGTCCGGCATGTCGGCCCTCTTCTCTTGCGTGTCACTCATGTCCATGTCGCCCACCTCACGCTTTTCGTTCGTCCGGGGCAGCCGCACCGCTGCCGCCGGACGACATGGCCTCGTCAGTTCACCGGATTGATCTTGAAACCGGCGCGATACTCGGCGATGTGCTTCTCGCGCTGTTCCGGCGTCATGTTGCGCAGCAAAACGATCGGGCTCTGGATCGTGTGGCCGCGAACATCGTCGAGCGTCCACATGTTCCTGTCGTCGAACCGCAGATGCGGCTGTGGCACCAGCGTCTTGCCGTCACTGCGCACGAAGCCGAGATCCTTGATGCAATCGGCCAGATCCCAGCCGTGGTAGCACTCTTCCCATTCGCGGCGTCCGCTGAAGCGTCCCATTGCCGGAGTCGGCCGCCCCTCGTATTCCGAGGCGAACGCCACCTTGTGAGTCCAGCGGCACAACTCCGAGCAGTACGTATAGAGCTGACCATCGACCTCGTCGACCACGAAGTCTTCACGGATCAGGCACGGCACCAGACAGCTCCAGCAGCGGTGCGGATACACATAGCCGTTCTCCTGGTCGAACAGCATGTTGGTCTCGCCGGGCACGCTCTTCTTCGCGTACCACTTCCAGAAGTCGCCGAATTCGGCGTACCAGCCCGGGTACTTGTGCTCGAACCACTCGAAGTCTTTTTCGGTCTGCGCTTCGATGCGCCAGAAGTTGACCGGCCAGCCCACGGCAAAGAACTGCGCGACCTTGTGGACATAGTTCTGTTTGACGATCCGATCCCACGCGGCGGCGACATCGTCGTGATGGATCTTGATACCGTACTTTTCCAGCGGCAGCATGTAGGTACGGTAGTAATCCTCATAGATCCACCGGTGCCACAGCTCGGCATACGATTCCTTGTTCTTGTCGCGATCCGCGGTGCCGTATTCGATGAAGGTGCCGATGGCCGCGTCGACGATCGCGTGGTTTTGCCAGAAGGCGTAGCGCAGGTCGCGCTCGAGCAGCAGGTGGTTGTCCGGGTCGTTGATGATCGACATCACCAGCGAATGGCCATTGCCGATGTGCCGGCTTTCATCGGACTGCACCGAAAGAAACACCGTCGGCAACGCATAGTCGCCGTTGCGTGCCGCTTCCGACGGCATGGCAACAAACAGCGTATTGGTGAATGCCGTTTCAGCGACCACCTGCAGAAACACGTTGGCCGCCGTGACCGCATCGCCGGTGAGGAAGCCTTCGGCGAACTGACGGCCGATGGTGGTGGCGTAGCATTTGCCGAATGCCGCCTCGGTAATATCGAACCCGGCGGGGTCGATATAGTTCTCCATGTACCACTTCTTCAGATTCATCTGGATCGTCGAGTGCCGGAACTCGTCGACCATCTGCATCGTGAAGCCGGTTCGCAGTTCTTCGCCGGGCGCGAGCCGTCCAAGCATCGCCATCGAACGTGCCGCCGAGATTTCCGGGAACGGGATGATCGCAAGGAACAGCTTCATCCACTCGACCCAGCGCGGCTCGACATTGCGGAACATGTCGCCGCGCAACGCCGCGTCGAGTGCGCCATAGACGCGGTTATCCTTTTCCTCCTGCATCGGAAAATACGAGCGCAGCACCTGCTTCATCGGGTCGCGCGGCGCCTTGCTGATCTTGTAGTCGGTCGGGAAGGTCATCGCTTCCTGGACGTAACTGGGTGTCCAGCCGAGATCGGCGACGCGACGGGCCGCCTCGCCGATACTGATCCCTCGCTGCGAGGTGATCTTGTTTAGCGTTAATCCATCAGACATTGGGCTCTCCTTGTTCCATTTCACGATAACCGTCGTACGGCGACGCTTCGGGGCAGGGCTGGCTCGTGCCGCGGCCAGAGTCAACAACGCGGGTGTAGTCGAACCACGCTAGCGAAAATTGGCGGGAGCAATGCTGAAGGACGTATGTCCAGATTCGTTCTTCATGAACGTGTCTCCTGCCATTTCTGCTTTGCGCTTCGGGACTGCAACGCTTTCCTTGTGACTTGCCTTAATAGAGCGATAAGCGTGCCAGGCAACGTTGGCTCAGGGTTGATGAGGCTGAGCCGTGCAAACAGGTCTTTGTGAAGCCATCAGCGCAAGTGTTCTGTTGTGTTATGCGACATTCTTGTTCGACGGACCTGTCCGATATTGGGACGCATCCTCTGCCGAATAAATAATCTGGTGTACTTATCTAACTTCGTGAATGACGGCCAGAGGAACCGCAAAAAATTCAGGTGCGAACTGCTACTACAGGCCGATCCCCCCGTGACTCTCGCCCTTATAGATCACGCTGGGAGAGTTATCGCCAGGCGGCTTGCCCTCGGCGACAAAGCGCGCGGCGAGGATCATGGCGCCCATGGCGAAATCTTTGCCATAGGCCGCGATCATCGCGTCTGCGAGCGAGCCTAACCGCTCGAAGAACTGGTCCTTGGACGGGTATTGCTCATTCATAGCTGCCTCCTTCCTGGCATGTGATGAATCTCGTTACACGCTCATCCCGGACTTCTGAAGCGGAATAACAGGTCCGGCAAGAACACGAGCGCAAGCTCGCCGGCCTCCGTGCCCAACGCCAACCGTGCGCCGTCAGGGGACCATGCAACGGTGCTGACCGGACTGCTGCCGGAATGCTTGATGACCAGGACATCGCCGCTGCCCGGCTGGCACAGCAGCACCGCACCGCTGTGGTAACCCACTGCAATCAGCGGATGCGTGGGATGGCAGGCGACCTGGCTGACCGGCGTCTTGCTGGCCACGCCGCATTCGTGCGGCTGGTCATCGCCGCCGGGCGGATCGAACCGCCAGCAGACGGGCCGCAGACCACCGCTCGTCGCAAGAAACCGACTGTCCGCGGAAAAAGATAGCGATCGGGGTTGCCCCGGGTACCCTCCCATTTCGATGTCGCCACCGTCGGAGAGCCGCCAGCCGTGCAGCGCGTTTTCTTCCATACCGCTCACCAGATAGCGGCCGTCAGGGCTCCACGCGACGGTGCGGTGATAACCGGGCCACGCCAGATGACGTTGTTCATGGGTGTCAGCGGACCATAGCGTGACTCCGCCCTGATGCGAGATCGCCACTTGCGTGCCGGTGGGATCGAAAGCGAGGGCCGTCGCAGAGCCGGGTAGTGTCAGACTGCCGGGCTTCGTCCCCAGCAAGTGGACCCGGCGGCCGGTTGCATAGGCGCGGACGCCTGCAGGACTCGCGGCGACCAGGTCGATCCACTCGCCGGCCTTGTCCACGAGGACTTGGCTGGCGCCATCGACGGCCAGGTGGACTAGGCGGCCGTCGTCTCCGCCGCTGAGAAATCCTCCTCCGGGGTCGGCGGCAAGCCCAAGGCAGGTGCTCTCGTGGACGCTAAAGCGCGCCAGTGGCGTGGGCGGCGCTTGCGCCTGCACGAACTCGACACCGCCGCTCTCGCGCGGCGTGAGCCGTGGCCCGCCTTCCCATGTGCCGGTTGCGAGCGCCAGCGTGCCGTCACCCAGCGCGAAGCCGGCGTATAGCCCGGTGGCATCCCAGACGGCCGCGACGACGGGCGCCTCCGCCACCCAACGCGCGCCGAGCAACTCGATCAGAGGCGGGGGCGCATTCATGAGTCGATCTCACAGTGTCGGATGCTCTCGCGCAAGCCGCGCCGATCAAGATTGCGCCCGATGAACACCAACCGGCTATCGCGATGTTCGTCCACTCGCCAGGGCCGGTCGAAGTCCGTGTCCATCGTCATGTGCACGCCCTGGAAGACGAAGCGGCGCTCCGATCCGGCCAGATCGACGATGCCTTTCGCCCGCAGCAGATCCTGGCCTTGCTCTACCACCAGTTGCTGCAGCCACGAGAGGAAGCGGGTGCGCTCGAGGGGCTTGTCGACGCGCAACGACACGCTGTCTATGTCGTGACTGTGCCGTCCGCGATGGATGGAAGCGCGAGAATCAACGCGAGAGTCGACGGGAACATAGCGATAGCTGCGGTCGCCACGCGGCAACGCGCTACCCTCGTCTTGCGACGGGGCGAGATGCATACGCTTGAGATCGAACGCACCGCGATCGAGCAGCGTAGCGAGTGGCACCGCACATCTGACACTGGGTAGCAGTTCCGCGGTCGGGTTGATGCGCCGGATTTCCTCCTGTATCGCCGCGAGCCCAGCCATGTCGACCAGGTCGGTCTTGTTGAGCAGCACGATGTCCGCTTGCGCGAGTTGCTCCGCAGCCTCGCGACTGTCGGAGAGGCGCGCTTGCAGGTGGCAGGCATCGACGACGCAGATCACGCTGTCGAGACGCGTGTGCTGCCGGATGAGATCGTCGATAAAGAATGTTTGCACCACGGGCGCGGGGTCCGCCAAACCGGATGTTTCGATCAGGATTCCATCGAAACCGCCCTTGCGTCTGACGAGCCCCGACACCACGCGAATCAGGTCGCCCCGTACCTTGCAGCAGATACAGCCGTTATTCAGCTCGACAACTTCGTCTTCAGCGCCCACGACTAGATCGCCGTCGATACCGATCGCGCCGAATTCATTGACGATCACCGCATAGCGCCGGCCATGCTGCTCACGCAGAATGCGATTGAGCAGCGTGGTCTTACCCGCGCCGAGAAAACCGGTGAGAACAGTGACCGGGATTCGATTCATTGCCAGCCCCCCTGGTTTGCGCCCGGAAGCGTCGCATCGAGATTGACCAACTCGTCTTCGAGCCGGGCGCGCTCGGATTCGATCGCCTGCAACGCGCGTTCGGCGTCGCTCAGCCGTTCACGCAATTGCGCGATGTTCCGCGTTCCATCGGGTGAGACGCCGTCGCGCTTCTCGCTTGCCAGCGCGCACGCCAACTCGATCTCGGCGCCCGCACGCCGGCTTTCGCCGCGCAAGTGGTGGGAGTTGACCTCAGTCAGTGCGATGACCAGTCGCATGCGCTCAAAGAGCCGCATTGCGTCTTGCTGCGCCACGGTGTTCTCCCTTCCGGCCGAAGCCGATCCGCTACGGAATCAGCACCGCACGGCCCTTGATCTTGCCGTGGTGCAGATCCTTGAGCGCCTGGTTCGCGTCGCTCAAGCGATATTCCCGGGTCGCCAGATGAACCAGTCCACGGTCGGCCAGCGCCATCAATTCGACCAGCTCGGGATAGGTGCCGACCAGATTGCCGACAATCGTTTTCTCGCTGGTGATCATGTCGATGGTCGGCAACTCGATCTTCCCGCCATAGCCGACGATGTAATAGAACCCGGCGTTGCGCGTCATGGCGAGTCCCTTGGCGATCGCGTCGCCTTCGCCGACAAAATCGATGACCGCCTCCGCGCCGTTGCCGCCAGTCAACTCAAGCACGCTCTCGACTTCGTTTCCATCGCCCTTGACGGTATGGTGCGCGCCGCATTCCTTCGCAAGCTGCAGCGCGGTCTCAGACCGATCGACCACGATGATTTCCGCCGCGCACAGTGCGTTCAATACCTGAATGCCGATGTGACCCAGGCCGCCGGCGCCGATCACGACCGCGAACTGGCCGGGAAGCAGGTGGCGCGACGCCTTTTTTGCCGCGCGATACGCCGTGAGTCCGGCGTCGGTATAAGGTGCGACGTCTTTAGGCGCGAGCGACTTCGGTAGCTGAATCAGCGAGCGTTCGCCGGTCAGCAGATACTGGGCATAGCCGCCATTCGCATTGATGCCGGGAAACCGGCTGTCGGTCGCGTGCATATCGTCGCCACGGCGGCATGCAAGACAATGGCCGCTCGTCACCAGCGGATGGCAGATCACCGGATCACCCACCTTCACGCTTTCGACGCCGCGTCCGACCGCTTCGACCCAGCCGGCATTCTCATGGCCCATGATGTAGGGCAAAGCCACGTCGACCTTGCTGCGCCATATGCCTTCAACAACGTGAAGATCGGTGCGGCACACACCGGCGCCTCCGATACGGACGATCACGTCGGTGGGGCGTTCGATTTTCGGATCCGCGAACTCTTCGTAGCGCACGAATTCGTCGCGGGACAATGACTCGTCGTACTGATGCAGCACTGCGGCTTTCACGTTTCGCCTCCTCCAATCGTTGTGTTTCGAGTTCGAGCATGTGGCCGGCCACTGCACGACTCGCCTCGGACGCTTGCGACTTTTTCTATCTCTTTCTGAGCAAGCCCTGTGCCAATGATCCTGAAATCACCAGGAGTGGGCGCAGTTTGCGTGATGGACAAGGAGGGACTGCTGCGCGCAGAACATAACGCCGATCGTGAACGGCCCGTACTGTCGCAAAATCGGACATAGGGTTAGAGACAGACCGCCGCGTCTGTTTCAAAATGGGACATATCGCTTTTGCTGAAGTGCGCGGCTTTTCAAGGCATCGCGCGGCGGAGCCAAGCGCATGGCGCACCTGGCAGGGCCGCGCGTGTACGCCCAGCGCCGAACGTTCGCTCGTTCATCTCGAGTCGGTTCGGCGCTGAGCCATCTCACTGCGCGCGAACTTCGATAGAAACCCGCCTGTCCGGTTGAAGGCAAGCGATAACTGCCCTGCTCTCGCCGACTGGACATTGGGTTGTTGAGTCACGAGAGCCCACTCCCGTCGCGTGAATCACCTCACCGTTCAGCCCATGATTGACCATGTATTCCCGTATCGTCTCTGCACGGGCCAGTGACAATGGCTGGTTGAGCGTTTCCGGCCCGAGGCGGTCGGTATGGCCGACTACCGAAATGGATTGAATACCGCTTCGTTGCTTGATACGCGCGATGACCTGCTCGAGGTTGGCCGCGCCGCCCGGCAAGATCGAAGCCAGACTGGACTGCCCAAAGGCAAACAGGGTATCGGTTTGCAGCACGAACTGGGCGACCGTTTGCTCGGACGCGCCCGGCTGCGCGGCCGCTGCAGGCGCGGTATCAGGCGCTCCACCGCACGCGAAGGTGAGTCGTCGCGTTACATCGGCGTCGTCATTATCCGCCTGGAGGCGCCCGACCTTCTGCACCGCTCGAACAGGTTCTCCGCGGCATATCTGCTGGGCCACCTTCATGCATGTGGCAGGCCCCTCGAAGAGCCCATGACATTCGACCTGATGAAGCCTCGTACCGTCCTCGGCCGTGACCGTGTAAGCATTAAACGTCGGCCCAGAGGCACTCGAACATCCGGCAAGCAAAGCAAGGCTCAGCGATAAGCCCCATCCAGAAAGCTGCTTCATTGTGTTCTCCATACTGTTTTTCGTACGTCCGGTTCGGAGCACGATCATGTTGTCCGCACTTGAGCGAGGGCGTCTGCGCTTTACCATTGCATGGCCGCGCCCATCCCGAAGGTCGTGCCGCCGGGACTCATGCCCACACCGGCTTTCATCTTGATGTTCTCGGTGATGCGCGCGGTTCCGCCCAGCGCGACGGCCTGATAGCCGCGAAAACCCGCCGTGCCGACGCCAAATGACAAGGTTCTGTCCTTGTCGACCTCCGGAATCATCGTCAATGCCGTCGCTGCGGCGATACCGGAATAAGCGTTGCGCGCGACGGAGTTGATGCCCGATTGCAACTGGTCCACCCGTTGATCGGTATAGGCATTCGCCTGCGCGAGCCCGGCATTGAGCTGGTTCACGTTGACTGCATCCGTCCCCTGCGTACCCGCCGCCACATTCGCCACCTGCCGCGTATCGTTAAGTGCGCCGACGGATACCACGTTGCTGCGGCCCCCGTCCGTGCTATTGGAACCCAGCGCCACCGAGTTATTCCCGCTCGCGGCTGCGCCGACACCCACAGCGGTCGCGCCATTCGCGCTGGCTTGCGAACTGTTGCCGACCGCCGTGCTATTCGAGCCGGAAGCTACCGAGCCCTGCCCGCCCGCCGAAGAATTCGATCCGGTGGACGCGGGTGAAGAACCAGGAGTGGACGAGAAGGGGGCACCGCCGCCCCCGTTTTGATTATTGATCAGCGTGGTCAACTGCGTGGTGACTGCGGCAAGCTGGCTTACGTTCACCGCGTCGGTGCCGGCCTTGCCGGCTGCCACGCCGGTGATCTGCCGATTGCCGATATTGACCTCGCCCGCGGACGACTGCGGACTGCTCAACCCGTACGCGATGTAGTTGCTCAACGCGCCAACCGTCGTCACCGATCCCGCGCCTAGCGCAACGCTGTTTGCCATCGACGCGCTCGCGCCTGAACCCATCGCGACCGCATCGATGGCGCTGCTTTGCGCACCCGAGCCGATAGCAATGCCACCTGCATTTGCAGCCTTTGCGTTCGCTCCTTGCGCGATCGACTGGGCGCCGCTTGCGATGGAGCCGCTGCCGAGCGCAATTGCGTCGGCCTGTGCCGCATTCGAGCTTTCGCCGATCGCGACGCCACCCGGTGCCGTCGAATCGACGATTGCCCCGTTGCCGATGCCCACGCCGTTGTCACCGTTGACCACCGTCGTCGGTCCGACGGCAATCGACTGCGCGCCGACCGCGAGCGAATCCGCCGCCGTCGAGTTCGCGTGAAAGTACATCTGTCCGCTAACGGCGAACGACGACAGCGCGCCGGCAAGCTGCCTGATGGTCACCGCATCCTGCGCCTGCGTGCCGTCCGCGACGTTGGTCAACTGGCGATACGTATTGCCGGCCGCGCTGCCGAAAGACACTGCGCCGAGCAGCGTTTGATCCGACGTGTTGAAGGGAATCGCATGGGTGCCGTTGGCGATCGAACCGATGCCGGAGAGAACCGCGCGGTTGGACACCGAGCCAGAGCCGATGGCGACCCCGCCGGCCACCGATGCGCTCGACAGAGCGCCCAGTGCAAGCGCGTTGTCCGCCTGTGCGGCAGCGCCGTTGCCGCCGGCGAAGCTGCTCACGCCGCTTGCGGTTGCCCCCACGCCCGCCGCCAGTGCGTTGGTACCGGTGGCGCCATCGTTGTTGTAGTTGCCGCCCTGCGTGCCGCCATCGTTGACGCTGTAGTAGTGCGTCTTGCTGGCCGTCACTACGCTGGCGAGGCTGCCGACCGCCTGATCCGTCGCGTAGAGCTGCGAGCCGTTCACCGCGTCGGTACTGGCCGCACTCACCCGGCCAGCCGCCACGTTGGTCACCGTACGCTCGTTACCTGCGCTGCCCACGCTCACCGTGCTCGTCGGGGCAGTCCCTGCGTACGTGTAGGCCGTGCCGTTGATCGTGTCGCCGGTCGTTACCACTGCCGCAGCCGTGGTCGAACCGCTGCCCAGCGCAACGGCATTGGCGTTATTGGCCACCGCGCCCTGACCCAGGGCCGTGCTGTTGGCGCCGGCCGCGGTGGCGGCCACGCCCGCCGCAAGCGCGTTGGTGCCGGTGGCGCCGTCGTCGGCGTAGTTGGCACTCTGAGTACCGCCGTCGTTGACGCTGTAGTAGTGCGTCTTGTTGGCGGTTATCGTCGTTGACAGACTGCTGACTGCCTGATCGGTCGCATATAGCTGCGAGCCGTTCACCGCGTCGGTACTGGACGCGCTCACCCGGCCTGCCGCCACGTTGGTCACCGTGCGCTCGTTGCCTACGCTGCCCACGCTCACCGTGCTCGTCGGAGCAGTCCCGGCGTACGTGTAGGCCGTGCCGTTGATCGTGACGCCTGTCGTCGGCACCGCCGCGGCTGTTGTCGATGCGCTGCCCAGCGCCACGCTATTGGCAAACGTCGAGCTCGCCCCTGCTCCAAGCGCTACGGCGTCCGTGGCGCTACTCTGCGCGCCGGAGCCCACAGCAACGCCGCCCTGGTTAGCGGCATTCGCGTTGGCACCTTGCGCGATCGACTGCGCACCGCTCGCGACTGCGCCGCTGCCGAGCGCCATGGCGTCGGCCGCTGCCGAATGCGTTTGCTGGCCGATTGCGATCCCACCAGGCGCCGTCGTATCGACCACTGCCCCGTCGCCGACACCGACGCCGTTGTCTCCGTTGACGACGGTCGTCGGTCCGACAGCGATCGACTGCGCGCCCACGGCCAGCGAATCGGCCGCCGTCGAATTCGCGTGAAAATAGTTCGTGCCCGTCACCGAGAACGATGACAATGCGCCCGCGAGTTGCCTGACGGTGACTGCGTCTTGCGCCTGCGTGCCGTCGGCGACATTGGTCAACTGACGGTAGGCGGTGCTACTGCCGACGGACACCGCACCCAGCAAGGTCTCGTCGGAGGTATTGAACGGAATCGCGTGGGAGCCGTTGGCGATAGATCCGACTCCGGGCAGAACCGTGCGATCTGAAACCGATCCCGATCCGATCGCCACACCGCCGACGATCGAAGCAGTCGCTTGCAGCCCGAATGCAGTTGCGTTGTTCGCCAGCGCCTGGGCACCGTTGCCCAGCGCCGTGCTGCTTACCCCCGAAGCCAGGGCGCCGACACCCGCAGCGAGGGCGTTAACGCCAGTGGCGCCGTCGTCGGCATAGTTGGCGCCCTGTGTACCGCCGTCGTTGACGCTGTAGTAATGCGTCTTGTTGGCGGTTACCGTCGAGGAAAGAGTGTCGACTGCCTGATCGGTCGCATACAACTGCGAGCCGTTCACGGCGTCGGTACTGGTCGCGCTCAACCGGCCCGCGGCAACATTCGTCACGGTGCGTTCCGCGCCCACCTTGCCGACACTCACCGTACTCGCCGGCGTGGTGCCCGCAAACGTGTAGGCGGTGCCGTTGATGGTTGCCCCTGGCGTCCCCACCGCTGCGGCCGTCGTGCTTCCCGCACCCAGTGCCACCGCGCCGGCATTGGTGACCGTGGCTCCGGATCCGATCGCGACACCTTGCGTCGCCGCGGCCGACACCGTAGCAGCGTCGCCGAACGCAACCGAACCGGCATTGTTCGCTTGCGATGCATTGCCGAGCGCGACAGCGCCCTGCCCAGTCGCTGTATTGGCATTGCCGAGCGCCACCGCGCCCTGGCCGTTGGACGTATTGTTCGCGCCCATGGTTATCGCACCGGTCCCGATCGCCGAGTTCGGATCGCCGATGGCGACCGCGCCATTGCCGCTGGCAGTATTGCCAACGCCAATCGACACGGCCTTGCCACCTGTCGCCGTTGCCGTCTGACCAATCGCTATGGCACCGGCCGTGTTCGCGGTTGCCCCGGTACCCTGGGCGATCGAATCGCCGCCCGTGGCTTGAGCCCCGTTGCCCAAGGCAATATCGTTGGCCGTCGTCGGCGCGCCATTCACGCCGGCTACCGCATTCAGGCCCTGGGCGATTGAATCGTTGCCGAAAGCATTGGCAGCCGGCCCCACGGCAATCGCGTTGGTGCCAGTTGGAACGCTGTCCGCCAGCACCGAATTGGTGTGGAAATATTTGATCCCGGCGCCATTGTTGATGTTGGAGATCGCCGTGGTATTGACCGTTACCTGCTGGTTGGTTGCAAACAGCTGCGAACCGTTCACCGCGTTCGTGCTCGTGGCGCTCAGTTGCCCTGCCGCCACATTTGCAATCTGCCGGTCAGCGCCTGTCGTGCCCACGCTCACGACACCTGCCGGCGCACCGCCGGCAAATGTATAAGCCGTGCCGCCAATGATCGCACCGGTGGTGGCGACAGCGCCAGTTGTCACAGTGCTGCCCTGGCCCAGTGCAACATTGCTGCCGGTCGTGCCAGCCGAAATGCTCGCGCCCTGGCCCAATACCGTCGCATCGGCATTACCGTTGTCAGTAGACTGGTTGCCCAGCACCGTGGAGGATGCACCCGTCGCACTCGCGCCGAAACCACCGGCACTGGCATTGGCTCCGCTCGATACCGGTTGTACTGCCGTCACACTGTTGTTCGATACAAATGGACCAGACTGGCCGTTGACGATAGACGTCAGATTCTGGTTCGTTGCAAACAATTGCGACCCATTCACAGCGTCCGTGCTCGTTGCGTTCAACGCAGCCGGCGCCATGTTGGTAATCGTCACCGGGGACCCGGCTCCCACTCCGCCAGTCGCACCGAGGGTGATCTTCGTACCACCAGCCGCGTCGTATTTGACCGCGATATTCGCCGTGTTATCGATATTCGTGTTCAGCGCAGTCAAAGCACCCGCAACCGTCGTCTGCGCCGAGGGTCCGGTTACGGCTCCGGTACTGCTGACGCTGTTGATCGGCTGGCTAAAGCCAGTGAGATTGCCGGTAGCTGCGCTATAGCTGGCGCCGCCGCCCAATGTGCTCGCTGTCGACGTGCCCAGGTTATTGACGCCGGTGACGACAGTATTCAGCTGCGAGCCGTTGATAGCATCGGTGCTGGTCGCCGAAATCACGCCTGCCGCCACATTCTGCAGTTGCCGTTCCTGCCCGGCAGAGCCGACCGACACCACGCCGTTGGCCGCGCTCGCGATGCCGGCCGCGGTGCCGCCATAGAGCGCAGTGGTACCCGCGTGCGGCGCTGCGGTCGTACTTCCCGCACCCAGGGCAACGTCATTCGCGTTGCTGGCCGACGCGTTCGGTCCGATCGCGACACTGTTGGCGCCCAGCGCCTGGCTGTCCGGTGCACTCGAGTTAGCGTGGAAGTACTTGATGCCCGGCGTCGTGCCGCCACCAGTCAAGGCGTTGACCAGATTCTGCACTGAGGTATAGGTATTGCCGCCGTAGCTCAGGCTGGTGGTCAACGCACCGGTCGTGGTGTTATAGGTGCTGCCACCGCCCAGGCTGGAGGCCGCACTGTTGCCCAGACCGGTCACCTGGCCGCTCAGCGTATGGCCGACGTTGTACAACTGGCTGCCATTCACCGCATCGGTGCTGGTGGCGCTCACCTCGCCGTCGGCCAGTTGGGTAATCTGGCGCTGACCGACCGCCACCGCACCGTTGGTCGGCGCCTGGTGTACGGTGAAAGTCTGGCCGTTCACCACGGCATTGGCCGTCGTGTAGGTGGTGGTCGCGTCCGCTCCGTTGCTGGTCGTGCCGTTACCGAGCGCGACATCCCCCGCGCCGTTGGCCACCGCCCCCGAACCCACCGCTGTGCTGTTGGTGCCGGTCGCCGTTGGCGCCGTATATGTGGTCGGATTACCGGTGATCCACCTGTTTGCCGCCGAGGTGGTCGAGCTGGTCAACTGACTGACGTTCACCGCATCGGTTGGATTGACCCCCGCGGCGAGGTTGGTGATAGTGACGCCGCCCGCGGGTGCGCCCACGCCGCCGGTCGCACCGAGGGTGATCTTCGTGCCACCCGCCGCGTCGTACTTGACCGCGATATTTGCAGTGTTATCAATGTTCGTGTTCAGCGCAGTCAAAGCACCCGCAACCGTCGTCTGCGCCGTAGGTCCGGTCACGGCCCCGGTACTGCTGACGCTGTTGATCGGCTGGCTAAAGCCGGTGAGATTGCCGGTGGCTGCGCTATAGCTGGCGCCGCCGCCTAATGTGCTTGCTGTCGACGTGCCCAGGTTATTGACGCCGGTGACGACAGTATTCAGTTGCGAGCCGTTGATGGCATCGGTGCTGGCGGCCGAAATCACGCCCGCCGCCACGTTCTGCAGTTGCCGCTCCTTCCCAGCCGAGCCGACCGACACCACGCCATTGGCCGCGCTCGCGATCCCGGCCGCCGTGCCGCCGTAAAGCGCAGTGGTGCCCGTATGTGGCGCTGCCGTTGTACTGCCCGCACCCAACGCGACGTCGTTCGCGTTGCTGGCTGACGCGCCGGCACCCAGCGCGATCGCACGGGCCTGGTTGGCCACCGCCGAATCGCCAAGTGCCAGCGCGCTCGCGCCGTTCGCGTTGCTCGCGTTGCCCAGCGCGACGGCGCCTTGACCATTGGCGGTATTGCCGTTGCCCTGCGCTACCGCGCCATCGCCCGTGGCGGTATTGTTCGCACCCACAGCGACAGCACCATTGCCGGTCGCGGTATTGGGATCGCCAATCGCGACCGCGCCGTTGCCGCTGGCGGTCTGCGCCTGACCGAGCGCCACTGCGCCCGTCCCGCCGAGTACCAGTGAGTTGTGCCCGCCGGCGAATGAACCCGCGCCGGCTGCGGCAGCGACGGTGCTGCCGTCGCCGATGGCAACCGTGGAGGCGGCGAGCGCACGTGCGCCATTGCCTATGGCAGAGGCATTGGTCGCGTTAGCCGTTGCTGAGGTACCCATGGCGACGGCATCGGTATTGGCTCCCGTCTGAGCCGAATCGCCTATCGCAATGGACGAGGAGCCAGCCGAGCTCGCGCCAGAGCCAATCGCAATGGCGCGGATGCCCGACGCCGCGGCGCCCGCCACCGTCGCTGGGGCAGACGCGCCGCCTTCCGCGACAGAATCCGCTCCGCCCAACGCTATCGCATTAGCACCACTCGCATTGGAGCCGTTCATCATGCCGAGCGAGTTGAGCCCTGAGGCGGCGGCGCCCGCCCCCAATGCCACCGCATTCTGTGCCGTGGCTTTGGACACTGTGCCGGCGGCCAGCGAAGAGGGACCGGATGCAGTCACGTCCGTGCCAATGCCAATCGCACCCGCCGCCGTTGCGCCCGTGCCTGCGACGGCACGCGGCCCAAGATAAACGGCGTTGAGGCCGCTTGCGATGGATTGAAAACCGACTGCGACAGCATGCGTCCCGGAGGCTGTGGCGATATAACCCATCCCGACGGCTCCAGGCCCGCTCACCACCGCCTGGAAGCCAATCGCGGTGGCATAGTCAGCGTTCGAGGTAACGTCGGTGCCAATGGCAATGGACGATATCCCCGTCGAACCGGTACCCGCGACGGTGCGCGCTCCCAGATAAACGGCGTTGACACCAGTGGCACTGGCTCCCGAGCCAACGGCTACACCGTTGGTTTGCGAACCGGTGGCTCCGCTGCCCAACGCGACGACGCCCGACGCGGCAGCGTTGGCGCTCGCGCCCAGTGCAACGCCGTTATCTCCAGTTGCTTTCGCCAAGGGGCCGACGGCAGTCGACTGGTTGCCGCTCGAGACGACGTCAAGGCCAACACCGATGGCCGACGTTCCGGTAGCGGCGACATCCGTGCCAATGGCAATCGCCGACTGTGCGGTCGCGCCGGTACCCCCGGCGCTGCGCGCACCCAGGTAGATAGCGTTGGTAGCACTGGCAATGGCTTGAAAGCCAACGGACAAGGCATTAAGTCCCGTACTGTTGGCGGCATAACCTACCGCAGTGGCTCCGCCTCCAGAGGCCGTGGACTGAAAGCCCACGCACGTGGTGCTGCCGCTATAGAAGTTGAAGGGTGCCGTAGCGCAGCTCACCTGCGCCTGCGCCTGCGCGGCCCACCCCCCCAAACCCATCAACAACAGTACGGTGACGACACGCGGACTGGAACCGTGCAGCGCCGAAGCACCATGTTCACCGCTGCGCCCATCGCATAGGGAGGCAGCCGCTCCTGACTTTCCCTTGCCGCGCGACGTGTCCAACTCCGAAGCGGCTACGAAGGCGCCCAGCGCCTTGTTCCAGATGGTCCGATATGCTTTGTTCATGTCGTTGCCTCACCAGATAATTGAAATGAGAAGTTCATAAGCACGAGCGTGTGCATGCACCCTATTTACTAAGGATGCCTATTTATAGTGTTTAAGACGTCTCGCTACGGCGCGAGTTGCTTTAGCGCTGGAGCTTCGGCAAGTTGTTTCCGCCCTCGGTGAATGACGAATTCTGAGCGCGAGCGAATACCCACGCAGACGATGTAATTCGCATGAGTAATTAGGCGATGAGGGTCGGTCCGATGGCCGGCTTTCGGCGGAGCTGGCCGCTGATGCGTTCGACGAATGTCTGGGTTATGAAGGTCCGAAGGGGAGACGTAGAGGAAAGGCGGTCGCGTGGCGGAGCGCCAATTGCCGGCCAGACTGATGCGCTTTCTTCGCCGAGCCAGTGCCCGGCTCTGTTCCGACTGGGATATTCATCGTTACTGCCCCTGAGTAGCCTGTTGCAACGTTCCCTCGGCTCGTGGCATGACAAATAGTCTTGCGCCAGGCTACACGCACCGCTTTTCTTTCTCGCAACATTTTGAGCACTATGTGAGACGAAGGCCGCCAAGCTATTCGCATCGAATGCGACATCTCTCTTTATTAAATCGTGTAATGAAAAGAAAGTTAAGTGCTCGCGGGGAACTTTCTCATAGGTCTTTTAATTTGTCTACAAAAAGCCTTTGCGACATCTGGGCATTGCAAAATTTAACAATTGGTGAGCCATGAACCTATTGCGAATTCGCCTTTGGACTGCGTCACGCTCGACGCGGCATGGTGTTTGCATTGCGGCCATAAATCGCTGCCAGCGGGCTGCCGGGCCTTGCTGCGAAAGTCATCGATGCGCGGAACGTAATTTATTTCATAATCCTTTCAACGCCATACAGATTAAATACGCATCGGGATTTCCTTACGGAAAACTAAGGATTTCCTGTACTTTTCCCGGTATTTTTTAAGTCAGTTTTGTGAAACAATTCTTATTAATTAAATTCATGCAAGACAGATAACGAAGACTCTTCCAGTCTCGCCATTGTTCTCACGCCCTTGTGAAAGCCAGGGAGTGAAAATGAAATGGAAATTCATTCGATACTGCTGTGTTCCCAGCCGCTTCTACTCCTTCAACGTCCGCCCGCGCCGACTGATTCGTTTTTCGCAGAAGCAGGAGCGGGATTGATCGACGCGTTTTCATTTCGTGCCACTTCGCACTTTTATTAACATGCTCTTCCTCTGCAACTTTCCCCGGCGCTTCGCCCGCTGCCGCGACACAAGGGCGGCGGCAGCGGGATACCGACAAATTACTTACCAGCGATAGCCAACGCCCGCGCCTGCACCCACGGAGCCGTGACCAGAAACGCCTGTTGTAATCGAGCCTTTGACCATCCACTTTTGCGTCGCGACCGACAGACCCAGAGCCATCGCAGACTGCCCGCCGTAGTTGCCGGCTCCGAGTGCTACAACCTTCTCACCCGGCAACACAGCTTGCGGCAAATTCGCCATGGCGATTGCGGACGCTGTACCCGCGCTCGCGTCACGGCGATATTTCTGCATGTCATCGCGAACGCTGTTGATTGCACCATTCAACTGTCGCACGTTGACTGCATCAGTCGGAGCCGTACCGTCTGCAACGTTGGTAATCTGACGCTCAGCACCCGGCGCACCGACCGAAACCGTGTTGTCCCGGTCTGCAACTGAATTTGCACCCAGGGCAACCGAATTATTCGCGGTGGCCTGGCTGTTGGTGCCGATTGCGGTCGAATCCGTGCCTGTGACTTTGGAATTCGTGCCGATGGCGGTTGCACGCAAAGCCGTGACTGTCGAGTTCGTGCCGATTGCCGTACCATCTTGACCCGAGACATTCGAGCCGTTACCAACAGCCGTTCCGTTGGGAACGGATACGACTGAATTGTTACCAACTGCCGTACCTGTCGGGTCTGCAACCGTGCCATTCGAGCCGGATGTCGAGATCTTGTCGACCGTGGTGGTGATTGACGCCAGATTGGTCGAGAGTGCCGAAACCTGCGAAGCAATCGAGAAAAGCTGCGAGCCGTTCACCGCGTCCGTACTCGTTGCGCTAATCTGCCCTGCGGCGACATTTTGCAACTGATGTTCCTGACCGACCGCGCCGATACTCACGACACCGGTCGGCGTCGCGCCTGCGAAGCCACCGAAGGTGACACCGTTCAGCGTGACGCTACTCACGTTCGTCGCCGCACGCGTGACCGCTCCGGAACCAAGCGCCGTCGATTCAGCGGTCGAAGCCGCGGCTGCGTTACCGATCGCGATTGAATTTGCGCCTGTCGCTTGCGCGAGAGTGCCCAGCGCAACCGCATTGGCCGATGCGGCGTTCGCATTAAATCCAATCGCGACAGAAGTAATTGCTGATGCGGTTGAAGACTGACCAATTGCAATAGCCGATCCCCCGCTCGCCAAGCTTGAGTTGCCGAGCGCCGTCGCGCTGCCGCCGCTTGCCGTCGCTAAGGGACCAACTGCCGTGGCGCTGTTGGTGGTTGCGTTCGACCCGGCCCCTAACGCTACGGAATTCACATCAACTGCCGAGGCATTCTCACCAATAGCGATTGCGTTCTGGGCAGTTGCCTGTGCGCGGGAAACTGCAACGCTACCGATCCCGGATGCAACGGAATCCACACCTATGGCCGTAGCGTCACCTGCACTCGCGTTCGCCTGAAAACCCACCGCCGTGCCGCCCGCGGCTGAACTATTGGTGCCGACCGCCGTTGAGAACTGAAAAGTAGTGTGTGCCTGAGCACCAATCGCAGTCGAGTTAGGATTCGCCGCGCTCGACCCACCGCCGAAAGCTACTGCTTGGTTGCCGGTTGCGACCGAATTTGCGCCAACTGCCGTGGCATTCTGGCCGCTTGCAGTTACCGTATCACCCAGAGCGGTTGCGGCCCCGCCCTGCGCTGACACATTAACGCCAACAGCAGTATTCTGGCTTGAGCCGTCGGCACCAGCCGCAGCAACGAAACCACCTCCGCCAGTACTGGCGACCGGCGCCGTTGCACCACCAATCGTTACGACGGTAGTTCCGGTTTCACCGCCCACTGCAAGGTTGTCCGCATGCGCATATCCCGCCGACAGCATGAGTGCTGTCAATACAGCCAGCGGCACTTTGGACGTGAGCGGACTACCACCCTGCCCCATTTCCGTTTGTCCCGCTTCGCCCTGCACGCCGCGCTGCGTCTCGGCTGCCGCGACCAGCGCGCCAACTCGACGATTCCAAACCAACTTATATCTGCTTTTGTTCATTACGTTCCGCTCTCGCTTGTCTGATGATCAATAAAGGGATTCATATCCGGTCTCCGTCACGCTCAATTTGATGAGTCTTTGGCTTGCCCGCGCCGTCTGTTTTTCCCGGCGTGCCGTTCGATAGCGCCTGTCGCTACAAGGCGCCGATCGCCGCAGTCAAACCGCTGATGTCCACGGCTACAAATGTTTGAATTAGCAACTTTGTGTAAGGACGCGAGGAATTATGGGCAGCGTTACTGCCGCAATCGTTTTGCTCGAGGGACGAAATGCTTTGCCGGAGGGAAAATTCTTTTGCTATCCGTGTGGAAACCGCTCGATTTAAATTGAATTAACAATCTGGTACGCTTCGCGGCTTTATGCTGGCGACCGATCCCCGCGAGCCTCAAGCTGAGCAATCAGCCGCCGTTAACCAGGAACGTACCCGTCAGCTCCTTTCGCCTACACGATGTCGCCCCGAAACACTGCCCTCACGGATGCCCATCTTCTTGTGGTAGACGACCAGCCGGACCAGCTTCGATTGTTGATTGACGTATTGCGCAATGCTGGATGCCGGATCAGCGTCGGATTCGACGGGTCACAGGCTTATCAACGAGCACTGGCGATTTCACCCGACCTGATCCTGATGGACGTACGGATGCCGCGGATGGACGGATTCGCCGCCTGCCGGCTGCTTGCCGCTGACCCCCGCACCTCTGCGATTCCCGTCATATTTCTGACCGTGGCTGGGGACCTTCACGATCGGATCAACGGTCTGGAAATCGGTGGCGTGGACTACGTACTCAAGCCATTCGAGGCGGACGAGGTACTTGCACGGATTCGCGTACACCTCGCCCGGACGCGCGGCAATCGGCACACCGACGATGAGGTATCCGCTTCGGACTTCACAGGCAACAGCGTCATCGTTCGCGCGGCCATTCGACATTTGTCGCAAAGGCTGAACGATGCGCCAACGGTCGAACAACTCGCCCGCCTCGTGGGGACCAATGAAAAACGACTGTCGCGTGCGTTTCGGGACAACCTTGGCCAAACAGTATTCGAGTATCTCCGCGACGAACGCTTGCGGATTGCACAAAAGCTATTGAGCAGCACGCCGTTGAGTATCGCCAGCATCGCCGAAGAAATTGGCTTTTCCAGTGCCGCGAATTTCGCCACGGCGTTTCGCGAGCGATTTGGTATGCCCCCGTCAACCTATCGGGAGGAATTTCGCAGTCGGGATCTGGCTGATACCGTGGAAACCGCCCTCGAGGCAGAGTAACGACATCATGACTACGACTAGGTGGCTCCGCTTACTGTGCT
The DNA here is from genome assembly GCF_030464835.1 of Paraburkholderia sp. WS6. Lineage (NCBI taxonomy): Bacteria > Pseudomonadati > Pseudomonadota > Betaproteobacteria > Burkholderiales > Burkholderiaceae > Paraburkholderia > Paraburkholderia sp. WS6. The sequence goes on from NZ_JALQCK010000009.1 coordinate 109,178, forward strand.
TATGTCTGAGCTGGTGGGCCACTCACTCGTTGGCCGTCGGTCTCGACGCCACTGGGAAACAGACACAACGGGTCCCCACCCTGGACCAGGTGCAGGTATTCGAAGACGTCTCGGGCAAGATGAGATTGGACGACATACTCACACTGTCCGCCGGAGCCACGCAAGGCTTCCTTCCCATGCAACGGAGTCGACTGAAACCAGGTTTCACCCACTCGGCATGGTGGCTCCACGTGTCGGTGAGCAACCACAGTTCAACAGCCCTCCCGCTCGTTCTCGTGCTCCCGGACGCGCGCCTCGAGAACGTAGACTTTTACACCGAACGCAGCGGCCACTGGACACATGATCGCAGCGATCCCACCAGCCTCGCATCCCAGCCCTTTTCGTCCCGGTATCCGTTGGCGGATTTCACGCTCGCTCCCGGTGAACAGCGCCTGTTTCTCATCCGGGTGGCCAGCGATACCGCAATCACGCTCGAACCGAGGCTGTATTCCGCAGCGGCATATGACGCGCTGGAGAAACGCGCAGCGCTCTGGGACGGAGGATTGATCGGCGGCACACTTGCACTGGCGTGGTGCGCGCTGCTCATCGCCTATTTTTCCCGCAGTGTCTCGTTTCTCGTCCTGACAGCACTGTGTGCCATGACGGCGCTGTTCGAAGCTGCGGATCGCGGCTATACGAAGCTATATCTGTGGCCGTTCGCAACCGAGTGGAGTGCGAGAAGTGTGACGGTGCTCGGATGTACTGCCGTGCTGCTGTTCATTGTCTTTATCCTGCGCATCTCTCACAGCGAAAAAGCAAACCTGCCAGCACGCTACATACTGTTCGGGTTTGCGTTGCTGGAGTGCGTTGCCGCAATAGGCGCCGCATTCGGCAATCTGTTCGTGTTCGCGCAAGTCGGCGTGTATGTCAATGCGCTGTTCGGTGTCTTCACGGTGATTATCGCTGCACGCCTCGCGCGTCAGTCGACCCCCACCGCGCGGATCATGCTGCTCGTCATGATCTTCTCGCTGTTCAGCTTTGCGTTGCGCATGCTCGAAACGCTCGGGTCCTTGCCGACAGCTCTCGCCTGGCTGAAGTCCGACATTCATCCGAACCCGGTCGTTGCAATTATTGGCCTAGCCACCAACCTTATTGTGCTTGCAGCGTGGATAAACCACGTCGGAAAGCAGCGAATAGCGGCAAGGACAGAACTTGCGGACTGGCAAAGAAGCGAACACGAGCGCCTACGCGATCAGGTTGCACAGCGCACATTGGAGCTGAACGAAGCATTGCTTTACGCCGAGGAGAAAAACCAGCAACTGATCGAAACCTTGGGTTATGTCAGTCATGACCTCCGTGCGCCGCTCGCTACGATTACGGGTTACGCCAGACAGCTACGGGATCTGGCGGATTCGAAGCAGGTGCGACCGATCCAGGCAATCGAGCGCAGCGTGAACTATCAACTCGGCCTGATCGACGAACTGGTTGGGTACGCGAAAACTGAGTTGCAGCCGTTGGATATCGCCCCGGTCGCAACCAACCTGCCTGCACTTCTCGACGACATTGCCGAATACGCGCTCGCACTCTGCGCGCAGTTGAACAACCAGTTCAACTATCAGGCACTGACGTCGTTGCCCCGTCGACTGACGATCGACGGCCGCCGGTTGCAACAGGTATTGCTCAATCTGCTGTCGAACGCGTCCAAGTTCACCCGCGACGGCTTCGTCACGATGACCGTGAGCGCGCGCCTGCAGGACGATCAATGGCACATGAGTTTTGAGGTCGCCGATACCGGCATCGGTATCGACATTGAAGCGCAATCGAAACTCTTTACGGCTTTTCGCCAGATACAGGCGGTGAACGGTAGCACTGGCCTCGGCCTCATTATTGCGCAGCGCATTGTCAACACAATGGGCGGCGACTTGCGCGTTTCAAGCGCGCCGCAACGTGGCACCTCGTTTTCTTTCGGACTCATCGCTCCCATTACGGAAGATACGGATGCTTCGCCGTCGAACGTCGCACAGTATTCTTCCGGCGGCTCTGCTCATATCCGCCCACAACGCAAACACGGGTTCGCCGTTTCCGCTCCTCCTGAGAGCGACCGCCAGGAACTGGCAGTTCTCGCGAAGGACGGACGCCTGACGGACATAGAGCGATGGATAGAAAACATGATCAGGATTCACCCCTCGTGCGCAGCGTTTCTGACTGAAATGCGGCGCTGCCTCGAAGCGCTGGATTTCGCAGGCATCGAGGCTCTTGCTCTCGCACCGCACGAAACAAACGATGTCTCGCGCCCCTGGTAACGTAACAGGATGCTGTCACCGGTGTTGGCCGCGCAACCTGGAATGGGAGCGACGGCCGGACGGTTGTCGCTCATTGAAAAACGGGCCGGCCGAGCAGGCGGCCAGCTAGATGGAGCAACAGAAGATGGGGTGGGCAACGGGCACGGGGCGACGTGCGATCACGGTTGCTGCGAGGGGGATATTTTGCGCAGCGGCTACCGGCCACGCGCACGCGCGGGTGACGCAACCAGCGAATGATGCGCAAGCGAAGGACACCGCGGTACAGGCGGATGTTGCGCCCGGCGTCACGCTGTCGGAGATAAAAGTGAAAGACGTGGCGAACCTGTCGTCACTCGGGCTCGTCGGCAAACGCACCACAACCGGCACGAAGACCGACACGCCGATCACCGAGGTTCCTCAAACGATCAACGTCGTCACTGCGCAGCAGATCGAAATGACGGGCGCGACCGACCTCAACCAGGCGCTGCACTACGTGCCAGGCTTCGCATCGTTTGGGTCCGACAGCCGCACCGATTTGTATGCAGCACTACGCGGCTTTACTCCGACTTTGTTCGTCGACGGATTGCAAGCGCCGAATACGACACCCATCGCGAATTGGCGCGTCGACCCGTATATGATCGACAGCGTCACTGTGCTACGCGGGCCAGCGTCGGTTCTGTATGGGGCCGGAGATCCGGGCGCGATCGTCGACGTGCAGACGAAGCAGGCCGACGGCGAGCGCGTGCGCGAGGTTGGCGTGCAGATCGGCAACTACGCGCGCAAGCAGACGATGCTCGACATCGGCGACAGGCTCGACGACGACGGCAAGTACGCGTATCGCTTCGTTGGCGTCGCGCGCGACGGCAATGCGCTGAGCGGCCCGAACGCGGACCAGCGCGTCGCGCTGGCACCGTCGCTCCGCTGGCGGCCGGATTCTGACACCTCGTTGACGCTTACTGCGACCTACCTGCAGGACTGGAATGATATTTCACACAACTTCCTGCCCGCGCAGGGCACCGTACTGCCAAACCCGAATGGTCAACTGTCACATGACGTCTACACGGGAGAGCCGACATTTAATGACTACCGGAAGAAACAGTGGTCGCTCGGCTACCAGTTCTCGCACGATCTGAATTCGATCTGGACGTTGCGCCAGAACCTGCGCTGGATGCACTTGTCGCTTGACGACGCGTCGGTCTTCGGCGGCGGTCTTGCCGAGGGCAGCACGACCGACATTACTCGTTACGCAGGGCTGTTTCAACTGAACTACAGCCGCTTCGACATCGACAACAACGCGCAGGCGCGTTTCGGCACGGGGCCGCTCGAACATTTGCTGCTGCTCGGCTTTCAGTACAACCGGCAAACGACGACCGACAGCGTATGGCTTGCGCTGGCGCCGGACCTGAACCTCTACAACCCGGTCTACACGCCGGTCACGACCGCGATCTTCTCGGGCCCGACGTCGTTCGGCCGCCAGGACCTGCACACGGCAATGAACACGTTCGGCGTGTACGCGCAGGACCAGGTCAAATGGAACCGCTGGGCCTTGACGCTCGGCGGCCGCGAGGATTGGGTCAACATGCAGCAGGACGACCACGAGGCCAGCACACAGACGAAACAGGATGTCAGCGCGTTCTCGGGCCGCGTCGGCCTCACGTACCAGGGCGACTACGGGCTGTCACCGTACGTCGGCTATTCGACCTCGTTCAATCCGGTTATCGGTGTGAGGATGTTCGGCGGCGGATTGCCCGAGCCGACGCGCGGCAGGCAGATCGAGGCGGGCCTGCGCTGGCAGCCGCCGCGCAAGAACCTGATGTTGAGCGCAGTCGTCTATCAGATCAACCAGACGAACGTCGTGACACCGACACCGACGAATCTCGACCCGACCGGCACGTCCTCCGTGCAGACTGGCGAGGTGCGTTCGCGCGGTATCGAGCTGAACGCGGTCGGAGATGTGTCGCGCGAACTGTCGATTATCGCGTCATACATCTATCAGGATGTGAAGAACGTAAAGGCAAACGACGCGTCGCTGAACAACTGGCCGGTCGACGTCCCTCGCCCTCGCCAGATGGCGTCGCTGTGGACCGACTGGACATGGCATACAGGAGCGCTCGCCGGCTTCGGGATCGGTGGTGGGATCCGCTACCAGAGCGCGTCCGCGGGTGCGCCGGACAACTCGCTGACGGTCGCAAGCTATACGCTGTACGACGCGGCACTGCACTATCACACCCGCAATTGGCGTCTCGCACTGAACGTGGCGAATCTGTTCGACCGTCACTACATCAGCGGCTGCCAATCGTACTCGGTCTGCGCGTTCGGCAACGAGCGAACCGTGCTAGCCAACGCGAAATACACCTGGTGATAAAGCATCCCCGATTTTGCGGCAGCTTCAGATAACGGAATTTAAACCACGCCAAGCCGTCAGCCACGACTGGCGGGCAAGACCGCAAAGGCAAAAAAACCTATCGAGCTTTGCCAGCCCCACCCCAGTTGAAACCAGAACTGAACTGCAGCGCCGGCGCCCACTTCGCGCATGCCTGAAAACTCAACGCAGCACCGCCGACGGCAAACAAAACTGGAATCAGAAAGTCGTGGCTCACCCGGGTAAATTCAAAAACGAGCACCACAGCCGTAACCGGCATCTGCATCGAAGCAGCCAGAAACGCCGTCGCGCCGACAACGGCAAACGCGCCTGAAGAAGCGCCCGGCCAGAACAGACTCCAGGCCCCGCCGAGCACCATCGCCAACAACGCGCCATTCGCAAGCCCGGGCGTCAACAAGCCGCCTTCAGCACCCGCACGCAAACTACTCGCGGTGATCACCACCTTCAGCACCAGCAGCATGGCCGCGAGCGCCATCGTCAGGTTGCCGTCGAACGCCAGGCCCGCAGGCCCTTTGCCATTGCCGAGCAACTGCGGAAAGTGCATCGCCAGTACGCCGATGATCGCGAAGTTCAACAGCGACAACACGGGCAAACGCCAATTCCTGGGCGCCTCTGCACGCGCGCGTTTCGTCAGCTCCGTAAAGCCCCACGCAGCAGCACCGAAAATCGGACCGCACACCACAGACCAGACGACCAGCGAGGTACTCACCGTCAACGACGGCACCAGATACTGATGCTCGTTGCCCAGACCGAATTGCGCGACCAGCGCCGCGACGGCCGATGTCACCAAGGCAGGCACCAAGGCCTTCGAGCCAAACGTGCCCAACAGAACCTCGAGCACGAACACCGCACCACCGAGCGGCACGTTGTAGACGGCGGCCAGACCCGCACCGGCACCGCACGCGACCATGATCCGGCTCTGCTCAACCGATAAGCCCGCGCGGTGCGAGAGCCGGCCGGCCAGCGCCGAACCGATCTCGCGCGGCGCGACTTCGCGTCCGAGCGGCGAGCCGAGCGCCACCGTCACGATCTGCAGCAGCGCATGCACGGTGGTGCTCACCACAGGCATACGCGGATCGTCGGATTTGACGGCCTGGCGAATGCTGACGAGCGGCCGCCCGAAGCGATACAGCAACCACCAGCCGAGCCCGGCCACCAGTCCGCACATCGTCAGGACGAGCACACGCCGCTCAGGCGTCGCATCGGTGACACCTTCCAGGAAACTCTCGCTGCTGATGACGTGCGTCACGCTGTAGCCATATGCGAGGTGCTGAATGCCGTGCAGCAGCAAGGCGAGCAACATGCCGCCGAGACCGGCGCCGATCCCCGTCAGCAACGTGACGACGGCCAATGCTGCAAGTGGATTGCGCGCGCGGCGCCGTGGCTCCGAAGTGATTGATTTGACTGACATGGTGCGTCGACAGAGGCGGAATTAATGGGATAGCGATCATCTTATTCCGCGTCGCAACATGAATCAAATTGCTTTTTCTACTCGACTGATGCGTTATACGCATAGGCGGCACGCACCCGCTTTCTGCAACGGAAACGTAAGCACTTGAGCCCGTCCGGATCATGAGAGCGGACGACGCATGCAGTTGTCGGTCCCCCACCGCTCGTCTTACTTCAGTTCACCGACACGGAAAATACATTACGAATAACAAACAATTTATCAAACGCGGTTAATACAATAATTACATTAAGCCGACATCCGCCATGCATTGAGATTCGCACCGGAATTCGCTCCAGGGATTAATACGGATAAACGCGGCATCAACCATGCAAGCGTTTAACGCTCGGCGTACACTCGCTCGAAGCCCGCACCACGGGTCGCACGGGGCTGCAGAGCCGCCCGTCGTCAAACACGGGTTATTGGAGACTCAGGAGAACAATCAATGAGCTGGACACGGGAACAGAGAAACGTCACGATCGCCGCCTATCTGGGCTGGACTCTCGACGCATTCGATTTCTTTCTAATGGTGTTCGTATTGAAAGATATCGCGGCGGAATTCAATACAAACATCCCGACGGTTGCCTTCGGCATTATGCTGACCCTGATAATGCGTCCAGTCGGCGCATTGATTTTCGGCTGGCTCGCTGACAAGTACGGTCGCCGTCCGACGCTGATGGTCAACATCGCGTGCTTCTCGCTGCTGGAATTGCTGTCCGGCTTTTCGCCTAACCTGACCACCCTGCTCGTGCTGCGCGCCCTGTTCGGTATCGCGATGGGCGGCGAATGGGGCGTGGGCGGCGCACTGACGATGGAAACCGTGCCGCCCAAGTCGCGCGGCATCGTCTCGGGCCTCCTGCAGGCCGGCTATCCGAGCGGCTACCTGCTCGCCTCCGTCGTGTTCGGCGTCTTCTATCAATACATCGGCTGGCGCGGCATGTTCTTCGTCGGCGTGCTGCCGGCGTTGCTCGTGCTGTACGTGCGAGCACACGTGCCGGAGTCGCCGGCCTTCAAGACGCTCGAGAAGAAAGTGCGCCCGGGTCTCGTCGCCACGTTGAAGCAGAACATCGGCCTGTCGCTCTACTCGATCGTGCTGATGACCGCGTTCAACTTCTTCTCGCACGGTTCGCAGGATCTGTATCCGACCTTCCTGCGCGTGCAGCATGGATTCGACGCGCATACGGTGTCGTGGATCACGATCACGCTGAACATCGGCGCGATTTGCGGCGGCCTGTTCTTCGGCTGGTTCTCGGAGAAGATCGGCCGCAAGCGCGCGATCTTCATCGCCGCCTTGATCGCGTTGCCGGTGTTGCCGCTGTGGGCTTTCTCCACCACGCCTGTGCTGCTCGCGGCCGGTGCCTTCCTGATGCAGATCTCCGTACAAGGCGCATGGGGCGTAATTCCGGTGCACCTGAACGAAATCTCGCCCGATGAAATTCGCGCGACGTTCCCGGGCCTCGTGTACCAGCTCGGCAATCTGATCGCGTCGGTGAACGGCCCGCTGCAGGCGAGCGCTGCCGAAGCACACGGCAACAACTACGCACTGGTCATGGCCGTCGTGATCGGTATCGTGGTGGTGGTGATCGCCGCGCTGATTCCGTTCAGCCGCGAACGCCGCGGCATCGACATGACACAATCGGCGAAAGAGGTCGCGGCAAGCACCTAAGGAAGCCGCCTCGCGGCACAGCTTCAAGCGTTCGAACTAAACAGCTATTTCGCCGGCGCGTTATCGGGCACAATAGCTACAAAGGCGGCTCGAACCGCCACAATGCAGCGCAAGCAGCAATGCAGGCGCCGGGCAAACGCAAAGCAGGAACGCGCGAACCCGGCGTCAGAAAACAAACGCAAGGCCAAACACAGGTAGCAAGCAATACGAGGCCGTTCCGATTTCTATCGGAACGGCCTTTTTTATTTCCGCGCGGCTTGACGCGCCCGCGCGCATTGGAAAAACGGACCTTCGTCAGGTCTTCTAGAGGAGTTAGTCCACACCGAGCCCTTGATCGCAGTCCCGATCCTTCTTTATCCTGAAAAAAACGGCTGTTTCAAATAGTCATTTGAATCGCTTGTTTGCGGGCCGGATGCCCGGCAACTGGGAGACGCAAAATGGCAGTTCGCACAACAGGCCGGCATGCCGGCGACACGAAGTCCCGCATCCTCGACGCCGCCGAAACACTGTTCATCGAATGCGGCTATGAAGCCATGTCCCTGCGCCAGATTACTTCGCGGGCCGAAGTGAATCTCGCGGCAGTCAACTACCACTTCGGCAGCAAGGAATCGCTGATTCACTCGATGCTGTCGCGCCGGCTCGACCGGCTCAACCAGGAGCGGCTCAAGCTGCTCGACCGCTTCGACGAAATGCTAGGCGCGCGTCTGACCTGCGAGCACGTGCTCGGCGCCATGTTCATTCCGGCGCTGCGGCTGTCGCGCGATCCGCGCATCGGCGGCAAGGCGTTTTTGCGCCTGCTGGGGCGTGCCTATACCGATCCGTCGTCGTTCATTCGCGACTTTCTGAATGCGCATTACGAGTCCGTTGCGATTCGCTTTTTCGATGCGTTCCAGCGTGCGCTGCCGCATCTGCCGCGTGAAGAACTCGGCTGGCGTCTGCACTTCGCGATCGGCGCGCTATCCGGGGTGCTGGCCGGCACCGATACGGACAGCCTGATCTCGGAGTTCTCGCAGGGCAAGTCGATGAACGACCTGCAACTGATCGCGCGTCTTGCCTCGCTGATGGTGGCCGCGCTGAAAGCGCCCTTGCCCGACGGCTCGCAACTGGCCACGTTTGCCGCCGTGCTGGGCGACGCCACCGAAGGCGGCGCCGAAGGCCAGATGGAATGCGCGAACCCGGCGGCGGGTACACAGCAGGCCTCAGGCGGATTTGAATCGTCGGGACCCGCAGTCTCGGACGGCGAACAACGCGGCGGCAGCATGGAGGCGAGTCCGTTTCAGCCCGCGTTGCACGGCACGGCTTGATCGGAACTGAAGCTGATGCGGGCGGTGCTGCGATGGGCCGTCCGCGTGTAAAAACATGAATGAATACCGCATATCCGAGCAGCACGTCTAAGTCCCGCACCTAAACAACGTCACGCTGTCGAATTGAAAAAACGACACGAAGAACGCAGCAGGGGCGCAACGCAAAAGCGCCCCGGGCGCGCGACGCAGCAGTAACACCGCCAGTCAGAAGACCAACAGAACGCGAGCCGTCCGCGACCCGTGGATGCGTTCGCACGCACCATCGAAACAGGAGGAAACGTTATGTCGTGGTTCACCCTGGTACTCGTCATTGCCGCTCTCGCGCTCGTCTACGTTCAGGCGCGCGCCTCATGGTGGCTTGCTTTCATGATCGTCTGGGTGGCGGCCGCGCATATCAGCGGAGCGGCGGGGCCAGTGGCGACAACGTTGCTCGCGATCGTCTTCGTCTTCCCTGCCCTCGTCCTCACGATCAAACCGCTGCGCCGTACGTGGCTCACGAAACAGGTGCTCGACATTTTCCGCAAAATCCTGCCGGAGATGTCGCCGACCGAGCGCGACGCCATCGAAGCCGGCACCGTCTGGTGGGACGCCCAACTGTTCTCCGGACGCCCACATTGGGACACGCTGCTCGGCTACGGCCCGGCTACGCTCACCGCCGAGGAACAAGCGTTTCTCGATGTCGAATGCGAGCATCTGTGCGATCTCGCGAACGACTGGGAAACCACCATGGTGTGGCAGGACCTGTCGCCGAAAACCTGGCAGTACGTCAAGGAGCGCGGCTTTCTCGGCATGATCATTCCGAAGCAGTACGGCGGCAAGCAGTTCTCCGCTTACGCGCATTCGCAGGTCATCATGAAGCTCTCCACGCGCTGCTCGGCCGCCGCCGTTTCGGTGATGGTGCCGAACTCGCTCGGCCCGGCCGAGCTGCTGATGCACTACGGCACCGAAGAGCAGAAGAACCACTATCTGCCCCGCCTCGCCCGCGGCGACGATATCCCCTGCTTCGCGTTGACGAGCCCTTACGCGGGTTCCGATGCGGCGGCGATTCCCGATGTCGGTATCGTCTGCAAGGGCACGTTTGAAGGTCGCGAAACGCTGGGATTTCGCGTCACGTGGGACAAGCGTTACATCACACTGGGACCGATTGCGACCGTGCTAGGTCTCGCTTTCCGCGCGCTCGATCCGGACCATCTGCTTGGCTCGGACGAAGAGCCCGGCATTACCTGCGCGCTGATTCCGACCGACCATCCGGGCGTCAACATCGGCCGCCGTCACTGGCCGCTAAACGCGGTGTTCCAGAACGGTCCGAACTCGGGCAAGGACGTCTTCATTCCGCTCGACTGGGTGATCGGCGGCCGCGCGCAAGTCGGCAACGGCTGGCGCATGCTGATGGAGTGTCTCGCCGCGGGCCGCGCGATTTCGCTGCCGTCGTCGAATGTGGGGATGGCGAAGATCGCCGTGCGCGGCACCGGTGCCTATGCCGCGATACGCCGCCAGTTCCGCACGCCCGTCGGCAAGTTCGAGGGCGTGCAGGAAGCGCTCGGCCGCATGGGCGGCAATCTCTACGTGATGGACGCCGCGCGCCGCCTGTCCGCGCAGGCGGTGGACCTCGGCGAAAAACCCTCGGTGATTTCGGCGATCGCGAAGTACCACATCACCGAACGCGCCCGCATGGTCATCAACGACGGCATGGACGTCGCCGCCGGCAAGGGCATCTGCATGGGGCCGTCGAACTTCCTCGCGCGCGCCTATCAGCAGGTGCCGATCGCGATCACCGTGGAAGGCGCGAACATTCTCACGCGTTGCCTGATCATCTTCGGCCAGGGAGCGATTCGCTGTCATCCGTATGTGCTGAAGGAAATGGAGGCCACGCGCGAAACGGATCGCAGCAAGGCGCTGCGCGATTTCGATGCGGCCTTCTTCGGTCACGTCAGCTTCACGCTCTCCAATGTGGTGCGCAGTTTCGTTTATGGCGTCACGGGCGGCGCGTTCATCACCAAACCGCGCACGGCGTACGCCCCGCTGCTGTCGTACTACCGCGCGGCCACTCGCATCTCGACGGCTTTCGCGTTGCTCGCCGACGTCTCCATGTTCGTCCTCGGCGGCGATCTGAAGCGGCGTGAGCGCATCTCCGGGCGCCTCGGCGATGTGCTCTCGCAGCTCTACCTGATCTCCGCGACGCTCAAACGTTTCGAAGACGAAGGCCGTCAGGAAGAAGACCTGCCACTGGTGCGCTGGGGCGTCGAAGATTCGCTGTACAAAGCGCAGCACGCGCTCGACGGTGTGCTCGCGAATTACCCGAACCGCCTCGCCGCGGGTCTCGTGCGCGTGCTGGCATTCCCATTCGGCCTGCCGTATCGCGAGCCGTCCGATCGCCTCGGCACGGAGATCGCGGAGCTGATGCAAACGCCGGGCGCGGCACGCAACCGCCTCGTGTCCGACTCGTACGTGCCGCATCCGGATGTCGACGCGCTCGGCTACGGCGAGCTGGTGTTCGAGTTGAACCCGCGCTTCACGCAGATCGACCAGAAACTGCGCGACGCAGTCAAACAAGGCCTGCTCGAACCGATGCCGCAGAGCCTGCCGCAACTGGCCGCGTGGACCGAGACGGCGCAACAGAAAGGCCTGATCGACGCCGACGATCGCCGCGTGCTCGAGGACTATGCGCGGTATGGCGCGCAAGTCGTGAAGGTCGACGACTTCCCGCCCGACTTCGACATGCTCGCCAATCTGCAAAAGCGCAAGGACGCGCTCGAAAAAGCGCTGGAGTTCGCGGCCTGAGCGCCTTGAAAAAAACATCCAGGCGGGGCTCACCCAGATGCCCCAAACTGGGTGCACACTGACACACGTTTGAAGTCCCCGATGGGACTTCCTTCGGAGCGTGGCCAGCGGAGCAATCAATAATATGAAAGACTCTTACCTGAACTTCGTCAACTCGCCATTCGGCGCGCGCCTCGCGCGCTCGTTAGGCTTACCGAAGCCCGAGGTGCTGCACCGTTATCGCGCGGACCGGCCTGAGTTCGACGGACTGATCGCGATCGGGGCGGGCCGCGAACCGCGTCTGCTCGATGCGCTCGCGAATCTCGTGACGAGCATCGGCATGACCAGCGTGGCCCATGAAAGCGCGGCGCTATGGGTGCCGCTCGCGAATCGCCATGGTTTGATGACGGGCCGTTTCGAACCGGCGGAGTCCGGTTCGCACGGCAAGCTCGCCGCCCTGCTGTTCGATGCGAGCGGTATCGAAGACAGCAGCCAGCTCGAACCGCTGCACAGCTTTTTCCACGATACGCTGCGCTCGCTCGGCAAGTGCGGCCGCATCATCGTACTGGGGCGGCCGCCGGAAGCCTGCGCGAGCCCGCGCCAATGGACCGCGCAGCGCGCGCTCGAGGGCCTCACGCGTTCGCTCGGCAAGGAAGCACGGCGCGGCATTACCGCGAATCACATCTACGTGGAGCAAGGCGCCGAGCACGGCATCGAGGCGACGTTGCGATTCTTTCTATCGCCGCGCTCCGCGTATGTGTCGGGCCAGGTGGTGCGCATCGGCGTACACGCCGGTGCCGATGCCCTCCCGGCATTCGACTGGATTCAACCGCTCGCAGGCCGGCGTGCCGTGGTCACCGGCGCCGCGCGTGGCATCGGTGCATCGATTGCGAGCGTGCTCGCCGCGGAAGGCGCGCACGTGATCGGCATCGACATTCCCACGGCGCGCGAGGCGCTCGACTCGACCATGCGCCAGTTGAACGGCACCGCCCTCGCCTTCGACATCGCCGCGCCCGAAGCGCCCGCGCAGATCGCCGCAGCGCTCGACGAACAGGGCGTGAACATCGTCGTGCACAACGCGGGCATCACGAAAGACAAAACCATCGCAAAGATGACCGACGCCGCGTGGCAAAGCGTGATCGACATCAACCTGTCCGCGCAGGAACGGATCGACGACGCCCTGCTCGCGGCGGGCATTCTGCGCGACGGTGGCCGCATCATCGGCGTGTCGTCGATCAGCGGCATTGCCGGCAATCTCGGCCAGACCAATTACGCCACATCGAAAGCCGGTGTGATCGGCCGGGTGCAAAGCATGGCGCCGCATCTGCGCGCGCGCGGCATCACGATCAACGCGGTGGCGCCCGGCTTTATCGAAACGCAGATGACCGCGAAGATTCCGTTGACCATCCGCGAGGCCGGCCGCCGGATGAACTCGATGAGCCAGGGTGGCCAGCCGGTGGATGTCGCGCAGGCCATAGCGTGGCTCGCGCATCCGGGATCGGCGGGCGTGAGCGGCCAGATCGTGCGCGTGTGCGGACAAAGCCTGATTGGAGCGTGAGCATGAGTGAGCCGGGTAATCCGTTCACGAGTGGCCACGCAGCGAGCGCGGCCCGTCCGAAGACCGTCTTCATCGAGCAGTTGCCTGCGCCGGCGAAACTGTATGGGCGCGCGTTGTCCGGCATCGTCAAACGCGGGCGCGACACACACCTGCCGGCGTTGCGCCTCGTGCGCCCGGCAGTCGCCCTCGACCCGGGGCCGATCTGGCGTTATTCGCGGGTCTGCGGCTTCATCCCCGAGCACGGCGTGCCGCTCACGTATCCGCATCTGCTGGCCTTCCCGCTGCATCTGCTGATGCTCACCGACCCGGCGTTTCCCTGGCCCGCGCTCGGCCTCGTGCATCTGGCGAACCACGTGCGGCTGCGCCGGCCGCTCAATTACAAGGACATGTTGCGCGTCGAGGTGGAATTCGGCGCGCTGCTGCGTCACGACAAGGGCCAGGCGTTCGTGCTGCATACCCGCATGTACCGCCGCGGCGAAGCGGTTTGGGACGGCGACAGCGTCTATCTGAAACGCGGTGTGCCGGCGAGCGGCAGTCCGCTCGATCCGTTGGAACTCGGGCACGACGCGCTGGAACGCATCTCGCGCTGGCAATTGCCGCCGCAACTGGGCCGCGACTATGCGCGCGTATCCGGCGACTACAACCCGATCCACCTGAGCGCGCTGTCCGCGAAGGCATTCGGCTTTCCGCGTGCGATTGCACATGGCATGTGGACGCTGGCGCGCGCCGCCGCCGCGCTGCAACCGCCGAAACCGCTCGCCGAGGCTACGTTGAGTGCCGAATTCAAATTGCCGATGCTACTTCCGGGCGAGGCGTCGCTGTGGAGCGCATCGCCCTCGCTGATCGAGCGCGACATCGAGGTGCGCGACATTACCGGAGAAAAACCGCATTTGCGTGGCCGTATGCAGTGGAAGCTGCTTTGAGGCACGCACAGGTACGCGCATGTTTTCGTCACAGTACAGGACTCACCATTCGTATCATTCGCACCGTTCAATAACCAGGGAACGACCCAAAGGAGCCAAGCATGTCCAACCCGCTGCCCGCCGTGCGCCGCGTCGCCATCATCGGCGGCAACCGGATTCCGTTTGCCCGCTCGAACACCGCTTACGCGACCGCGTCGAACCAGGACATGCTGACCTTCACGCTGCAAGGCCTGATCGACCGCTACAACCTGCACGGCGAACGTCTTGGCGAAGTGGCGGCCGGCGCCGTCATCAAGCATTCGCGCGACTTCAACCTGACGCGTGAATCCGTGCTGTCCACCACGCTCGCCAAGGAAACGCCCGCCTACGACGTGCAGCAGGCCTGCGGCACCGGGCTGGAGGCGGCCATTCTCGTCGCCAACAAGATCGCTCTCGGGCAGATCGAAGTGGGCATCGCGGGCGGCGTCGATACGACCTCCGATGCACCGATCGGCGTCAACGAGCGCATGCGCAAGATCCTGCTCGAAGCGAATCGCGGCAAGAGCACCGGCCAACGTGTCGGTGCGCTCGCCAAACTGCGGCCGGGCATGTTTTTCAAGCCGCTTTTGCCGCGCAACGGCGAGCCGCGCACCGGGCTTTCGATGGGCGAGCATTGCGAGCTGATGGCCAAGCGCTGGAACATCTCGCGCGAAGCGCAGGACGTGCTCGCTTACGACAGCCATCGCAAGCTCACCGAGGCGTATGCGCGCGGCTTCGTCAACGATCTGATGACACCGTATCGTGGCCTTGCGCGCGACAACAATCTGCGTTCCGACCTGACGCTCGAAAAACTCTCCGGTCTGAAGCCGGTATTCGATCGCGACGCGGGTACGCTGACCGCAGGCAATTCGACGCCACTGACTGACGGCGCGTCCGCCGTGCTGCTCGCAAGCGAGGAATGGGCAGCCAAACATGGCCTGCCAGTGCTGGCGTATCTGAGCTGGTCCGAAACCGCCGCCGTCGACTTTTTTGACAAGAAGGAGGGCCTGCTGATGGCGCCCGCCTACGCCGTGCCGCGCATGCTCGCGCGTGCCGGGCTCACCTTGCAGGACTTCGATCTATACGAAATTCACGAAGCCTTCGCGGCGCAAGTGTTGTGCACGCTCGCGGCGTGGCAGGATGACGAGTATTGCCGCACGCAGCTCGGGTTGCCTGGGCCGCTCGGTGCGATCGATCGGGCAAAATTGAACGTGAATGGCAGCTCGCTCGCCACCGGCCATCCGTTTGCCGCCACGGGCGGCCGTATCGTCGCCGGACTCGCGAAGATGCTCGCGCAACTCGACAAGCCGGCCGGCACCGCGCGCGGACTGATCTCGATCTGCGCGGCGGGCGGCCAGGGTGTGGTGGCAATTCTGGAACGCTAAGCGTCGCGCTTGCCTCAGCGCGTGTTTCAATGAATGCCTTGTTTCGAAGGCTGCAGCAATGACCGCTTTGATTGCCGCCTTGATGACTTCAATGACTGGCTGCAAGACCAGCATACAAACCGATGAAGCGACTGCTTCAGGAGACGACCGATGACCCAGCCCACGCAAGTCCCGCTCTCACCCGCCGCCGGATCCACACCGCTTGCAAATGCAGCGGACCCGGTGCCCAGTCAGGCGGCGAATCGCGCGCCCAACACCGACGGCATCTGGTACGCGTCGTATCCGGCAGACGTTCCGCATGAGATCGACGTCAACCAGTACGAATCGGTCGTGCAGTTCTTCGACGAATGCATCGCGCGGTTTCGCGAGCGCGTCGCGTATGTGAGCGTCGGCGCGAACATGACGTATGGCGAGCTCGGCCGCAAGGCCGCCGCGTTCGCCGCGTATCTGCAAAGCATCGGCGTGAAGCCCGGCGAGCGCGTCGCGATCATGCTGCCGAATACGTTCCAGTATCCGGTGTCGCTGTTCGGCGTGCTCAAGGCGGGCGGCGTGGTGGTCAACGTGAATCCGCTCTACACGGTGCGCGAGCTCGCGCATCAGTTGAAGGACAGTGGCGCGCAAACCATCATCGTGTTCGAGAACTTTGCGAAGACCGTCGAAGACGCACTGCCCGGCACCAAAATACAGAACGTCATCGTGACGGGTCTCGGCGATCTGCTCGCCGACGGCCTGAATCTGAAGGGACGTCTGCTCAATTTCATGCTGCGCCATGTGAAGAAGATGGTGCCGGAATACAAGCTGCCGAAAGCGGTGCCGCTGCTCGACGCGCTTTCGATCGGTTACACGCGGCCGCTGACGCCCGTGCGTCCCACGCACAACGACATCGCGTTCCTGCAATACACCGGCGGCACCACGGGCGTGGCCAAAGGCGCGATGCTTACGCACAGGAACATTATCGCCAACCTGCTGCAGGCGAAGGTCTGGTCCGAGGGGCAGTTGAGCGGCGACATCGAAACGGTGCTCACGCCATTGCCGCTCTATCACATCTATTCGTTGACCGTGAACGCGCTGATCTTCATGGGCCTCGGCGGACGCAACATCCTGATTGCCAATCCGCGCGACATGAAGCGCGTGATGATGATCATCCGTCACGAGAAATTTACCGGCATCACCGCGGTGAATACGCTCTACAACGCGTTCCTCGACAACGAAGAATTCTGCAAGCGCGACTTCTCGAACCTGAAACTCGCGATGGCCGGCGGCATGGCCACGCAGAAATCGGTCGCCGATCGCTTCAAGGCGGTCACCGGCAAGCCGATCATCGAAGGCTATGGGCTGACCGAGTGCTCGCCGATCGTGTCGATGAATCCAGTGGACCTGACCAATCTTCGCGACTTCGAAGGCTCGATCGGTTTGCCCGCGCCGTCCACGCAAGTACGTTTCAGGAAAGACGACGGTGCGTGGGCAAACATCGGTGAGGCCGGCGAACTGTGCGTGAAGGGTCCGCAGGTGATGAAAGGCTACTGGAATCGTCCGGAAGAAACCGCCAAAGCAATCGACGATGACGGCTGGCTCGCCACCGGCGACATCGGCGTGATGGATTCGCGCGGCTTCATCCGCCTGATCGACCGGAAGAAAGACATGATCCTGGTGTCGGGCTTCAACGTCTATCCGAACGAAATCGAAGACGTGATCGCGATGCTTCCGGATGTGCGCGAAGTCGCCGCAATCGGCGTGCCCGATGCGGCGCAGGGCGAGCGCGTGAAGGTGTTCATCGTCAAGCGCAATCCGTCGCTGACCTCGGAACAGGTGATCGCCCACTGCCGCAAGAACCTCACGGGGTACAAGGTGCCGAAGCTCGTCGAGTTCCGCGACGAGCTGCCGCAAACCAACGTCGGCAAGATTCTGCGCCGCGCGCTGCGCGACGAGGAACTCGCGAAGCAAAAACCTGCCTGACAGGCAAGGCGCCTGGCACCACGCCTTGCGCCATCCTTTCGGAGAGATTCATGAAGCACAGCAAGTCCGCACGCTCACGCCGCTCGAGTAGCTTGAGCCGCTCGCGTAGTTCGAGCCGCTCGCCGGCCTTCATGCGCCTCGCCCGTTTTTCGTCGGAGACCGCCACGTTGGGCGCGTCTCTCGCCGCTTCATTGCGTGCGGTTTCGTCACGGGGACTTCTGATCGGCGCGCTGGTGGCCAGCGTCGCCGCGCTGGCACCGCCAGCGGCGTTCGCGCAGAACGACGACACGCCGCCCGCGCTCGACACCAACAGCGGCGTCAAGGCGCCCGCCACGCCGTCCTCGCAGGTCGGCAAGCTCACGCTCGACCAGCAGGTCAAGTGGCTGCGCGCCGCGCAACAGAGCGGCGCCATGGAGAAGCTCGACGACGCGCAACTGGTCGCGCTGTTCCAGTCGCTCGATCCGCTTGCGTTACCGCGCTACATCAAGGAAGGGCCGAACGGTTTTCCGTCATACGAGTTCACCATGTCGCGCTCGGAACGCATTCACGGCCAGTGGCCCGACAAGCCCGATCACATGCTGGTTCGCATCGCCCACGATCCGCTGCGAATCTACGCAAAGTGGCTGCCTGACGGTGCGCACGCCGGGCAGGAAATCATCTACGACGAGTCCAAACGCACCGACGAAATGTATGGCCACCTTGGCGGCATCATGAATGTGATGCCGCTGTGGACCGCGTTGAACGGCGCCCTCGCCCGTGCGCAATCGAACCACCAGGTGCGCGATCTCGGCACCGAGTACATTGCCGGTCAGTACCTCTCTGAATGCAAAAAATACATTGAGGCTGGCATACCGCGCTCGAATCAGGTGGAAGTGAAAACGATCGACGGCGTGCGCGTGGTCGCCTTCACCTTCGAAACACCGAACGGCCCGCCGCAGTTCTATGCGAAGAAAGAAACGCTCGGGCTGGATCTGCGGCATCCGTATTTCCGCACTGTCGAGTCTTATGACAACGACGGCAAGATCTTCGAGAAGATCGTCTTCGAAAGCATCACGCCGAAAACGCTCGACGACTCCACCTTCGATCCGAAGAACAAAGCTTATAAGTTCTAGGGTTCTAGCGGATAAGACGCGGCGTCAACGCGAAAGCGACATGCGCGACGGGCCCCTCGCCCTGCTCGTGGCTGTGCTCGACCAGGTGGCCTACGCGGGTGGCGAGTTCCCTGAGCACGAAGTAATCGGATGCGCGTGTGAGGCCGATCAGCGACGCCGGTGTTTGCGTGGGTGTCTGCCTGAAACGCGGCGCAAGTGTCGTGTACCAGAGGGCGCCGATGTCGTCACCAGCTTCGAATACGGGCAGCTTCATGCGTGCGACGTAGTCGGCGAATGCGGGGCCGCCCGCGAGGGTGGAATCGATCACGGCGAGCGTGTCGCGGCGAGCGGCTGCATCGGCGAGCCACGGCCATGCGCCCCCTGCCGCGGTCGAGAGCCATGCGCCGGTCATCATGAAAGCGCGTCGGTCCATTGCCTGTTCACCTCGCTCACTGACTCACTAACTCACTCACGCGCCTCACGTATAACCCCGCCGGTCGCGCCACGCTGCCGGCCAGATCCCCTGCTTGCCCGGCGCAAGAATGCCGTTCGGGTCGAGTGCGTCCTTGATCGTTTCCGAAAGCCGCAGCAACGCGCCGTCGTTGAAACTGTACTGCGCCGCCGCGAAATCCATATACGCGAGATGCGCGCGATATTCGCCGTAACCCGCCGCGCGCGCATCGCTCATCAGCGAACGCAATAAAGCGCCCGCCTGCTCGAGCTGATTCGGGTCGTCGCGGTCGAAGATCGCCGCGAAGATGTGATGCAGATGGCGCGCGCCTGCCGTAAAACCGCCGTAGTAATCGAAGCCGTATTCCGCCGCGCGCGCCTTGACCATCGTATATTGACGCAGCGCGTCGCGGCCGGTCGCTGGGCACACCGGCGCGAAGTCCACATGCGCGCCCGCGCCGCCGCGCCAGTCGAGCATGCGAAACGCGCTCATCGCCGGGATGCCGGCCAGGTTGCGATCGCCGCCCGCGGTGGGTTGCGCATCGCCCGTATAACGAACCGCCGAAAGTTTCGCCTGTGGCACGCGGGAGAACGCGCGCTGCACGATCGCATAACGCGCGTCGATCAATTCAGGCGTCCCGTACAGCGCGAAATGAAGATTCCAGCGGCCCACGTTCAGCTTGTCGAGCATGGCCGCCACCGCGCTTTCAGGCATCGCGCCTTTGCCTTCGTACCACTGCTGACGGGCCGACAGTCCCGCGGCCCGGCGCAAACCGCCTTCGATCACCGCATTGTTGCGGATCGTTTCATCGAGCCGCAATGGCCGCAAAATATCGACGATCGTTTCGAGATCCTCTTCGTGCCGGAACTGGATTTCGCCGAGCAGATACGCGGGCGGCGCGGGCATCAGCCAGACACCGAGCTTGGTGACGATGCCATAGTTCGACTGCATGAACATCGCATCGAACGAAGGCCCATAGCCCGGTTGATACAGTTGCCACGCGGTGCCGATTTCGATTCCGCCCATCCCGGTTCGCAACACGTCGCCGTTGGCGAGCACCACTTCCATGCCGCACTGCGTCGCCGCGTGATCGCCGTACGCGGTATAGCCGAAGCCGCGCTCGAGCGTATTGCCGACCACGCTGCCCCAACCCGCCGCGGGCGGATCGACCCAGAGCTTGTAGCCTTTTTCGCGCAAATGCGCGTAGAGATCGAAGTAGCTGACGCCCGGTTCGACCAACGCGTAGGCGAGCGTCTCGTTCACTTCGATGATGCGATTCATCCGCTGCAGATCGAGCACGACTGAACCCGCCAGCCGCGGCGCGGCGCCACCGTACGCGAAGTTGCGTCCGGTCGAGACCGTCCACAACGGAATACGAAATTGATTGGCAATCCGCAACACCGCGCGAATCTCGTCGACCGACGCGGGCAGCAGCGCGGCCGACGCGGAGAACGCTTCGCGCTCACCGGGCGCGAACGGATCGAGGTAGGAGGCGAGCCCGGCGGCCGAGGTCACCACGTGCGACTCGCCGACGATCGCGCGCCAGCCGGCGAGCGCGCGATCGAACCCGGCGGCGGAAACTTTTGGCGGCAAGCTACGCGTCAAGGCATCTCCTTTGCGGCGATACGTGTGTGCGGCGGCAAGCTAGCGGTGCATCCCACCGCCACCACCGCCGTGCGACATGCCGTGCGACATGCCGCCCCACATGTGCGTCGACCCGCCGCCGTGCCAGCCGCCGCGCCCACCCATTCCATACGATCCGTGCCCATAACGCACATGATCCATGTGATGAAAATGATGAAAGCGGTCGACGAAAATGACCGACACGCCAGCGAATGCCACCGGCGGCCCCCAGTACCATGGATCGTAGTAATACACCGGCGCCGGCGCCATGGCCTGCGCGGCGGCATCGTCTTCGACGATCTGCCAACTGCCGTCGGGCTGCAGGCACGCGCGACCGCTGACCTGCTGCATGACGCCGTCGATTTCCGCCTGACCCACCACGAAGCGGCAGGTCGACGCGTCCGTCGGCGGCGCATTCGCATCCGATTGCGCTTCGACCGGCGCCGCGTAAACGGCGCACAGGCACAGACACGCTACGCCGAAACGCAGCCCCGTGCCGAACTGATGAAAAGTAAGCATGATTTCGCTGCCTCGACGTGCCGGCGTTGCGACTCGCAAAAAGCGTGTCGACACCGTAAAGACCCCGTCGGTTTGCCTCGCACGAGACCATGCCGTCCCAACGCGCTTGCAAGGCGGGACAGCATGATCCTGCAGCGAGTAAACGTGGCGCCCCGCGACGCTATTCCGACGGCACGCGCGCGCGCACGGCGGTTTCTGTTACCACGTGTTGCAACGGAATCCGACGATCAGCGTTTTGCCTGGTCCGGGTGCTCGCCGCGCTTGCAGCGCTACTGCCAGGCCTCCGGCTTGCCGCCCAGCGCGCTGCACACTTCGATAGCAATCGAGCGCAGCTTGTCTTCCGAAATCGGCCCGGATAACGCGTAGCCCATGCGGTCGCTGACCCAGTAGAAGGTTCGGCGGTTACCGTCGCGGAACAGGCGGAATGCGGTTTCGTCGCGAGCGATTCCGGTGATGTACAGCGTGAGGCGCGCGCCGCTGGTATTTTCGTACATGAACTGCGCGGCCGGCCCTGCTTCGCCCGGCAACAGACGCCCCCCCACCAGCGAGTAACCGTATTCCTGCAATGACGGCACCGACAGCGGCCGGTTCAGGCGTTTGGACAGCCAGTTGATCAGATGCTCTTCCTCGTTCGCGGCGACTTCGACGGGATGACGCCGCTCGGGCGTGTACACCGCATAGGCGATATCGGCGCGCTCGGCAAAGCTCGGCGGCTGGCCGCCCAGCCCGTTCCACGCGCCGCCAGTCAGACGCGGGGCGAGCGGCCCCAAGGCGAGCGCGAGACCCGCGCCGGCCGCGAGCCAGCACGCCGCGAGGCCGACGCGTTGCCACCACGGCGTCGGCCGCCGCACCACGATGAAGGCCAGTTCGTCGTCCGCGTCGCTCTGTCCGACGCTCTCGCTGCGTTCGCTGCGCTGCGGCGCGCCGCACAGCGCCTGCAGCGCCGCTTTCTGCGCGCGCCACGCCGCCACTCTCGCGGCAGCCTGCGGCTGCTGCGCCAGTTGCGCCTCGATCGCGGCGCGCTCCGCAGGCGGCAATTCGCCGTCGACAAACGCCGACAGGGCTCGCAGATCGGGCCCCTCAGGCAAGCTGGAATCGTGCTCGTTATTCATCACGGATTTCTCACTACTTTCAACGGCGGGACTTTGCGCGCCAACCCCACAGCGTCCCCTTCAAGCGGCCCCTCCGTCATCAGCACGCGCATGTGTTCCCGCGCGCGCGACAGCCGCGACATCACCGTGCCGATCGGCACGCCGAGCGCTTTCGACGCTTCCTGATAAGACAGTTCCTCCACGCAAACGAGCAGCAGCACTTCCCGCTGCTCGACCGGCAGGCAATACAGCGCCCGCTGCAGATCACGCAACACCAGACCGTCAACCTCTCCATGCGGCGCTTCGAGATTGCGCCACGGCGCGCTTTCATCGTCGACGGCAATCTCGCGGCGGCCGCGCAACTGATCGATGTAAAGATGCCGCAGGATCGTCAGGAGCCACGCACGCAGGTTGCTGTTCGGACGGAACGCCGACCAGCGCGCGAGCGCGCGCTCCGCCGTATCCTGCACGAGGTCGTCGGCCCAGGCGCGGTCGCCCGTCAGTGCGCGCGCGTAGCGGCGCAACTGCGGGAGCCACGAAATCACTTCAGCTTCGAAACTCACCCGGCGTGGCAACGATCAGTAGCCGCCGCCGCTGCTACTGTTACCGCTGGCGCCCGAAGCGCCGCTGTCGGTGGTGCAGCCGCTCGTTGCGAGCGAGCCCAGCGCGAGCGCCAGCAGCACGAAGGTGGCGGAAAGAATGCGGGATACTTTCATGGTGAGTCTCCTGATGAGCGCCCGGCCGGCGCCTGCGAGCCGGGGATCCGATCGGCCACGTGCGAAATGCAACGCTGCCATGTCTGAATTAACGTGAGCGGGCTGTGATTTATTCCACGTACGGCAGCGACACGCACCATCTTTTTCCGCCACCCCGATCTGGCGTGCTCGAACGTGGCCGAAGAAAGCGCTATTCGTCGGCAGATTCGTAACTCAACGTTACAGCTAATAGTTATCAGATGCTTATGTCCGCGCAAGCCGTTATAGTGGACGCAGTTCGCCCGCCGACGCGTTCTGCCCCCACACAGGGTAGAATCGCGGCGAACAACCGTCTTCCTAACCTGAATTGTCCATGGCTTCCGCAGAATCGCATCCGCAAAACGACTTCATGAACGCTGCGCGCAAAGAACGAAAGCGCGTCGAGATCTATCTTGTCAACGGCATTCGCCTGACAGGGTGCATCGAGTCGTTCGATCAGTATCTGGTGATGCTGCGCACGCCTGTCGGCCTGCAAGGCATTTACAAGCGCGCGATCTCGACGATCCAGCTCGACACCGGCACGCGTCCGGCGCCTCGCGCCGGGGGGCGGCCTTCGCACGGCGAGCACACCACGCGTGGCCCGCACGGCTCGCGTGAACCGCGCGATCACCGTGAACCGCGTGAACCGCGCGAGTCGTATGGCGCGCCGTCTTCGGATCGCCCTGCGCCCGATCGTAGCAGCAGCACGTCCGACGGTCCGGTGGTCGTGACACGCCGCCGGCGTCTGTTCGGCACGGGCGGCGGCGACGGTGGCAACCATGGCGGCGGCAATCATGGTGGTAATGGTGGCACCGGCGGTGGCACCAGCGGTGGCAACGAATAAAACGCCGCCTTGGCGGCCGGCTACTCCGACGGATAGCCGAGCCGCTGCAAGATTTTCTCCAGCCGCATCACCTGCAAATCCGTCAGCTCGAATCCGCATTTGACCGCCAGCACGCGGCGGCGCCAGTAGACGGCGTCCAGCATGCGCAGCGCCGGTTGCCGTGTCGCCCAATCCAGATGCTCCAGTTCGGCTTCCACCACGTGTGATGCGTTGAAGCGCTGCGCGCGCGCCGGGTTTTTTCGGTCCATGTCGTTCGCTGCCTTGTTGTTCGCTGCTTCTGGTTGCTCCCCTCCCGAGCTTGGACGTTGCCCGTTCACGATATGCCGTGTTTTTTTGCCGGGCTGTGTGGCCGGCGGATGCTTTTTGTTGTCAGGCGACACTCGGAGAACGACTTGATGCGGGTTGGTTTTAAGTTTTGTTTTTTGCTTGTTGTTTTCTGATTTCAGTTTTTTTGGGGTTTGAAGGAAATGCTTATGGTGTGGGGGATTGGGTTGTTCGGCTGATGCTCTGCCTGGGGTTGCTTTGCGCTATGCTGAGTTGTCGAGTCTCTTCCAGTGGAGCACGTCATGACCAAGCAGAAGCAACACGCAACTCATCACAAGGAAGCGGTGCAGCCGCCCGCTGAGTCAGCCGATAGCCGTCTCGATGAGGCTCTTGAAGAAAGCTTTCCTGCTAGTGATCCGATTGCAGTCGATATGAGTGAGCCGCGGCACTCGGCTGTGGATGAAGTGCCTTCGGCGGGGAAGAAACGGCATTAGATTGGGGGCTTTTTTCCTCGCAGGGCGCGCGTTTTGGTGGGGCGCCTGGGGTGGTGCCTTTCCTTGATTTGCTAGTGGTCTATTAGCGTTGCCCCTGTGCGGGGCGGCACTTACTTTCTTTGCCGCCGCAAAGAAAGTAAGCAAAGAAAGCGGCTCAAACCGCTAATGCTAAGCGGGAACCGTGGCCTGCAAGTGGTAGTGGCTCCGTGGAATCCGGGCTCGTGCACCTTCCAGCGCTTGTGACAAAGGTGTCATCAGCTCCCACTCCGCACTACGTGCGTCGCGGACGGGTCTGCATGGGAAACCAGGGGGCGTGCGAGTGCCTGTTCGTGCGGCAGGGATGCTTCAGAAAAGAGCTTTCTACTGCGGGGATGGGTGACTTGCGTTACTAAACGGCTTGTACGTCAGGCTTGTACGCTGGGCCTGTGTGTCTGGTTCGTACGTCTGATGGGTGGGCGGCGCTTTCAAAGCCGCCTTGCCCGCCCATCTTCCGATATTCCGGCCGTCGCGTTCAGTGCGACGGCAGGCCGGTTTCCAGTTGGCGCTGCAGTTCGCGGACCTGGCGTTGTGCGGCGCGCAGTTGGTCTTGTGCGGCAGCCTTCTGCTGCGCCAGCGCCGTTGCTTCGGCGCGGGTCTGCTGCTGCTGGTTCGCAACAATCGTCTGCTGCTGATGCGCAACGTCGAGGTCGGCCTGCAAGCGGTTGGCCCGGTCCTGCGACAACGCGATCATCCGCTCCGTGAACGCCTTCTGCGCTTCCAACTGCGTGCGGCGAATCTCGACGTCCGACAGTTGCAGCGTCTGACGCATAAAATCCTTGTAGATCATGTCGGCACGCGTGGCGTCCTGCGTCTTGATGACGCGCCAGAAGTTCTTCTGCTGGAACAACGCCACGTAGTACGTCATCTCCTTGCCATAAAACAGCAAGCTCGCTCCATAGCTGCCGTTGTACGTCGTGCGCAATTCGCTCAGATCCGAACCCCGGATCATCTGCTGCAATTCCGCTACATTGCCCGCTGCAGACTGCTTGGCTTCGTCCGGCGTCAAGGCGCTCGTCTGCGCCTGAGTGGGCGGCAACGCCATCGTCGTGCCCGGCTGGGAAACGACGCCAGCGCTCGATCCGCTATCCGGCAGAGCCTGCGCATTCACGCCCTGCACGGCCCCCATCGCGATGATTGCAGCCAGGGCAATCTGCCGTAGTTTCGACTTTCGGTCCATGTAAATCCTGCTTGAACAGTTTTTGTTTTAGTACAACCGTCTCATTATTACTCACTTTCGCGTGTTTCGGGCTCTTCGTCAAAAATTTGGTATTTGCGCATCTTCTCCCACAAAACCTTGCGGCTGATCCCCAGATATAGGGCCGTGTCCTGCCGGCGCCAACCGTTTGCGTCGAGCGCGGCCAGCACGCGGTTGCGCTCGGCCATGTCCCATTTGCTGCGGTCCACCAGCACCTCGGCGGCGCTCTCGGCCGGCACCGGCTGGCTGGTGCGCGCCAGCGCGAGCAGCCGTTGCAGGCGCGCCGCGTCCCACGCGCCGATCTGGCGTACCGTCACGCCGATCCGTTCGGCCAGGTTGCGCAGTTCGCGCACATTGCCGGGGAAGTAGGTGTCGGCCACCGCGTCGGCGAGCCAGTATGGCAGGTCGGGCAAAGCGGAGAGACGCTCGCTGCCGACGATCTGCGCGATGAACGCCTTGAAGATCGCAATCTTGTCGACCGCGCCCCGCTCTTCGAGGGACGGAATCTTCAACTCGATCACTGCAAGCCGATAGTAAAGATCGGCGCGGAAGGTGCCGTCCTTGACCAGTTGCGGCAGATGCTTGTTGGTCGCCGCCACCAGCCGGAAATCGAGCTTCACTGGCGTGGCCGAACCGATTCGCGTGACCGCGCTGTCTTCGAGCACGCGCAGCAGCTTGACCTGCTGGTAGAGCGGCAGATCGCCGATTTCGTCGAGGAACAGCGTGCCGCCGTCGGACTGCTCGAAGTAGCCCTTGTGCGCGACCACCGCGCCCGTGAACGAGCCTTTCGAGTGGCCGAAGAACAGCGATTCGAACAGACCATCCGGAATCGCGCCGCAGTTCACCGCGACGAACGGCCCCTGGCCGTAGCGGGTATGTTTTTCGTGCAGCAGTTGCGCGATGCGCTCCTTGCCGACGCCGGTTTCGCCGTGCACCAGCACGCTCGTGTCGCAGTCGGCAAACGTGTCGACTTCGTGCAGCAGCGCCTGCATGCACTCCGAGTTGGCGATCATCGCATCCGACTCGTGCGTCTTGGCGCTGTGCGCGCGCAATTGCAGCACCAGCTTCATGACCATGCCGCGCAATTCGGCGCAGGTGAAGTCGAGCGGCAGGATGTGCGAATAGTCGGACGGGTAAGTTGCCGGATCATGGTCGCGCGGCGCGGCGCCGACCCACACGACGGGAATGCCGTGCGCGGCCTGCCAGTCGCGCATGAGCAGCGCGCCGCTGTCGATCACCGACACGCTGATGATCGCGAGCGACGGCCGCAGCGCTGTCCGTTCAGGCGAGATCGCGATATCGTCCGCGCGGATCACTTCGACGTCGAAGCTCGCCATGCAGCGCGCGACCCGGTCGACGATGTCGGCCTTGCCTTCCCAGACGTAGATATCGAGTTCCTCGATTTTGGGGTTGGTTCTCATAAGCGCGAAATCAATTGACCAGTTGTGCCTGACCGCAGGCAAGCCCGAGATCGTGGACCGTCGCTACGCCGATCTGGACACCGAGGAGTTGTAAAAGAGGAACGAGAAGAAGGTCGAGCGAATTCAGTACTGGCGTCAACAATGCCGCCAACGCGCCGGTCAGTGACGAGGCCGCTCCGGTGATATCCAGGCCGAGCAGCGTCGTCACATGCATCGAACCAGCCAGTCCGCTCGCGAACTGGCTGACGAGACCGCCCACCGCGGAGCCCAGACCGTTGGTATTGGTGGTCTGATAATCGTCACTGTCCCCCGTCACGCCATTGAACTTGAAAACCGTCGGCGTGAGCGGCTGCAGGCTCACATTAAAACCGCTTGCCGGCGAATTGGTCCCAACCGAGACATTCAGGAGGCTAAGGGCGAGCACCGGCACACTGACCGAAGTCAATGTCGCAGGTTGGTTGCAGTGCGTGGGCAGCGTGGCGTTGGTCAGGTTGGCTGACGCATCGCCACCGATGCACAACGCCGCCACTCCGGGCGTCGTCGATATCCAGCTGTAGCTACTGGATTTTTGCGTCGAACACTGCGTGGTTTGCAAATTGGCGGTACCCGGCGCAACCTCGAGGTAGATCGGCAGATTCAACAAGCTGACATTGACCAGGGATGGAAATCCGGAACCCAAACTCAGATTGACGTTGACCAACTGGATGTTCAGGTACAGCTGTACCACTGAGGAATGGGCGCTCGTGCGGTAAGTGACGCCGTCAGGGTACGTTCCCGCCTCGCCGACCGCGATCACTGGCGGCTGAATGACTTTGGCCTGCGCGGTGACGCTCGCGACCGGACTGAGATTGAGCGCCGCACCAAGATCAATGGCTGACGACCCGTGCGCAATCTCGGCAGCCACCATCAGCACGTCGAGTGCGTTGACTGTGGCCGTCGCTGCCGCCTGCGGGTCGCCGAGACCAATGGCCAGCAACCCGTTCTGAGTAGAAGTATTGCCCAGGTTGATTGTCGTGCTACTGGTCGACGCGCTCGCGATAGTGCTCAACGCGTTAGTGACGCTGGCGCTGACGACATTGCCCTGGCTCAGCACAGTTGCCATTGCGTTCGCAAGTTGCGCAACAGTGACCTGCGCCTTGAGCAGGTCACTCATCGAACTCACGCCAAGCGCGGTCGCCAGATCCAGCAGCTTGATTTGGGCTGTCGCCAGGCCTTGGTACGACCCGATATCCAGATTGAGGTTGCTGTTGAGCAAACCATTCAGCAGGCCATTTATCAGTCCGCCCGACAGGCTGGCCACCGAAGTGCTAAGTGAAAACGAACGGATGTTTGTAGCCTGCGCCGTCGCGGTCGCAGTCAGTGTGCGCGTCTGCCCCACGAGAAACAAAAACGACACGGGCTGGTTGACCACTACCTGCAGAGCATTAAGCGGCGTATTGGCCGCGACAAAATACGATGGCGCCGCGTTCGCCGACGGATCCCATCGGCCGCAGGTTGACTGAATCCCGCCGCTGCTCGACAAACCATTTGCCGTTGCATTCAATTGCGCTGAGGTCATCGCCGCGGCACAGCTGCCCGCGCTACCGATCGTCTGCACGCCCGCCGCAGCGGCCAGATCTGCGATGCGTTGCAAGTCGCGACGCACATAGTAAAAGTGGCCGATATCGATCGCAGCCATCGCTATAACCGCGACACTCACCCATACCGCCGCCAGAATTGAAACCGCACCGCGCTGCGAGCGTGACGACATACCGGCTACGCGGCGCACGCGCAATATGCGCAAGCGCCGGACGTAGGGGAGAGAGGCGATCCGTGACAACATATCAATTCTGCGGCAGTTGCCCGCTCATGCCGCCGCCCTGCCCGCCTCCGCTGCCTTGATTGATCGCCGATCCGTACAGGTCGGGGATTTTCGATTTGAACGACTCCATGTAGCGCCGATAGGCCAGACCGGCCTCTTCGCCAAGCATCGGTTGCTCCGGAGCGGCCTGACTATTACTGCGTTGCAGATCGAGCCATGCCGTCGTCGCATGACCGACTTCACTGCGCGTGACCGGCGCCGATACGGTCTGAGCGTGCGCAATCTCCAGCGTGCCGACTGCCAGCGCCGCGATCAACACCCCGCACGCCAGCCTCTGCACTCCCCTAGTTTTTCCGAGGTATTTCATATGGTCTCTCCTACCCGTCGGCACGTTATTGTGCGAACCGCTGCAGCAAACGCGGCGCGGGTTCCATTGTTCCCTGCGTGCTGGCGACAGTCCCTGGCAGGACCCCTTGCGACCGCCCCGCGCCCTGTGCCTGTGTGCGCGCGGCGGCGACGACTTTGGCCGCTTCATTGCGGATGGCCGCACGCACGTCAAGCGAAAACTTCTGCTGATTCATCAGCGCTTGCGACCGCTCCGTCCCTCCGTCGACGAGCAGATACAGCGCAATATTGCTGGCGATCTTCGGATTGTTCTGGTCAAGCTCCGCGGCTTTCATCAGCGGCACCCGGGCACCACTGATGTCACCGGCACGCATGCGCGCGTAGCCGAGATCCGATAGCACTGAGGCGTCTGTCGGCGCCAGTTGCGCCGCCTGCTGCAACTCGTCTGCAGCACGATTGAAATCGCCTGATGCGCCTGCAATCAACCCCAAGCCACGATGTCCGCGCGACGCGAGCGGCGTTTGCAGCAATCGTTCGTACGCGACCGCACTCGCCGCGGGTTGATCAGTCATACGTAGGGCGTCAGCGCGCAGCAGAATCGTGTCTGGCGTCACCCCATACTGCTTTTCATAGGCATCGATATGCGCGAGCGAGGCGAAATACAGTCCTTGCGACTGCATGCGGTCGATCAGCCCGAGATACATACCCGGCGTGTCAGGCGCCGGATCACGGTTGGCCTGCTGGATCAAAGCCTGGCGCTCCGCCTGCGGGCCGACGCCATAGCCGAGATCTTTCGCGCAAGCGCCAAGCAACACGAGCACAATGCCGGAAGCGACGCACTGCGCCGCCCGTACCAAGCCATTCGACCTAACATTTAACGTCATTGCCATGTCCCTACCGATTCATCGCTTTCAGCGAATGTGACACTGACAGTACGCCGGGACCCGCTGTGACGATCATCAACGCCGGAAGCAAGGTCAAGATCATCACGCCGGTCATCTTCACCGTCATTCGTCCAATACGTTCGCGCAACATCGCGCGGCGCGTTTCGCGCAGGCGATCGCCAAACTGCTTGAGCGGTTCTTGCACCGCCCCACCGTGCCGATCGACCTGAATCAGCAAACGCACCACCGCCTGCATATCCTCATTTTCGTAACTTGAAGCAAGCCGATGCAACGACTGCTCCCGGGTTCGACCGGCAGCAAATTGCCGCTGCGCAATCTCCAACTCGCTGGAAAGTACGGGCAATATGCCGCGAAAATCGTTGACCATCACCTGGAGACTCTGATCCAGCGACAAGCCGACACCTTGGAGCAAGCGCAAGAGATCGACCAGCATCGGCAGTTCATCAACGACGCCCCGGCGTCGTGCCGCCGCGCGTCGGCTCAGCACGACCTTTGGAATCATGACGCCGCACGCCATCGCGACAACCACTAGTATCACGTAGCGCGGCCCGTCGATACGACCGCTAGCAATCGTACCGGCGAGCAGCGGCAGCACGATTGCACCCGCGGTCCGGGCAATCAGAAATAGCCCGCGAGTACGCGCATCGACAAAGCCGCATTGCTCCAGCAGGCGGCGGTCCTCCTCCGCTACGATATGTCGGCCAATTGGCGTATCGAGCCAGCGGACACCGGTATGCACAAAGCGCTCAAACACGCCCCCCATGCCACTCGCAGGCGCGCTCGCGCCCTGCTTGCCCTGAGCACTGTCGGTGCCGCGCGCCGCCGCTGCGACAGCGTTTTGCAACGCGCGCTCGTCGAGTGCCTGCTTGAGCGTGCGGTCGCTCCGTCGCGCGGCCGCGATCCGCACGATCATAAGTCCCGCGATCAGGAGCAAAGCCAGCGCCACGAGACCGAGCGCAAGCGCGATGAGGTAGTTCGGTTGCATTGTCATGATTTGAGCCGAGCCAACCGGTACAACAAATAGGCGCCAAGCAGTTGTAGACCGAACGCGAGATACAGTATTTGCCGCCCGCTCGGATCGAACCACATCGATCCGAAATAGTTTGGGTTCGTCAGGATCAGAAACCCGCCAATCCCCACCGGCAACATACCGAGTACCCAGGACGACAGGCGCGTTTCCGATGACATCGCCACGAGCTCACGTTCGGCCTGTTCCAGATCACGCATGAACGACGACATCCGATCGAGCATCACGTCGGCCCGGCCGCCGTACTTGACAGACAGGCGTAACACCGCCCCCACCAGTTCCAGCTCGCGAGTGCCATACAACAACGCAACGTGAGAGAGCGCACGATCGATCTCCACACCGGAGCGCAGCATCCGTGAGACATGATCCAGGCATTCGCGCAGCGGGGCATCCGTGGTTTGCAATGCCGCCTGGAAAGCGGCCGGCACGCTGTTGCCAAGCGTAATCAGACGAACAATGCCATCAAGAAACGACGGCAATTGCCGAACGATCGCCTGACGGCGCTTGTTTGCGCGCATCGACAGCACGAAGTAGAGAAACACAAGGCATGCGACCAGCGTCACACCGGCCGCCAGTGCGCCCCCCTCATTTGCCGCCACGAGGCACAACGCCAGCCCGGTGCCTGCAACGATCAGTGGCAGCACGCGGGATGTTCTCAGGCCTGCGCGATTCATCAGGGTTGCGAATGAATAGCTGATTCGCGCGTTGAAGTACCGCAAATATTCACTCCAGGCCGCTCCGGGAGCCGGGGCCTGTGGTAAGAACGAAAGCGTAGGCGCCACCCGGCGCGCAGTCGCGGTACGGGACGCCGGCACGGACACGGCCGGCTGGGCAGCGACCATCCGACTGTCGATGAAACGCTCAGTACTTGCCTGGTCTTTGCGTTGTGCGCCGCGCTGCAATATCAGCAGCGCACCTGCAGCGCACAGCAGCGCGAGCGCAGCAAAGACCATGACTGCGCTAGACATTGAAGCCCCCGCCGAAACCACCGCCACCGGTGTCGAAGCCTCCTCCGCCGAAACCGCCCGCGTTCGTCGAACCGCCGAGCGCCTGTCGGAAGCGCGCCAGCTTGGGCGAATGCGGATGAATGCCGAGCGACACCCATTGATCCAGTTCTTCCCCATCCTGCGTTACCACAGGCTCATAACGATAGAGCTCCTGAGTCGCGATAATGTTGTCGGAAAGCCCTGTCACTTCGGTGATCGACAAAATTCGCCGGCGACCATTCGACAACCGGCCAATCTGCACAATGAAATCGATCGCATTGGCGATCTGGCGGCGCAAACTCGACTCGGTGCCCTGAAAACCAGCGAACCCCGCCAGCATTTCCAGCCGGTAGAGACATTCACGCGGCGAGCTGGCGTGGACCGTGCCCATCGAGCCGTCGTGACCGGTGTTCATCGCCTGCAGCATTTCAAGCACTTCGCCGCCGCGCACTTCGCCGACGATGATCCGGTCCGGACGCATCCGCAAGGTATTGCGCAGAAGGTCGCGAATCGTCACGACACCCGCGCCGTCGAATCCACCCGGGCGACTTTCAAGCCGTACCACGTGCGGGTGGTTTAACGACAGTTCAGCCGTGTCCTCGATCGTCACCACACGCTCCGCCTCGGGAATGTGAAACGCCAGTGCGTTAAGCAGCGACGTTTTTCCCGAACTCGTACCGCCAGATACCAGCACGTTGCAACGCGCGGCCACGGCCGCTTCGAGCAGCGCGCCAATTTCCTGGTTGTAAGTGCCATTGCCGAGCAGATCGTCGGGGCGCAGCGGATCCTTGCGGAACTTGCGTATCGATACGATCGGACCGTCGATCGACAGTGGTTCGATCACCACATTAACGCGACCGCCATTCGGTAAGCGGGCGTCGACCATCGGATTCGATTCATCCAGGCGACGGCCGATCGGTGCAAGAATTCGCCGAACAATTCGCAGCAGATGCGCGTTATCGGCAAAGCGCACCTGAATTCTGGTCAGAATGCCGTGGCGCGACACGTACACGTCGTTGTAGCCGTTGATCAGAATGTCTTCAACGGCCGTATCGTTCAGCAGATCCTCAATGGGGCCAAAGCCTGCCAGTTCCTTGGTAAGCGCCTCCGCGATCGCGCGGACCTCGGCTTCGTTGATCGGGATTCGGCGCAGCCGCACAAAGCTGTCCATTTCCAGATCGACGAACTGGTTGATCGCATTACGCGACCACCGGCCGAACTCGGAACCCAGTTCCTCGATGCGAGTGAGCAGATGTTCGTGCGCCGCGTTCTTGATGTCCTGGAACTGCTGGCTTTGCTCGAACGATGGCACGTCGTCGGCGAATTCGATCTCTTTTACCATCGTCTATGACCGCTTGGTGGAGGTTGAAATAAGGCGCTTGAGCGCGCCGAGCGCAGACTTGCCTGGCAACTGCGCTGCTGCACGAGCGGCGCCGCCAAGGCGTTCGATAAGCGGCTCAAGCGCACGCACGTACGGGTCGCGCGCCGCCGTTTCGACCAACAGGTGCCCTTGATTGGCAGTCTGACCGAGTGCCACGCGCCGTTCAGGCAAAGTAGCAAGTAATGGAATTTCCAGACGCTGGCCAATCTGGACGGCGCTCAGGCCGAGATCAGGATCGAACTTGTTGACGATCAGCCGCACATTTCCCAAGTCGATACCTTCTTCGCGCAATGAGTCGAGGACACCGACCGCCGATACAATCGACGCCACCCCCTGGTCGCACAGCAACCAGGTCTCGTCCGCGGACTGCACCACGTGCGCGATGAACTCGCTGCTGGAGAAGCCTCCGAGATCGACGATCTGCTGGTCGAAGAAAGCACGCAATCGATTCAGCAAACTGATTGACGATGCATACGACACTTCGCGCATCTCGGCGAGGTTCGGCGGTAGTGAGGTAAACGCGAGACCACTTGCGTGATGTGAAAGTGCTGTGTGCACGAAGGTCTGATCGAAGCGGCGTAAGTTGCGCACCGCTTCGACAAAATGAAACTCGCTGCGCGTGTTGAGCAACAATGAACCATCGCCGGCCGGCAAGCCTAGATCGAGCAACGCCGCCTGCCGGCCCTGCTCGACGTCGCGACGCTGCAACATGACCGCCAGATTCGTGGCGAGCGTGCTGACGCCCATACCGATGCGTGCGCCCACCAGCGCCGTCACATGGCCATGCCGGCTGACCGGCTCGACCAGATTGTCGATGACCTGATGCGTAATGCGTAGTGCGTCGGCAGCGGGAGCAGACAGATCGATAAAGTCGCGCACCCCGGCACGCAATGCGGCGATCGCACTCTCCGGCTCGGCAAGCGAACCTATGGCAACGATTTGCAGTCCCGGATAAGCTGCACGCACCGTGCTTGCAGCAGCACTCGCAGCGGCCGCCCGCCCGCCCGAAAAGTCGATGAATACCAGCGACGGATTAAGCACCGCAATGCGTTGCGTAAGCGTCGCCGGATCAAGCGTCACGGCTTCGACCCGCCCTGCTGCGATCAGCGTTTCGACAAGCCAACGCACGTGTTCGTCAACCAATGACGCGAACACGAAGGAGTCGGTGACAGCCCGTTCAGTCAATGAATGCGTTCTCGCGTTCATATTGGACATCCTGTTGCGGCATTGGCTGAAGCGCCGCCGCCTTGTACTGCTCGCCATAGCGCGCGACCTGCACCGAAGCGTAAGACGCTTCGTCGCAGTGCCGGAGCGCGCCACATGCTGAATGCTTGCGCCTGCTCACTTCGAGAACCCTGGTACAGCATCCGGGGACGCGAATCCACCGATCAACGCGCGCCACACGGGACCGTTGCGCTGCTCAGCCTGCTCGCCCGGAGTGGACGGCAACGTTGCACCCTTCGCAAGCGGAGACACAAGATGGGGCGTCACGATAATCACCAGTTCCTTATCGTTCTGCTGGTAGTTCAACTGCTTGAAGAACGCGCCGATGATCGGCAGGTCGCCTAGCAACGGCACCTTTGAAACGTTCGAGATCGTTTCGCGATCGATCAGGCCGCCAATTACGAAGCTCTCGCCATCGCCGAGTTCGACCGTCGTATCGGCGCGCCGGGTGGTGATCGCGGGAACCGACACGCCGCTAATCGTCACGGCATTGGAGAAATCCAGCTGACTCGCCTCCGGCGCCACTTTCAGCGCGATTCGCTGCGGGCTGAGCACGGTCGGCGTAAGCGTCAGGCCTACGCCATAGGGTTTGTACTCAATCGACGTAGTACCCAGCCCTTGGGGAATCGGCACCGGGATCTCTCCACCGGCGAGAAAACTTGCGCTTTGCCCAGACAACGCAACGAGTGTCGGTTCCGCGAGGACCCGTGCAAGATTGTTGTTCTCCAGCAGACTCAGGTTCGCGAACAGCCCATGCGTGGCGGAGTTAAAAATCAGGTTGAACGCCGACGATATCGGCGTCGTGGCCGTCGTTTGCGGCTGCTGCCCCGCGGTCGCGGAAACTGAGGTCAACGCCGATGGCGCAAACGAGCCAAACGAAAATCCGTTGTTCTGCTTGAAGAAGTTAAAGCCCACCTCCTTAAGCACTGAGCGGCTGAACTCGACCACCCGCACGTCGACCTGCACCACCGAGCGCGTAGCGACCGTCGACGTGTCGTACGTCGCGACACCTCCGCCAGCGTCGCCACCAATCCCGCCCGCACCGCCACCCTTACCACTCGCACCGAAACTGGCAGCACCGCCGGTGCCACTGCTACTGTCCCCGCGAGCCGCGCGCTGACGCGCCTCGATTTCCGCGGCCGCTACTGCTCGCTGGTGCTTTTCCATGGTCGGCGTCGCGCCGGAAATCAGCGCGGTGTCGCCGAGCACTTTCACAGAAGGCGTATCGGGTCCGAGCAGAGTCTGTGACGCGGCAGTAGTCACGTTGACCGTATAGGAAACCGGCACATCTTTACCCTGCTCCCACAGCATGACGCTGGTGGTGCCGGGTGATTTTCCGATCAGCAGCACGCCACCCGTTTTGTCGCCTTTGATGATCAGCACGTCTGCCACCGTCGGGTCGCCGATCGCGACACGTCGCAAGGTGTGGCCACTCGCGAGCGATTGCTGTGAGCCGACAATGATGTCGACATTCCGTGCGTTAGCGGCAGCATCGCTCACCGACGACACTGCGAGCGATGCCGCGCACAACATCGCCATAGTCCCGTATGCAAAAAAGCGTTCTTTCATTTTGTTTTGGGCGCGTTGGCCGCCTGCTCCCTGAAACTGCTATCGAGCGACCATTTCGGCTCGCCCACCCCGTATGACTTCAATCGCACCACTCGTATTCCCTGCAACCCTCGTCACGGGGGCGGCAATCCGCGGCGCTGCTAATGTTCGGCCGGTCGTGTTTCCTGCTGTGCCCGATAACGCATCGAGCGAAACGCCGGCGGCCGCACGTGTCGAATCTTTGAGATGCTCGCCGCCAGCTTGCGCCGATGTTTTCAACACCGCCGGTAGCGCCGCAAACGCGCTTGCATCGACGACTTCGGTGTCGTTCGAATTGCGCAACGCGAATACAAGACGACCGGAGGTTTCGGCGAGAGTCAACCGGTCGACGTCGGCGACGGGAACTGCAAGCACGGCGGTGCGCACCATTCCGTTCGGGTCTCCCGAATTGTCATTGCCAGCTGTGGCATTACCGAAAGCCAATACCCGCAGCTTCGAGATCAGGAGGCGCGCCTGCGAGCGATCGATCTCGGCGTTGCCACCCATGTTTCCGTCGCGCTTGAGCGTGAAGAAAACATCGACGAAATTGCCGGGCCTCAGCCTGTTGCCAACCGCATTGGACTCGTCGACGCGCACGGCAATCGCACGCTCACCCGGTGCGATGCGTTCAGCGATCCCGGACGACAGTTGAGCTTCCAGTATCGGTGTCTGCGCACCGACATCCGCATTCGGAATACGGCCTAGCAACTGCGTCGGATCGGCGAAGGCACCGTTCGGATTGATCGGCAACGACTGAACGCGCAAGCCGTCGGCGGTGATGGGCTGACCGGCTGGCAGCAGGCGTGTTGCCACAACCACAGGAAAACTTGCTTGTGCAACTGACGCTGCCGGCAGGGTTACCGGCCGGCGCGAAAGCGTTACCGCGAAAATGCCGAGCAACAGTGCCAGCACAATCAACGCGCCTGCAGCGATTTTTGTTAGTTTAGGCATGCTGGCTCGCTGAATGAGTCGATTGCGCCCACCCGCTTATGCACTCGGTAGAGCGAAGCAGCGCGGTGCGGTGAGGAGCTGGCGCGTAAGTCAAAGTATGTTCACCGGATTGAGTTGCACTGTTGCGGTACTGCTCAGGTTCTGTGGCAACAAAAGACCGAGACCGGGCAAGGTCGGTATAAGCGGACTGGCCGCGTAGCTATAGGTCAACGTTACGGCGATACAGGTCATGGTGGAATCGTAGTTACACGTAGCTTGAGCGGTTTGGCAGGTGGCGCTCTGAATCATCGGTGCAACCATGTTAGTAGCCGTATTGCAAGCCGCGGTAGCACGTAAGCTAACCGCACCAGACACACTGCTCGCCGACCGATAGTTCAACGCAGCGCGCGCGCCCTCCGCAGTGGCGAGCGTCAGGCTCTGCTGCGCAACGAAGATCATGCTGAACGTCACGATCACGTAAAAAATCGAAAAAAAGATCGGGAATACCAGCGCGAATTCGATAGCGGTCGCGCCGCGTTGCGCATCTCTTCGGCAACTGAGAGGTCGCGCCCGCTTGCGAGCGTTGCGTCGCGCCGGATACGTGATCATCGCGCGCCTCCGGCAACAACCTGGGTCGCCAACCATACGATCGTCGGCACGGTCAGGCATGCAACAAACGGCGTGGCGCGCCTGCCCGCCAACTCGAATGTCGGCGCTCGACGCTGCAGCAACGACGCGAAACGGGTACGAGTCGCGATCAGCAACCAGACTGCGTGAGCGCCAGCCGCTAGACTCGCGACCGCCCACAAACCGAACAGCGCGTGCACACCGCACCATGCACCGAGTACCGCGAACACTTTGACGTCGGCGGCGCCCATCACACCGATGGCAAAGAACGGCAGCAACGCGACCAGACCCACCGCGGCGCCAAGTGCAGCCTGCGCGATGGAAATGCCAAATGGATTCTGGCGCAGCAATGCGCAAGCCAACGCCGTCACCAAACCGGTAACGATTATTGAATTCGAAATGCGCCGACTACGGCAATCGCATACGGCGACCCACGCTGCCCACGCAACGAACAGAATTAGTGTGACGGACCCGTTCATATCAGCCTCGACAGGCGCAACAAAACGCATACAGACCATAACAACAGTCCGCATGCTTCCTATCGAAAAGGCCCCGAATAATTACCAAGTCAGCCGAAATGCACGCCGGCTTTCTCAACAAATGATTGCAGGGGCCGCAGCGCCCTATTAGGCCGCCACTGCT
Organism: Paraburkholderia sp. WS6; assembly: GCF_030464835.1. Classification (NCBI taxonomy): domain Bacteria; kingdom Pseudomonadati; phylum Pseudomonadota; class Betaproteobacteria; order Burkholderiales; family Burkholderiaceae; genus Paraburkholderia; species Paraburkholderia sp. WS6. The sequence goes on from NZ_JALQCK010000009.1 coordinate 148,060, forward strand.
GGCAACAGGGCAACAATAGAATTGAATGCCGCGTTCAACTGAAGGCCCAAGGTGTGCACCGTGGTGCCAATGACGACGACGATAAGGCCTGCGATCAGCCCGTATTCGAGCGCCGTAACACCCCGGTTATCTCTCAGAAAGCGTTGTGTGAACTTTTTCATTTTTACCCTCGGACTTCATTTATTTCGTTTGTTTACGTGCTGCTTCGGATGACGGATTCTTCAGCGCTGCGGACCATTGGTCTCTCATTCCTGGTCCTGCGTGTTGCGCTGCGGAAGCACCGCCTTGCAGCCGGCTTCAATAAAACAGATGTCTATGAGCTGTCTGTTCGATTACGCACCTCCCCCGTCAATCCTTGATGCTTTCGGGTTTTATATCCGAACAATCATATTTAAGCAATTGTCCGCTGCCCCTAGCGCGGCACCGTATGCGTTTTAACGCCGTACTCAGGTTAACGGCAGTTCGTGCGTTGCAGCACATAGGACTAACCATGAGTTAGATTTGCTGCACTAATTATTTGTTTGAACAGAACGTTTCAAGCGTCCGGGACCCTCCCGCTGCGCTTGCGTTACGCCGTGTTTCGTAACGGCGCGCGCGGCTCGTTACGTTACAAAGCCCTCGCAAACGTTTAGCGAATTCATATTCTCGCGGTATATCTGAGTTAGCAGACACTCCACCAATTCTTCGCAAAGCCATATCACGTATGGCTTCAAGCCCTTTTGAAAAAAAATCTTCTGCATTAATCAGTCGAAATGGCACGGCTCATGCAGAGGGAGGCACGCAGCAACACCCAATAACACATGCGATGCGAGGGCGACATGAACATTCAAACGGCCAACACCACACTTCGAACAACCCTGATTGCGGCCAGCGTGGCAGCGATGCTTTCTCTTGGCGCTTGCGGAGGCTCCGGAACCCTGAGTGCCGGCACCGGCGGCGGTAGCGGCTCCTCCGGCAACGCACTTTCCACCACCACCGGCAGCGGAAGCGGTTCGATGGGTTCAGGCGGTTCCGGCACGAACACCAGCGGCAACGGCTCGGGAAGCGGCTCCGGCACAGGCACCGGAACAGGAACGGGTACCGGCACAACCCCGGTCGCGAATGCGCTCGGCACGGTCGTCGGCAACACCGGCGGCGTGGTCAACGATACCGGCTCGATGGTCTCGAGCATCGGTACCGTGATCGGTTGGCAAACCTTGCCCGGCGTGAGTTCGCAAACCACCCAGGCCGCCGGCGGCATCGTGCAGCAAGTCGGCTCGGCGGTCTCGACGCTCGGCACCGGCGTATCGCAAGGGCTCGGCCAGCTCGGCACCGGCGGCGACGCGGTCGGCACGACGGTCTCGAGCCTCGGTGGCGTGGTCGGTCATGTCGGCGGCGCTGTGACGGATGCAGGCAGCCTCGTGACGAGCCTCGGCAGCGGCCCGCTCGCGCCGCTGGCAGCCATCACGACGCCGCTTGGCGGCGTCGTCAATACGCTTGGCAATGCAGTCACCAACGGCGGCAGCACGCTCACCACCGCGCTCTCGACGGGCCCGGTCCAGCAAATCACGCAAACGCTCAGCACCGCGATCACGCCGATTACGTCGATGGTCGCAGCGACCACGCAGACGGTCGGCAACACGACCGGCCTCGGTGCACCGCTGAACGGCCTGCTCGCGACCCTCGGCGGCGGCCTCGGCCAAGCCGGCACGCTGATCAGCGCAAACGGCGGCAATCCGATCACGGCCTCTCTCGGTCATACGGTCACCGATACGGGCACCGTCGTCGCCTCGGTGGGCGGCCTCCTCACCGGCAGCACGGGCGGCAATCCGCTCGCTCCGCTCACCAGCGCGCTCGGCGGCCTGACGGGCGGCACCAGTAGCGGCCCACTTGGTCCGCTCACCAGCGTACTCGGTGGCTTGACCGGCGGTACTAGCAGCGGCCCGCTCGCTCCGCTCACCAGCGTGCTCGGCGGCTTGACCGGCGGCACTAGCAGCGGCCCGCTTGCTCCGCTCACCGGCGTGCTCAGCAGCGTAACAGGGGGTCTGGGCGGTGCATCGAGTGGCGGCAGCCCGTTGGCGCCTGTCACGGGTCTGCTCTCGAGCGTAACCAACGGCCTGAGCAGCGCGACCGGCGGCAGCAGCAGCCCGCTCGCCCCGGTTACCGGCTTGCTGGCGAGCGTCACCGGCGCGCTCGGCGGCGTCACGACAACGGCGGCCGCCACGCCGTCCGCGACGACGACCACCACCACCTCGAGCCCCGGCCTGTCGCTGTCGAGCACCAGCGGCAAAGGATCGGGCAGCAACCCGCTCGCTCCGGTGACGTCGCTCGTCGGCGGCCTGCTTGGTGGCCTGACGAAGAAGTAAGCAGCGCCGTCGAAAGAAGCGCAGTGACCGGCACCCGGAGTGCGGCCCGCCAGCCGTCCCCCGGCTCCGCCGGAACCTGAATGAAATTGAGCCGCGCCGCTCGGACACCCGTTGCACAGGCGCACGCAAACCACGCACACGACACCTAGAAGATACTGAGGAGCACCTATGTCCAGCCAACGTTTTTTTACTCTCCATGCGGCGTGCGCGACAGTGTCGTCGTTGCGCGCACCGTTGATCGCCGTTGCAGTCGCAGGCTTGCTCGCCGCGTGTGGCGGCAATGGCGTCACTGCGCCACCGAGCGTAGCCGCTGGCGGTAGCTCTAGCGGCGGGGGTTCGACGAGCGGCGGCCCGACCCCCAGCACGTCGTCGGGCACGACCGGCGTCGCCACCGCCGCCGCGCAGACCACCAGCGACCTCGGCAACACGATCGCCTCGCAGACCATTCCGGGCCTCAGCCCGCAGGTCACGCAAGGTCTCGGCAACGCGGTGTCGAGCACAAGCGGCACACTGAATTCACTCGCCAACGCAGTGAGCGGCGGCGTCGGGCAAATCGGCACGACCTCCAATCCGGTCGGCACCACGGTCGCCGGACTCGGCTCGGTAGTCAGTTCGACAAGCGGCGTCGTGCAAGGTCTGAGCACCGCGGTCGGCGGGCTCGGCACCGGCAATCTCGCGCCGCTGTCGCCGCTCACCACGCCGCTGGCAACGGTCCTCTCCACTACCGCCGGTGCCCTGAACGCCGGTGGCGTGACGCTCGGCAATTCGCTGGCCTCCGCGCCGGTGCAGCAGATCACCCAGCCGATCAGCACCGCGATCACGCCGATCGTGCAGACCGTCGGACTCGTGACGCAGACGGTCGGCACGCAGACCGGCCTCGGCGCGCCGGTGGGCGGCCTGCTCGCGCAAATCGGCGGCACGTTGAGTTCGACCAGCTCGCAAGTCGGCGCGGCAACGAAGAACCCGATCGGCGCCGATCTCGGCAACCTGGTCGGCTCGCTCAGCAACACGGTGACGAACGCCGGCGGCCTCGTCAATCCGAACGGCCCGAATGGTGCGAATCCGGTTCCCGGCTTGATTACGAGCCTCGTCGGCAGCACGAACGTGGCCGTCGTCAATGGGCCGCCTGCTAACGGCAGCCCGTTCGGCCCGCTGCAAAACTCGCTCGCGAGTCTCGGGCTCGGCAGCAACCCGCTCGGTTCCGTGTCGACGCTGCTCGGCGGCACACCGCTGGCCGGCCTGACCTCGGCGTTGAGCGGCACGCCCTTGAGTTCGCTGACTTCGGGTGGCTCGCCGCTGAGTTCGCTGACTTCGGTGCTGGGTGGTACGCCCTTGAGTTCGCTGACTTCGGGTGGCTCGCCGCTGAGTTCGCTCACCTCGGCGCTGGGCGGCTCGGGTAGCGCATCGAATCCGTTGTCGACGCTGACCGGCGCGCTCTCCGGCGTCACCAGCAGCGCCTCGGGCAGCAGCGGCAGCAACCCACTCGCCCCAGTGACCGCCCTCGTCGGCCAGTTGACCGGCACGCTCAGCTCGGCGGCAGGTTCGACAAGCGGCTCGGGTAGTGCGACGGGCGGCTTGACGACATTGCTCGGCGGCCTGGTGCCGGTGAGCCATAAGTAGTCCGCATAAGTCGCTCGTTGATGCCGCGCATAGAAGGCGTCCCGTTGGACGTCCCGCTATGTAGCGTGCATAAGCAGTCCGCCTCATCACGTGCTCCGCGCTTTTTGCAGCCAATGCTCAAGCCCCACGGAGCACGTGACGTTATACATGCAAGCATGGCAGTATGCGTCGAGCCACACATAAGCGATCGCGACCAGCCCGGCCTGGCGGCGCGTCCGCAAGACAAGAACGGCATACGAGGAAAATCCGATGAAACTCGGGTACGGTAGTAAATGGACCCTCCTGCTCGCGGCGATCGCGGCAAGCGGGATGCAAGTAGCAGCACACGCGCAGTCACGCCCAGCCGGCCCGAGCGTCGGCGGCAATCCTCTCGATTCGCTGCCGCAGATCAAGGCGCCCGACAAAGGCCCGAACGTGACCATGCAGGTCACGCCGCAAGCCCCCCAACTTCAGGAACTGCTCGCCCGCCATCTGACGCCTTCAAAGATCCAGGTCGAGGGCGTGAAGTCCATTCCGTTCGACGAAGTCGCGCAGCGCTTCACGCCGCTCGTCGGCAAAGACACCACCATCGGCGATCTGATTCAGGTCGCCAACGGCGTTACGAAGCTATATCAGGATCGCGGCTATGCGCTCTCGTTCGCGTTCATTCCCGCGCAGACGTTCGACGACGGCGTGGTGCGCGTGACGGTGGTCGAAGGCTATGTGTCCGCGGTCAAGGTGACGGGCAAGCCGGGCCCGGTCGAAGACAAGATCCGCGCGATCGCCGACCATATCGTCGCCGACCGGCCGTTGCGGCGTGCCACCTTCGAGCGTTACATCAACGTGCTGGGTCTGTTGCCCGGGGTAAAAGTCGCGGCCAACGTGGCGCCTCCGCAAAATACCGACGGCGCCACCACACTCGAGTTGAACGTGGATCGCAAACCGTTCGACCTCAGCACGGGTATCGACTTCAATCACCCCGGCGTGCAAGGCCTGTTGACGGCCACCGAAAACGGCCTGACCGCGCTTGGCGAACAACTGAGCGTGTCTGCGTTGCTGCCTAAGGGCCGCGACAACGTCACCTATCTCGCCGCGCACGCCACGGTGCCGATCGGCAGCAATGGACTGATCGGGAAGATCGATGCGTCGCACTATCGCGGCAATCCCACCGACAATCCCGGCCTGCCCTCCTTTATCGAGCGTACGGTCATCAACGATAAGGTCGGCGGCTCGCTGGCGTATCCGATCCTGTTGAGCAACAAGCAGAGCGTGATCGGCACGGCCTCGGTCTATGCGTCGCACGACGAAGATCGCTACAACAACCATAACACCGGCGCGCAGATCGGCTTTCGCTCACAGGTGCGGGTGTTGCAACTGCAGGCCGACTACACCAACGTGGAAACCGGCCAGGTGCGTCGCGCGAGTATTAATGTGGCGAAGGCTTTCGATATCCTTGGTGCGTCGAAATCCGGCGACTCGAACGTTCCCGGCACGACGGTCACGAATCCGGCGTCGATCAACTTCGTGCGGACCGGTGCAAGCTTTTCGCAAACCAACGAGTGGCCGCTGAAGATCGGCACCGCGGTTTCGCTGACCGGTCAGTACAGCGGCGTCTCGCTGCCGACGTCGGAACAGATCTCGTTCGGCGCGCAACGTTTTGCCCAGGGTTATGAACCGGGCGAAGCGTCGGGCGATTCGGGCTGGGGCGCGATGTTCGAAGTCAATCGGCCGTTCACGCCGGGTTTCACCTATCTGCGCACCTTCACACCGTATGTCTCGTTCGACATGGCCCGCGTGTATCTGCATGCGGGCACGCCCTCGCCGTCGAAGCTGTCGTCGATTGCGTTCGGCTTCCGGATCTCGGACGCGAAGTACTACAGCCTGGATTTGTCGGTGGCCAAACCGATCGGCGATGCACCGGTGGAAAGCGCGTCGCGCAGCCCACGCATCAACGCGACGTTCTCGTATCAGCTCAACTGAAGTTCGAAAGTGCCGCGTCCTGATTAGAGGTTCCACTATCAAACGACACGCGCACTTTCACGTATTCTGCGCTGACGGTGTGCGACCCGCGGCTCCCAGGTCGCGGGGGGCGCACGCCGATGTGGTCGAAGTGGAATCTGAGAGGCAATACCAGGCATCACGGCAGTCGGCAACTGAAGACCGCCCGAGATGCCAATAACGCCGCGCGACCATGATCGCGCCGTCTTTAATCAAGGAGGAAGACAATGATGCAATTCACTCAACACGCGCGCGCAATCGCGCTTCGCACAGCCAAACATGCCGCCCTCGCCGGCGTGCTGCTCGTCAGCGCCGTCACGGCAATGGCGCAGGCCGATTCTCCGGTCGGCACGTGGCAAACCATTGACGACAGCACCGGCCAGCCCAAGGCACTCGTGCAAATTGCACAGGACAGCAGCGGCTCGCTGAGTGGCAAGGTGATCAAGGGACTCGGTGCGAACGATAAACCGGATCGCCGCTGCACTGAATGTACGGACGCGCGCAAGGACCAGTTGATTCTCGGCATGACGATCATCAACGATATGAAAAAGGACGGCGACGGCTGGGATCAAGGGCAGATTCTCGACCCGGAAAACGGCAAGGTCTACAAGTGCAAGATGCACCTTGAAGACGGTGGGAACAAGCTGGTGGTGCGTGGCTACATTGGCGTTTCGCTGCTGGGCCGCTCGCAAACCTGGATTCGCCAACAGTAACGCCAGCAATAACGAGCGCGTCGTTCAGGCGCCAATGCCTGACGCGCGAAGCTGATGTTCCATTAAGGCCGCATCTGCTGCCAGAATGGAACCAGAAAAAACGGCCGACGATCGCTATCGTCCGGCCGTTTTTTTGTTTGCGTCTGGCTGGTTGAAGTTGTCATGCAGCGTGCTTGAAGGGCGACGTATACGCGAACGGCGAAGACGGTAACGGCTTGACCGATGCCGGGCTGTACGCCGGGGGCACTGCTGCGGGCACCTTTTCTGCGTCAACGCTCTTCTGTTCCGCGCCCACATGCGTGCGCATGCGCGCTTCCATCAGCTTGCAGAGTTCTTCGCTCGATGCGCCAAACAACTGGTCCATGATGCGCTTGAGTACGCCGGACTCGTACCATGCCTTGAAGCGGCGATGGCAGGTCTGATACGACGGATATTTGCGCGGCATGGCGGACCAGGTCGCGCCGCTATACATCACCCACAGCACGCCGTTGAGCACGGAGCGCGTGTTGGCGAGCGGCCGGCCACGCAGTTCGGAACGCGGACGCAGTTCAGGGAGCAACGGTGCAACACGTTGCCATTCTTCATCATTGATATCACGGTACGGATTCATGGCTTCTCCTTTGTCAGAACCATGACAAATAAGATATCCAGTCCTCCGCGGACGGAACATAAGACCAATCCGAATCTTGAAAATACGACTTCGGACTCCGCCGCTTCGACAAGCGGACCGTGATCTATCGCAAAAGCATCCGCGCCCGCGTCACGCGGCGGCTTAAGTCAGCGACGTATCGACGATCCGGCGCGGCGTGTCGAGATATTCTTTCGATTGCATTTCGACGATGCGCGAGACTGTGCGCGTGAATTCGTTGGCCATCGGACCGTCGACATACAACTGATCGGGCGGCACCGCTGCCGACATCAGCAGCTTGACCTTGTGATCGTAGAACACGTCGATCAGCCAGGTGAAGCGGCGCGCCTCCGAGGCCATGCGCACCGACATCTGCGGCACGCCGGACAGGATCACAGCGTGAAAGCGGCTCGCCAGCTCGAGGTAATCGTTCTGCGAGCGTGGGCCGCCGCAGAGCGTCGCGAAATCGAACCACACGACGCCGTCAGCGCGTCGCAGCGCCTTCAGCTCGCGCTTTTCAATGCGCAAGATAGGGCTCTCATCAGGAACTGCTGCAAGGCGCGAAAACGCGTCGCGCAATGCTTTATCCGAAGCAGCGCCAAGCGGCGTGTGATACACCTCGACCTGAGCCAGCGTGCGCTTACGGTAGTCGATCCCCGCGTCGACGTTAATCACGTCGAGCTTCGACTTGATCAGTTCGATTGCCGGCAGCATGCGGTCGCGATGCAGACCGTCCGGATAGAGCGTGTCCGGATCGTAGTTGGACGTCATCACGAATTGCACGCCGTTCTCGAACAGCTTGTCGAGCAGACGGTAGAGGATCATCGCGTCGGCGATATCCGAGACGTGGAATTCGTCGAAACAGATCAGCCGGTAGCGCTTGGCGATACGGCGCGCGAGTTCGTCGAGCGGATCGGCTGTACCTTTCAGCTCTTCCAGTTCGCGATGCACCTCGCGCATGAACTCGTGGAAATGCAGCCGCGTTTTGCGCTGCACCGGCACGATCATGTAGAAGCTGTCCATCAGGAAGCTCTTGCCCCGCCCTACGCCGCCCCACAAGTACACGCCACGTGGCAGATCCGGGTGGATGATCAGTTTTTTGAACGCGTTCGAGCGGCGCGATTTGTACTCGACCCACTCGTCATAACACCGCTGCAGACGGTCAACCGCCGCGCGTTGCGCCGGGTCCGATTGATAACCCCGCGTCTGCAGTTCTTTTTCGTAGTATTCGGTGACGTTCATTGTGTTGCTGCAAAAAGAAAGGCGGGAGGGAGTGAACCCGCCCGCCTTCGTGGTGATGCCAGAGTTGCGTTCAGTCAGGCGTGCGCGATTACATGTTCAGCGCGCGCTTGTCCACGGCCAGAGCCGCTTCGCGCATGACTTCCGAGAGCGACGGGTGCGGATGGCAAATGCGGCCGATGTCTTCCGACGCCGCCTTGAATTCCATCGCCACCACGGCTTCCGCGATCAGGTCCGATGCGTTTGCCGAGATGATGTGCACGCCCAGCAGCTCGTCGGTCTTCGCGTCGGCGATCATCTTGACGAAACCATCCGCCTTGTTGATGCCGAGCGCGCGGCCGTTTGCCATGAACGGGAACTGGCCCGTCCTGACTTCGCGGCCTTCGGCCTTCAGTTGCTGTTCGGTCTTGCCGACCCACGCGATTTCCGGTTCGGTGTAGATCACCCACGGAATGCAGTTGTAGTCGATATGCGGCTTCTGACCGTCGATGATTTCGGCAACCATCACGCCTTCGTCTTCAGCCTTGTGCGCGAGCATCGGGCCACGCACCACGTCGCCGATCGCGTACACGTTCGGCACAGCCGTTGCACAGTGGTCGTCGACGTCGATGAAGCCGCGCTCGTTCGCCTTCAGGCCGATAGCTTCGAGACCGAGGTTGTCGGTGTTCGGTACGCGGCCGATCGACACGATCAGGCGGTCGGCTTCGAGCGTTTGCGCGTTGCCGTCCTTGTCCGTGTAATTGATCGTGACGCTGTTGTCAGTGGTCTTGATTTCGCCGACCTTCACGCCGACGTGGATGTCCAGACCTTGCTTCTTGAATTGCTTGGCGGCTTCCTTGGCGAGCGCCTGGTCAGCCGCGCCGAGGAATTCCGGCAGCGCTTCGAGCACGGTCACGTCAGCGCCCAGACGGCGCCACACCGAGCCGAGCTCCAGACCGATCACGCCTGCGCCGATCACGGCGAGCTTCTTCGGCACGGAGTCGAACGTCAGTGCGCCTTCGTTGTCGGCGACGATCTTGTTGTCGACCGGAACGTTCGGCAGATGACGAGCCTTCGAACCCGTGGCGATGATGACGTTCTTCGCCGTCACGACTTCGGTTTCGCCTTCGCCGCTGACTTCGATCTGCACGCCGGCGTCCGTCTTGCCGGTGAACTTGCCATGGCCCTTGAGCCACGTGATCTTGTTCTTGCGGAACAGGAACTCGATACCCTTGGTCATCTTCTCGACGATGCCTTCCTTGCGGGCGAGCATCTTCGTGATGTCGAGCTTCACGTCCGACACGTTGATACCGTGATCGGCGAGGTGGTGCTGCGCGTTTTCAAATTCTTCCGACGACGCGAGCAGCGCCTTCGACGGAATGCAACCCACGTTTAGGCACGTGCCGCCGAGCTTCAGCGCGCCGGCCGGGTTCTTCCATTTTTCGATACATGCGACCGTCTTGCCGAGCTGCGCTGCACGGATAGCGGCGATATAACCGCCGGGGCCGGCGCCGATCACAACGACGTCAAATTCTTTGGACATGACAATCCTTTTGATGACGGAGCGACGCGCGGCCACGCTTCGTGGCGCGCGTCGTTCGAGTACTGCGGAATGCTAAAGACGTACTGCTTATATGGCGCCGACTTGTGCGATGACAAGCCGACGCCAGCCGAGCCAGTGCTTACAGGTCGAGCAGCAGGCGCGCCGGGTCTTCCAGCGCATCCTTCATGGCGACCAGCGACAGCACCGCTTCGCGACCGTCGATGATCCGGTGGTCGTACGACAGCGCCAGATAGTTCATCGGACGGATCACGATCTGGCCGTTTTCGACCACAGCGCGTTCCTTGGTGGCGTGCACGCCCAGAATGGCGGATTGCGGCGGATTGATAATCGGGGTCGACAGCATCGAACCGAACACACCACCGTTCGAGATCGAGAACGTACCGCCCGTCATTTCTTCGATCGACAGCTTGCCGTCCTTGGCCTTCTGGCCGAATTCAGCAATCTTCTTTTCGATTTCGGCGAGGCTCAGTTGATCTGCGTTGCGCAGGATCGGCACCACCAGGCCACGCGGCGATCCGACCGCGATACCGATGTCGAAATAGCCGTGATAGACGATGTCGTTACCGTCGATCGACGCGTTCACGAGCGGGAATTTCTTCAGCGCGTGAACAGCCGCCTTCACGAAGAACGACATGAAGCCCAGCTTCACGCCATGTTCCTTTTCGAACTTGTCTTTGTACTTGTTGCGCAGGTCCATCACCGGCGCCATGTTCACTTCGTTGAACGTGGTGAGGATGGCGTTGGTTTGCTGCGACTCGAGCAGACGCTCGGCGATACGTGCACGCAGACGCGACATCGGCACGCGTTGTTCCGGGCGGTCTTTCAGCCATTGGTCGGCCGATGCCGGTGCCTTAACGTCCGGCAGCGACGGCTTCGCAGCCTTCGGTGCGGCAGCCGGTGCCGGTGCCGCGGCCTTGGCAGCCGGTGCCGGTGCGGCTTGACCCGCGGTCAGCACGTCACCCTTGGTGATGCGGCCGTCGCGGCCCGTGCCGGCGACGTCGCCCGCGCCCAGACCCTTCTCGGCCATCAGCTTGCCGGCAGCCGGCGAAGCAGCGGTGTTCGCACCCGTTGCGGATGCAGCCTGAGCGGCCGGTGCAGCGGCCGGTGCCGGTGCAGCGGCCGGTGCCGGTGCGGCAACCGGAGCCGGCTTCACTTCGGCTTCGACAGCAGCGGCGCCTGCCGTGCCTTCGGTGTCGATCTTGGCGATCACCTGATCCGCAACGACGATGTCGCCGTCGTTCGAGATCACTTGTGCGAGCACGCCGGCGGAGGGCGCCGGCACTTCGAGCACGACCTTGTCGGTCTCGATTTCGATGAGAATTTCGTCTTGAGCAACAGCCTCGCCGGGCTTCTTCTTCCACTGCAGCATCGTGGCTTCCGAAACCGACTCGGAGAGCTGGGGAACCTTGACTTCAACAATAGCCATTATGAATATCCTGAATACGTATCGGGTGACGGCGCGCGATCTATGTACTCGACGACCGCCTGCGAACCATACCTGCCGGGAACGAACCACCATGGGGTGACTGAACGCGGCACGGGAAAGCGCAACGCGCTTTCCCGGTTCGTCTGTTTTCCTTATTTAGCGATCGACGCGCTCTTGAGGCGGCCGAAAGCGCCTTCGATCAGCGCCTTCTGCTGCTCGTAGTGCTTCGCGTAGTAGCCGACTGCCGGCGAGGCCGAAGCCGGACGTCCGCTGTATGCCAGCTTCTGCCCGTCCTTCATGCCTTCCTTCAGGTGGTGCTCGATGTAGAACCACGGGCCTTGATTCTGCGGCTCGTCCTGCACCCAGACCACTTCGGTCGCGTTGTCGTACTTCTTCATTTCCGCTTCGAACTGCTTATGCGCGAACGGATAGAGCTGTTCGATACGGATGATCGCGACGTCGTTCGACTTCGATTCACGGCGATGTGCCAGCAGGTCGTAGTACACGCGGCCCGAGCATGCCACCACGCGCTTGACCTTCTTCGGCTCGATCGCTTCGTCGATTTCACCGAGGATCGGCTGGAACGCGCCCTTCGCCAGTTCGGACAGATCCGACACGGCTTCCTTGTGGCGCAGCAGCGACTTCGGCGTAGCGACGATCAGCGGCTTGCGGAACAGGCGGATCATCTGACGGCGCAACAGGTGGAAAATCTGCGCCGGCGTGGTCGGTTGAACGACCTGCATGTTGTGGTCTGCGCACAGTTGCAGGAAACGTTCGATACGTGCCGACGAGTGCTCCGGACCTTGACCTTCGTAGCCGTGCGGCAGCAGCATCGTGAGACCCGACACGCGGCCCCACTTCACTTCGCCCGACGAGATGAACTGGTCGATCACGACTTGCGCGCCGTTCACGAAGTCGCCGAACTGCGCTTCCCACGCGACGAACGTATTCGGTTCAGCGGTCGAGTAACCGTATTCGAATCCCAGCACCGCTTCTTCCGACAGCACCGAGTCGATCACTGTGAACTTCGCCTGACCTTCGGCGATGTTCTGCAGCGGCACATACGTGCCGTCGTTCCAGCGTTCGCGGTTCTGATCGTGCAGCACCGCGTGACGGTGCGTGAACGTGCCACGGCCCGAGTCCTGACCGGTCAGGCGCACTGCATAGCCCGATGCGACCAGCGACGCGAATGCCAGGTGTTCGCCCATGCCCCAGTCGAGCTTCGCTTCACCACGGCCCATCGCGCGACGGTCGTTGATGACGCGCTCGACCAGCGGGTGAACCTTGAAGTTTTCCGGGATCGTGGTGACGCGCTCAGCGAGGCGCTTCAACTCAGCCAGCGGCACTGCCGTGTCGGCTGCGTCGGTCCACTTGCGGTTCAGGAACGGAACCCAATCCACCGCGTACTTGCTCTTGTAGTTCGAGAGCACCGGATCGATCGTGTGATGGCCTTCGTCCATCGCCTTGCGGTAGGCCTTGACGAATTCGTCGCCTTCTGCCGCCGTGATCACGCCCTGTTGCACCAGCTTTTCAGCGTACAGCGCGCGCGTGCCCGGGTGCTTCGCAATCGTCTTGTACATCAACGGCTGCGTAACCGCCGGCGTGTCCTGCTCGTTGTGACCCAGCTTGCGGAAGCAGACGATGTCGACAACCACGTCCTTGTGGAACTGCATCCGGAAGTCGATAGCCAACTGCGTAGCCAGCACGACCGCTTCAGGATCGTCACCGTTCACGTGCAGCACCGGCGCCTCGATCATCTTGACGACGTCCGAGCAGTACAACGTGGAGCGCGAGTCGCGCGGGTCCGACGTCGTGAAACCGATCTGGTTGTTGATGACGATGTGCAGCGTGCCGTGCGTGCCGTAACCGCGCGTTTGCGCGAGGTTCAGCGTTTCCATCACGACGCCCTGGCCTGCGAAGGCCGCGTCGCCGTGGATCTGCACCGGCAGCACTTGCAGGCCGCTGTCGTCGCCGCGGCGATCCATACGTGCCTTCGCCGAACCTTCGACCACCGGGTTGACGATTTCAAGGTGCGACGGGTTGAACGCGAGCGACAGGTGAACCGGGCCGCCTTCGGTCGAAACGTCCGACGAGAAACCCTTGTGGTACTTCACGTCGCCGGCCGGCAGGTCGTCGACGTGCTTGCCTTCGAATTCGGCAAACAGGTCAGCCGGCATCTTGCCGAGCGTATTGACCAGCACGTTCAGACGGCCACGGTGGGCCATGCCGATGACGATTTCCTGTACGCCGTTGGCGCCGCCATGACGCACGACTTCGTCCATCGAGGCGATGAAGCTTTCGCCGCCTTCGAGCGAGAAGCGTTTCTGGCCGACGTACTTGGTGTGCAGGAAGCGCTCGAGGCCTTCAGCGGCCGTCAGGCGATTCAGGATGTGCTTTTTCTTTTCATTGGAGAAGTTCGGCGTCGAACGGATCGACTCGAGCTTCTCTTTCCACCAGCGCTTCTGTTCCGGATCGCTGATGTACATGTACTCGGCGCCGATCGTGCCGCAGTACGTGTCACGCAGGGCCTTGACGATCTCGCGCAGCGAAGCACGCTCGAACCCGAAATACAGATTCGTGGCGCTGAACTCCTGGTCCATGTCGGCTTCGGTGAAGTCGTAGAACGCGGGTTCAAGTTCGGGGATAGCGGGACGTTCGCGGCGCTTCAGGGGATCGAGATTGGCCCATTGCGAGCCGAGGAAGCGATATGCGCCGATGAGGGACTGCACATAGACTTGCTTGCGGGAGGTAGCGAGATCTTCGCCGCCGGCCGCCGTGCGCGGGATGAAGGCATTAGCCTTGGCCCGTTGCGCAAACGATTCGACGATCGGGCCATGGGCCACGTCGTTGGCATTGCTGCCATCCGATGCAGGGACGTTCTGCAACGCGTCGAAATAGCTGCGCCAGTTCTCGGGCACTGACGCCGGATTATCGAGATACGCTTCGTACATTTCTTCTACGTACGGAGCATTGCCGCCGAACAGATAAGAGTTCGACTGGAATTGCTTCATCATTTTTACGCTCACCTTTCTTCGAGTTTCTCGAGAAATAGCGGGTTACAGAACCTTCCGCGACACGGCCTGACCGTTTAGCGGATTGCGCGAATCAAGTCTTGCTTGGAAGGACCTAAAACTTTGCACCCGGGGAGCATATCACAGAACGGATAGTGCAGATAGCAGACGGATTGCCGCTCAAGCCTTTTACGGCGGGCTTCCGGCCGGTTTTGCAAGCCTCGCAACAGACTTCTGCAAAAAACGGGGACAAACACGACAAACAGACAGCCAACCGCGAGCAATTGCGTGCAACGCGAATTGGGCGCCAGAAATGGCAAAGCCACCCGGAGGTGGCTTTTGCCTGACAGCATGCTGCTTACCCTGGATTAGGGCCGATGCTGATTTAGTCCACTGCGCCCTTACGGCTGGCGCTGCGGCGCTCGTGTTCCTTCAGGTAACGCTTGCGCAGACGGATGGATTTCGGCGTGACTTCAACCAGTTCGTCGTCGTCGATGAATTCAACCGCGTATTCCAGCGACATCTGGATCGGCGGCACGAGGCGCACCGCTTCGTCCGTACCCGACGAACGCACGTTGGTCAGCTGCTTGCCCTTGATCGGGTTCACGACCAGGTCGTTGTCACGGCTGTGAATGCCGATGATCATGCCTTCGTACAGCGGCTCGCCCGGCGACACGAACATACGGCCGCGATCCTGCAGCTTCCACAGTGCGTACGCCACTGCCGCGCCGTCGTCCTGCGAAATCAGCACGCCGTTACGACGCTCGCCGACACCACCCTCCCTGACCGGCTGATACGAGTCGAACGTGTGGCTCATCAGGCCCGTACCGCGCGTCAGCGTCAAGAATTCGCCCTGGAAACCGATCAGCCCACGCGCCGAGATACGATACTCGAGACGCGTACGGCCACGGCCGTCCGATGCCATGTCGAGCATTTCGCCCTTGCGGCGGCCCAGCTCTTCCATCACGCCACCCTGGTGGCCGTCTTCCATGTCGACCGTCAGGTTTTCATACGGCTCATGCTTCACGCCGTCGACTTCCGTCATCACCACGCGCGGACGCGACACGGCCAGCTCGTAGCCTTCACGGCGCATGTTTTCGACCAGGATGGTCAGGTGCAGCTCGCCGCGGCCTGCCACTTCGAACGTAGTTTCGTCGCCCGTTTCTTTCACGCGCAGCGCCACGTTGTGGTTCAGTTCCTTCATCAGGCGGTCGCGAATCTGACGACTCGTGACGAACTTGCCTTCGCGGCCGGCCAGCGGCGACGAATTGACGAGGAAGTTCATCGTCAGGGTCGGTTCGTCGACGGTGATCATCGGCAGCGCGTCCGGCTGCTCCGGTGCGCAGATGGTCACGCCGATACCGATTTCTTCGATACCGTTGATCAGCACGATGTCGCCGGCTTCTGCCGAGTCGACCTGCACGCGCTCGAGACCCTTGAACGACAGGACCTGATTGATCTTGCGGTTCAGGATCGCGCCATCGGGGCCCGAACGCACCGCGACGGACATGCCCGGCTTGATCGTGCCACGCGTAATGCGGCCAACGCCGATGCGGCCGACGTACGACGAATAATCCAGCGACGTGATCTGCAGTTGCAGCGGCGCCGACGGATCAGCCGGGCGGACCGGCACGTGTTCCAGCACGGCTTCGAACAGCGGACGCATGTCGCCTTCGCGCACGTCCGGCGTCAGGCCGGCGTAGCCATTCAGACCCGATGCGTAGACGATCGGGAAATCGAGTTGTTCGTCAGTTGCACCCAGCTTGTCGAACAGGTCGAACGTCTGGTTGATCACCCAGTCGATCCGCGCGCCCGGGCGGTCGACCTTGTTGATCACGACGATCGGCTTGAGACCGAGCGCCAGCGCCTTCTTGGTCACGAAGCGCGTTTGCGGCATCGGGCCTTCGACCGCGTCGACCAGCAGCAGCACCGAGTCGACCATCGACAGCACACGCTCCACTTCACCGCCGAAGTCGGCGTGGCCCGGGGTGTCGACGATGTTGATGTGCGTGCCTTCGTACTCGACCGCGCAGTTCTTCGAAAGAATCGTGATGCCACGTTCCTTTTCGATGTCGTTCGAGTCCATCACGCGCTCGACAACCGCCTGGTTGTCGCGGAAGGTGGCGGTTTGGCGGAGGAGCTGGTCGACGAGCGTGGTCTTGCCGTGGTCGACGTGGGCAATGATGGCGATATTGCGTAGGGCGCGAGTCATAGGAACCTGGAGACAGTTGAGTGCGCCAGCAGCAGCATTGTGTACGAAGCCAACAAAGCCCAAAGCGCACTTTTGGGAACCCAACATTATAGCACGCCCAAATGAAGCTTTCTGGTATTCCCTGATAGCCCCATCGTCTTCCACGCAGCGCCGCGTAAGAAACAGACCCACACGGCTTCGACGAAATCCTACGCAAATCCACGCGCATTGTGCCTTGAGCCGTAAAAGTTCCTTGCCTAAGCTGTAATAACGCTTGCCGCGTCAATCAACCGCTGCCTATAATCCTGCCTAGTCAACCATTGCATTCGCACGAGAATCATGACGGATCCGTCCTCAACACCCGGCTCAGAGATCAGCGAGTATCAGTTGGGCGAAAGCGTCGGCTATTTGCTCTCGCGGGTGAAATCGACCATGTCGAACCTGGTCACGCAACGCAGCATGGCCGAGTTGGGCATCACCAGCCAGCAAGGCAGCATCCTGTTCATGGTGGCGAGCGGCAAGTGCCTGCTGGCGGCCGAACTGGCGCGCGAATACGGCATCGACGCAAGCGCCGTCACGCGTCTGGTCGACCGGCTGGAAAAGCGCGGCCTGCTGACAAGAGTGCGCAGCAACGAAGACCGGCGGGTCGTGCGACTCGCGCTGACACCGGAAGGCCACGCGATCGCGGCCAAAATGCCGGCCATTTTCAACGGCGTGCTGGACGACCTGCTGGGCGGCTTTACCCCCGAAGAAGTGGGTTTTCTGAAGAGCATGCTGCGCCGCGTACTCATCAATTCCGGCGAACAAACGGGACTAACCCGTGATGCAGCAAGCAATTTTGACAGCAAATCGTAATAAATTGCTTGCAGTGTCCATCATTACATTCCACTCAAAGAGTCGAGCGATGAAATCCCTTTCCCTGTCCGCGCCCGCACTTTCGAGCCGGGCCGCTGTCGCCGCCGCGGTGGCGGCGCTCGCCCTCACGGGGTGCGCGAACTACTTCGGCATGAAGAGCGACAAGCAGATCTCGTCGCCGGCTCAGTACGAGTCCAGCCAGAGCCTGTCCGGCCAGGGCGGCCAGTGGCCGTCGCTCGACTGGGCCAACCAGTTCGGCGACCCGCAACTGCCGAAGCTGATCGCGGAAGCGCTGGAAGGCAGCCCCTCGATCGCGCAGGCGCAGGCACGCCTCGCCAAGGCTTCGTCGTACATTGAAAGCACGCGCTCGGCGCTGTACCCGAAGGTCGACGGCAGCTACTCATGGACCCGCGAGCTGTTCTCGGGAAACGGGCTCTACCCGCCTCCATTCGGCGGCACCTGGTATAGCGAAAACAACGTACTGGCGAGCGCGTCGTGGGATCTGGACCTGTGGGGCAAGAACCGCCAGCGCCTGGGCCAGGCCGTGTCGCAGGAAAAGGCCGCAGAAGCCGATATGCAGCAGGCGCGCGTAACGCTTGCCTCCTCCGTGGCGAGCACCTATAACCAGCTCGCCCAGTTGTACGCATTCCGCGACATCGCTGCGCGCGAAATCGCCAACCGCCAGGACATCAGCCGCATCACCAACGGCCGCGTAACCGCCGGGCTCGACACCAACGTCGAACGGGAAACCGCGAACGGCAACATCGCGACCAGCCAGGCGAACCTGACCGATCTCGACGGCCAGATCACCGTGGCGCGCTATCAGTTGGGCGCGCTGCTCGGCAAGGGTCCGGATCGTGGCCTGCAGATCGCTAAACCGGCCCTGACCACCGGCGATACGGTAGCGCTGCCGAACAACCTGCCCGCCGACCTCGTGGCGCGCCGCGCGGATATCGTCGCCGCGCGCTGGCAGGTCGAAGCCGCGATGCACGACGTGAAGGAAGCGAAGGCCGAATTCTTCCCGGACGTCAACCTCGCCGCCGGTTTCGGTTTCGATGCGTTCGGCTGGGGGCGTTTCCTGAAGTCGGGCAGCCGTCAGATGCAATTCGGTCCGGCGATTCACCTGCCGATCTTCGACGCCGGCGCGCTGCGCTCGCAGTTGAAGGGCCGCTACGCAGACTTCGACCTCGATGTGGCGAACTACAACCAGACACTGATCAATGCCCTCTCGGATGTCGCGACGCAAGTGTCGTCGATCCGTTCGATCGACCAGCAATCGGGCGACGCGCAGCGCGCGCTCGACGCGTCGACCAAGGCCTATCAGCTCGCGGTGATCCGCTACAAGGCCGGTTTGTCGCCGCAGTTGCAGGTGCTGACCGCCGACCAGAACCGCCTTGCCGCCGAACAGACGATAACGGGCCTGAAGATGCGCCGCCGCGATCTGCAGATCGGCCTCATCAAGGCGCTCGGTGGCGGTTTCGACGCAACGCAAACGGGCCTCGTGGTGCCGACCGATGCCCCGGCATCGGCCGCCGCGGCATCGGCCACCGCTGCGACCGCCGCTGCAAACTGAAGCCACATCGACGCGACCCACACTCGCATAAACATCCGAATAAACGACGACGCTTGAGAGAACCCGGAGCACATCAATGAGCACCACCCAACAGCCCGCGGCTACTACACAGCCGACTCAGCCGGCCCCGCAGCCGACGCAACCGGCACAACCGCCGGCGAACAGCGGCAAACGCAAGCGCATGATGACGCTGCTCGTCATCGTGATCCTGATCGCCGCGGTCGCCTACGGCCTGTACTACTTCCTCGACGCACGCTTCCATGAAGACACCGACGACGCGTACGTGAACGGCAACGTCGTGCAGATCACGCCGCAGGTCACCGGCACGGTTGTCGCCGTGAACGCGGACGACACGCAAACTGTGAAGGCCGGCGACCCGCTCGTCGTGCTCGATCCGGCCGACGCTCGCGTCGCGCTCGAACAAGCCGAAGCGAATCTCGCGCAGACGGTGCGCCAGGTGCGCGGCCTGTTCGCCGACGACAACCAGTACCAGGCGCAAGTTGCCCAGCGCCAGTCCGATCTGTCGCGCGCACAGGACGACTTGAAGCGCCGCCTGACGGTCGCACAAACCGGCGCCGTGTCGGCCGAAGAAATCTCGCACGCCCGCGATGCCGTGAAGAGCGCGCAAGCCTCAGTCGACGCCGCCCAGCAACAACTGGCGTCGAACCGCGCGCTGACCGCCAACACCACGATCGCCAATCACCCGAACGTGCAGGCTGCCGCCGCGAAGGTGCGCGACGCGTATCTGGCCAACGCGCGTAACAACCTGCCGGCGCCGGTCACGGGCTACGTCGCGAAGCGCTCGGTGCAGGTCGGCCAGCGCGTCTCGCCGGGCACCCCGCTGATGGCTATCGTGCCGTTGGGCGGCGTGTGGGTCGATGCGAACTTCAAGGAAGTGCAACTGAAGCACATGCGCATCGGCCAGCCGGTCGAGTTGACGGCCGACGTGTACGGTTCGTCGGTGGTGTACCACGGCAAGGTGGTCGGCTTCTCGGCGGGTACGGGTTCGGCGTTCTCGCTACTGCCCGCGCAGAACGCAACCGGCAACTGGATCAAGGTGGTCCAGCGTCTGCCGGTACGGATCGCGCTCGACCCGCAGGAACTTGAAAAGCATCCGCTGCGTATCGGCCTGTCGATGCAAGCCGACGTGAGCATCAAGGACGACCAGGGTGGTCAGCTCGGCCAGGCGCCGAACACGGTCTATCAGACCAATGTGTTCGACAAGTACGGCGATGAGGCGGATGCGGAAATCGCCCGCATCATTTCGGAAAATGCAGGTCCGAACGGCGGCTCGCAGAAGTCGGCTCAAGCCGGCGGCGCTGCCAAGCCCGCCGCGAAGCTGATGTAAGCGGCGCGACGATTCATAGAAGGTTTTATTAATGGCCCAGGCTCAGGCGCAAGTCCCTCATCCGCCGCTCGAGGGCGCGCAACTGGTGATCGGCACCATCGCGGTGTCGCTCGCCGTGTTCATGAACGTGCTCGACACGTCGATTGCGAACGTGTCGATCCCGTCCATTTCGGGCGACCTCGGTGTGTCGTCCGACCAGGGCACATGGGTGATCACGTCGTTCGCGGTGGCGAACGCGATCTCCGTGCCGCTGACCGGCTGGCTCACCGACCGTATCGGCCAGGTGCGCCTGTTCATGGCGTCGATCATCCTGTTCGTGATCTCGTCGTGGATGTGCGGTCTCGCCCCCACCCTGCCGTTCCTGCTGGCCTCGCGCGTGCTGCAAGGCGCCGTGGCCGGCCCGATGATTCCGCTATCGCAAACGCTGCTGCTCGCGAGCTACCCACGCGCCAAGGCGCCGATGGCTTTATCGATGTGGGCGATGACCACATTGATCGCGCCGGTGGCCGGCCCGATTCTTGGCGGCTGGATCTCGGACAACATCTCGTGGCCGTGGATTTTCTACGTCAACATTCCGGTCGGCGCGATCGCCGCGGTGGCGACGTGGACGATCTTCCGTAACCGCGATTCGGTCGTCAAAAAGGCGCCGATCGACGGCGTCGGTCTCGGCCTGCTGATCCTCTGGGTCGGCTCGCTGCAGGTGATGCTCGATAAGGGCAAGGACCTCGACTGGTTCTCGTCGACCACCATCGTCGTACTTGCGCTGGTCGCGGTGATTTCGCTCGCGTTCTTCATTGTGTGGGAATTGACGGCCGAGCATCCCGTGGTCGACCTGTCGCTCTTCAGCCGGCGCAATTTCACGAGCGGCACGATTGCGTTGTCGATCGGCTACGGGCTCTACTTCGGCAACCTCGTGTTGTTGCCGTTGTGGCTGCAGACCGATATCGGCTACACCGCCACCGAAGCGGGTCTCGTGATGGCGCCGGTCGGCGTGTTCGCCGTGCTGCTGTCGCCGATCACCGGCAAGATCTTGCCGCGTACCGATCCGCGCTACATCGCGACCTTGTCGTTCCTCGTGTTCGCGCTGTGTTTCTGGATGCGCTCACGTTATACGACGGGCGTCGATACTTATTCGCTGCTCATGCCCACGTTGATTCAGGGGATCGGCATGGCCGGGTTCTTCATCCCGCTGGTGTCGATTACGCTGTCGGGTTTGCCGGGAAACCGGATTCCGGCTGCGTCGGGCTTGTCGAATTTCGTGCGGATCATGTGCGGCGGTATTGGCACGT
This sequence comes from Paraburkholderia sp. WS6, assembly GCF_030464835.1. NCBI lineage: Bacteria > Pseudomonadati > Pseudomonadota > Betaproteobacteria > Burkholderiales > Burkholderiaceae > Paraburkholderia > Paraburkholderia sp. WS6. The sequence continues at coordinate 169,818 of NZ_JALQCK010000009.1, forward strand.
CGATTTTCCAAACCGCGTGGGATCACCGCACCATCATGCATCATGCGCAACTGGCCGAACAGGCGAGCGCGTACAACCCGGTGTTCGATCAGTCGATCCGGCAGATGGGTGCCGCGGGCTTCAGTCAGCCGCAGGCATATGGTCTGTTCAATTCGATGGCTACGCAACAGGCCGCGCAGTTGGGCGTGAACGATCTGTTCTTTGTATCGGCAGGGATCTTTGTCGCGCTGATCGCGCTGATCTGGATGGCAAAGCCGGAACGCGCCGGTGGTGATGCGGGTGCGGCAGCTGCGGCGGCGCATTGAGGTTCTGGTTTTAGTCCGCGACGCGGGCTAAGACGCGGGCTGTATGGAAAAAAGGCGGGACCGCTGGTGAGCGGTCCCGCCTTTTTTGTTGCTGCTGTTGACGGGGCGGCGCTGAACTTCTGCACTAGCTCGCTGCTGTGACCACAAGCCGTTCCGGCGCCAGCACACCCTCGCCTTGCTTCGCGACACCAAGCAGACGCCCGTCCGTTGCATACACGCGTACGCGCGGCGCATTCACCGCGTCGCCGGCGATTGTCAACTCGGAGAGCTTCAGGCGTTGCCCATGCAGGAAGCGACGGGTCGCGTCTTCGTCTAGTGTGACAAGCGGGAACGTGGACAGCAATGCATCGACCGGTTGCAGCCACGTATCACGCTCGCTCTCCGTCGCATCGGACAGCGCGTCGAGCGTCACTGAATTCTCCAGCGTCAGCGCACCGACACCGGTACGCCGCAACGCGACCAGATGCGCGCCACAACCAAGCGCTTCGCCGATATCCTCAGCGAGCGTCCGCACATACGTGCCTTTACTGCACGTCACGCGAAACGTCACGTCGGGAAACGCACAGGCCAGCATGTCGAGCGCGTGAATCGTCACCTGACGCCCTTCCCGCTCCACCGTCTGGCCGGCACGCGCGTATTCGTATAGCGGCTTGCCGTCGCGCTTGAGCGCCGAATACATCGGTGGGACCTGGACGATGTCGCCGATAAATTTCTGCATGGCCGCCTCTACCGCGGCCTGATCGCACGTCACGTCGCGCGTGTCGATTGCTTCGCCTTCGGCGTCGCCGGTGGTCGTGCGAATACCGAGGCGCATGGTCGCCTCATAGGTCTTGTCGGCTTCGAGCAGGTCTTGCGAAAACTTGGTCGCTTCGCCGAAACACAGCGGCAAAAGACCTGTGGCGAGTGGATCGAGCGTGCCGGTGTGGCCCGCCTTTTTGGCCAGGTAGAGACGCTTCGCGCGAATCAGCGCGTCGTTGCTCGAAAGGCCGAGCGGCTTGTCGAGCAGCAGCACGCCGTCGAGCGCGCGACGTGGCACGCGGGGGCGTTGAGGTGCGGTCATGTCAGAAAGACAGGGTCTTCGAAGTGTACGGAAACAGCGCTAAATGAACTGCTACTGAAGCAGTGCAGCCCGGAACGCGGATAACAACGCGCTCAGTCTTCTTTCGCGCGATTGGCGTTCGCCTCGTCGATCAGACGGGACATTTCGACGGCCCGTTCGATCGTCTGGTCGTAATGGAAATGCAGCGTCGGCACGGTATGAATGTGCAGGCGCTTGAACAACTGATTGTGCAGATGGCCGGCCGCGTGCTGGAGCGCTTCGAGCGTCTGCTGCGGGTCGCCGGTCAGCGTCGTGAAGTAGACCTTCGCGTGCGCGTAGTCGGGCGTCAGCTCGACACTTTGAATGGTGACGAGGCCGATGCGCGGATCCTTGACCTCGCGCAGCAGCTCGGACAGGTCGCGCTGGATCTGATCGGCGATCTGCACGTTGCGATTGGGAGAAGAACGTTTTTTAGGCATGGTGTTTGTGTGATCCGTTCTGACGGATGCAAAAAAGTTGTTCGCGCGAGCCGCGGCGGTGATTGCCCGGACGGCAATGAGCGGCTTGATAGCAACTTCAAGCCACCGCGGGGCGCAATGCGCGACAAAATGCGCGGGGCCCAAAGGCAACGGGCGGAGCGGGCGCTTAAGCCCGCTCCGCCCGTTGAGCCAATGCCGCGTGAATTACAGCGTACGCGCGACTTCGGTAACCTCGAAGACTTCGAACTGATCGCCTTCGACGATATCGTTGAAGTTCTTGATCGACATACCGCATTCGAAGCCCTGACGGACTTCCTTGACGTCGTCCTTGAAGCGCTTGAGCGAATCGAGCTCGCCCGTGAAGATCACGACGTTGTTGCGCAGCACGCGCACCGACGAGGAACGCTTGACGAAACCGTCCGTGACCATACAGCCAGCCACCGCGCCGATCTTCGGTACCTTGAAGACCTGACGCACTTCGACCGTACCCGTCACGACTTCGCGCTTCTCCGGTGCCAGCATGCCCGACATCGCAGCCTTCACTTCATCCACGGCGTCATAGATGATGTTGTAGTAGCGAATATCGACGCCGTTGCTTTCCGCCAGCTTGCGCGCCTGTGCATCCGCACGGGTGTTGAAGCCGATGATGACCGCCTTCGAAGCCGTAGCCAGGTTGACGTCCGACTCGCTGATGCCACCGACTGCGCCGTGCACGATCTGCACACGAACTTCGTCGGTCGACAGCTTGAGCAGCGACTGCACCAGCGCTTCCTGCGAACCTTGCACGTCGGCCTTGACGATGAGCGGCATGTACGCCACTTCGCCTTCGCCCATCTGTTCCAGCATGTTCTCGAGCTTCGCGGCCTGTTGCTTGGCCAGCTTGACGTCGCGGAACTTGCCTTGACGGAACAACGCGACTTCACGCGCCTTGCGGTCGTCCGGCATGACGATGACTTCTTCGCCAGCTTGCGGCACTTCCGACAGACCTTGAATCTCGACCGGGATCGACGGGCCAGCCGACTTGGTCGGCTTGCCGGTTTCGTCGAGCATGGCTCGCACGCGACCGTAGGCGCTACCTGCCAGCACCACGTCGCCGCGGTTCAGCGTACCCGACTGGACCAGGATCGTTGCAACCGGACCCTTACCCTTATCGAGCTTCGCTTCAATAACGAGACCCTTGGCCGGCGCTTCGACCGGTGCCTTCAGTTCCAGCACTTCGGCTTGCAGCAGCACGTTTTCGAGCAGATCGTCGATGCCCGCGCCGGTTTTAGCCGACACCGACACGAACGGCGAATCGCCACCGTATTCTTCCGGCACGACGCCTTCCGCGACGAGTTCCTGCTTGACGCGCTCCGGATTCGCATCCGGCTTGTCGATCTTGTTGATCGCGACGACGAGCGGCACGCCGCCTGCCTTCGCGTGGGCAATGGCTTCCTTCGTTTGCGGCATCACGCCGTCGTCGGCTGCCACCACCAGAATCACGATGTCGGTTGCCTTCGCACCGCGAGCACGCATGGCCGTAAATGCTTCGTGGCCCGGCGTATCGAGGAACGTGATGACGCCACGCGGCGTTTCGACGTGATAAGCGCCGATGTGCTGCGTAATCCCGCCCGCTTCACCCGCTGCAACCTTGGCGCGGCGGATGTAGTCGAGCAGCGAGGTCTTGCCGTGGTCGACGTGACCCATGACCGTGACGACCGGCGGACGCGGCAGTGCTTCTGCGTCCGTGATTTCGCCTTCGACCAGCATGGCTTCCGGATCGTCCAGCTTGGCCGCAACCGCGTGGTGGCCCAGTTCCTCGACGATGATCATCGCCGTTTCCTGGTCCAGCATCTGGTTGATCGTGACCATCTGGCCGAGCTTCATCATCGACTTGATGACTTCCGAGGCCTTCACCGCCATCTTGTGCGCCAGATCGGCGACCGTGATGGTTTCCGGCACGTGCACTTCACGCACGATCGGTTCGGTCGGCGCCTGGAACGTGGTGTTCTGATCCTGATGCTTGCCGCGCCCCTTCGGGCCACCGCGCCAGCCACGATCGACACCGCCGCTCGTATCGCCACGCGTCTTGATGCCACGGCGCTTCGCTGCGTCGTCCTGCCAGCCGCCCTTGCCACCGCCCGGCTTTTTCTTGTCGCCAGCCGACGGCGTGGTCGTTGCAGCCGGAGCCGCAGCAGCCGGTTTCTTGGCTGCCGGACGTGCCGGTGCTTCACCCGCCGGACGCGCCGGCTTGTGCAGCGTGCCCTTGGCTTCCACGGGCTTGGCCGGCTCAGCGGGCTTCGGTGCCGGTTCCGGCGCCTTGACCTGCGCCTTGCGCGGCGTGTTCATCATTTCGCGAATCGCACGCGCTTCGGCTTCTGCCGCCGCACGGCGCTTGCTGACTTCTTCCTGCTCGGCGCGCGTTTTCTCGGCGGCCTGACGCGCTGCGTCTTCCGCTTTCTTCGCTGCTTCGCGTTGTGCCGCGCGTTCTGCCGCAGCACGCTCGTCGTCCTGCTCGCTTTCCTTGGCAACCACCGGTTCCGCAGCCTTGGCCGCGACCGGTTCAGCCTTCGCCGCCGCCTTGGCAGCCTGCGCCGGCTGGGCAGCTTGAGCCTGTTCGCGAGCCGCCGCTTCGGCCGCAGCCGCCGCGCGCTTCTTCGCCGCTTCTTCTTCCGCACGACGACGCTCGGCTTCAGCCGCCTGCTCGCGCGCCTGACGTTCGGCTTCTTCGCGTTCGAGCTGTTCCTGACGTGCCTTCAACTCCTGAGCCTGCTTTTCGAGCAGCTCGGCTTCGTGACGTGCTTCCTCTTCACGACGCTGGAGTTCGAGATCGTCTACATCAGCTTCGGCCACATGATTCGATGCATCCCCGCCTTCAGCGGCGGATTCGTCGCGGCGGACGAAAGTGCGCTTCTTACGCACCTCGACCTGAATGGTGCGAGCTTTGCCCGTCGCGTCGGATTGCTTGATCTCCGACGTATGCCGTTTCGTCAGCGTGATCTTGCGCTTGTCCGCATCAGTCGAGCCGTGAGACTTGCGCAAGTGGTCGAGCAGACGCGCCTTGTCCGTTTCGGACAAGCTGTCGTCTTCGCTCGCTTTAGTGACGCCTGCTGCCTGAAGCTGCTCAAGGAGCACGCCTGCAGGCATTTTCAGTTCCGCGGCAAATTGGGCTACGTTGTTACTCGCCATTCATTCCTCTTAATGCAAGGACCGATTCCTTGCGGTTAGCATCTTGTCATGCGGCCTAACGGCCGCGTTCAATTTAGTGCGCCATGGTCATTTCTCACTGGAACCAATGTTCACGTGCTTTCATGATCAACGCCTTAGCGGCATCCTCTTCCATTCCGGTCATCTCGACCAGTTCATCCACAGCCAGCTCGGCGAGTTCGTCGCGCGTCTGGATCTGGTGTTCGGCAAGCTTGGCGAGCAGGTCGGCATCCATGCCGTCCAAGCTCTTCAGGTCGAGTGCAACATTCTCGACCTTTTCTTCATTCGCGATCGCCAACGTCAACAACGCATCGCGCGAGCGATTACGCAGTTCGTGAACGGTGTCTTCGTCGAATGCTTCGATTTCGAGCATCTCGTTGAGCGGCACATAAGCGATCTCTTCGAGGCTCGTAAAGCCTTCGTCGATCAGGATGTCGGCCACTTCTTCGTCGACATCGAGACGCGCCATGAACAGGTCACGCAGTACACCGCGCTCCTGATTCTGCTTTTGCGCAGATTCGTCCGGCGTCATGATGTTGATCTGCCAGCCGGTGAGTTCGCTGGCAAGACGCACGTTCTGGCCGCTGCGGCCGATCGCGACCGCCAGTTCGTTTTCGTCTACGACGACGTCCATCGAATGCTTTTCTTCATCGACGACGATCGACTGGACGGCTGCCGGCGCGAGCGCGCCGATCACAAACTGTGCGGGATCTTCCGACCATAGCACGATGTCGACGTTTTCGCCACCAAGCTCGTTACGCACGGCCTGGACACGCGAACCGCGGATACCGACGCAGGTGCCGATCGGGTCGATGCGCTTGTCGTAAGCGATCACGCCGATCTTGGCGCGCACGCCCGGATCGCGGGCCGCCGCCTTGATTTCCAGCAGGCCCTGTTCGATTTCCGGCACTTCCATTTCGAACAGCTTCATCAGGAATTCGGGCGCCGTACGCGACAGTTCGATCTGCGGACCGCGAGCGGTGCGATCGACCTTGGCGATATAGGCGCGCACGCGGTCGCCCACGCGCAGATTTTCCTTCGGAATCAACTGGTCGCGGCGCAGCAGCGCTTCGACACGGCCGGTTTCGACGATGAAGTTGCCCTTATCCAGGCGCTTCACCGAGCCGGTCATGATGTGCTCGCCGCGCTCGAGGAAGTCGTTCAGGATCTGCTCGCGTTCCGCGTCGCGCACCTTCTGCAGGATCACCTGTTTGGCAGCCTGTGCGCCGATACGGCCGAATTCGATCGACGGCACCGGTTCTTCGATGTATTCGTCGAGCTGGATTTCCGGCTTCTGTTCGCGTGCTTCGAACAGCAGGATTTCCTGATCCGGCTCCTGCAGGCCAGCTTCGTCCGGCACCACTTTCCAGCGGCGAAACGTTTCGTGCTCGCCGCTTTCACGGTCGATCTGGACGCGGATGTCCGCGTCTTCTTCGAAGAGTTTCTTGGAGGCCGAAGCGAGGGCCGCCTCGAGCGCGGCAAATACCACGTCTTTATCGACGTTCTTCTCGCGTGCCAGCGCATCCACCAGCATCAACACTTCGCGACTCATTGTTTGCGGCTCCTAAAGTCAACTTTCGGAACGAGGCGTGCCTTATCGATATCCGCGACGGTGAAATCGAGCATCGCGGCGCCTTCCTTCCCTTCAAATTCCAGACCGATCGTCTCGCCTTGCGGAGCATGCAGAATGCCCCGGTACGATTTCCGTCCGTCCAATGGCTTTTTCAATGTGATTACCACTTCGCTGCCTGCGAAGCGTTCAAAATCCGCCAGTTTTTTCAGCGGGCGGTCGAGACCCGGCGACGACACTTCAAGCCGCTCGTAATCGATATTTTCGACCGTCAGAACGTGCTGGAGCTGACGCGTGACTTTCTCGCAGTCTTCGATCGCGATGCCGGCCGGCTGGTCGATATAAATACACAACATGCCGCGCCCGGTGCGCTCGAGATCGACGAGCTCGTAGCCGAGTCCCACGACCGTGGTTTCAATCAGTTCCGTCAGTTGCACAGTGCCCTCTAAGATGTTCGCGCGGCGAGACCTGCCGGGTTTGTCTGCAAACACCAATGCGGGCCGCGCGCCAAGCCGGCGCACGTTCGTGCTACCCGAGATGCCGAACCACTTAGAACTGCGCGGCAAAAAAAAATGGGCTAAACGCCCATCATCTTATTACCGGTGGTCGCACCTGAGCCGCACATGAAAAGCCGCACGCCCAGCGACTCCGCGATTGTAGCCATTTTTCGGGACAAACGCAAACCGCAGAACGCCGTACGAAGCGCATTTCCGCTTGATTTCATGGGAATCTTTCAACGATATGGCGGCACGCCGCGCCTTTTGCAAGGCGGCTTGCGCCGCCTCGAACCTGCGCCGGACAAGCAGGGGCGAGGAAACTCTGCCCCTACTTATGCGCACGCCGCGGTTTTATGCATCAGATGAAACCCGCGGCGCTCGTCGATTGATTCTGACGGTGGCGAAGCGTAAATCGTTGATGAACGATCAGCGGCCAACCGTCATGCTTAAGTTGCTTGCCGTTTAACGGCCACGCGAACGGCCGCGCGGCGCTCCACCACCACGATTGGCACCACCCGCCGCGTTGGGGTTGCCGCCACCACCGGCGCGGTTGGCGTTACCGCCGCGATTGCCGGCCGGCCCGCGGCTACCGCCGCCGCCCGGATTGCCGCCGCCAGGGCCGCCAGCGCGCTTACCGCCGCCAGCCGCACGATTGCCATTGCCCGACGGCGCGCGATTGCCGTCGACGTCACGGCCGCCACGCGGGCCAGGTGCACCGCCGCCGCCCATCGGGCCGCTGAAGCCGCCGGCGCTGCGGCCAGCGCCGCGGTTGCCGTAACCGCCACCGCTACCACCGCCAAAACCACCACCCGAACCACCGCCGAAGCCGCCACCCGCCGCACCGCGACGGCCTTGACCGCGCGGCTGCTGTTGGTCGAAACGGCCATGCGACATCAGTACCGGTTCGCGGCTAATGAAGCCCATCGACGTTTGCATCGGATCCGGCTGCTTGCGCTCCGGTGCCTCTCTGCGGCCGCCCTTTTCTTCCGACGGCGCCTTCAGACCGACCGACGCCATCAGCGCGCGCACCTGATTGTCTTCGAGTTCTTCCCAGCGACCGCGCTTCAGGCCCTTCGGCAGCGAGATCGGGCCATGACGCGTGCGGATCAGGCGGCTGACCATCAGGCCGGCTGCTTCGAACATGCGGCGCACTTCCCGATTACGCCCTTCGGCGAGCGCGACGTGATACCAATGATTGGTGCCTTCGCCGCCGCCATCGCGGATGCGCAGGAAATTCGCCGGGCCGTCTTCCAGCTCGACGCCGTGCAGCAGCTTCTGACGCATGCCTTCCGCCAGCTCGCCGACCACACGCACCGCATATTCACGTTCGACGCTGTAACGCGGATGCATGAAACGGTTCGCCAGATCGCCGGAGGTGGTCAGCATCAGCAGACCTTCGGTGTTGAAGTCGAGGCGGCCGACCGCGAGCCACTTGGCGGTTTTCATGGGCGGCAGCTTGTCGAACACCGACGGGCGGCCTTCCGGATCGGCGTGGCTGACGATTTCGCCAGTCGGTTTGTGATACAGCAGCACGCGCGGCGGCTTGTTGGCCAGCTTGCGCTTGACCGGCTTGCCGTTGATGCGGACCTGGTCGGTCGGCATGATGCGCTGGCCGATGTGAGCCGGCTCGCCGTTCACCGACACGCGGCCGGCGACGATCAGTTCTTCCATGTCGCGGCGCGAGCCCATGCCGGCTTCGGCCAGCACTTTGTGCAGCTTCGGCGCGTCGTCGTCCGCAGCCAGGACGCGCTTGGGCGCGGCCGGCTTGCCACGGCGCAGCATCGGGGCGCGTACGCCGCCGGTGGCACTGTTGTCCGCATCGAATGCGGGCGACGTGACGTACGAGAACAGATCGTCCGGGTTCGCTTCGGCTGCGATTTCCACCGGCGCTTCGGCGCCACGGCGATTCTGACGCTGACCGCCTTCGCGCGGCTGACGCTCGCCGCGCCCGCCTTCGCGAGGGCCGCCCTCGCGGGGCGCACCTTCACGCTGACCACCCTCGCGCTTCGCGCCGCCCGCATTGCGGCGCGGGCCCTGGCCCTTGGCGCCACCATCCTTGCGCGGCATGCGCACTTGCGCGACCACCTCGCCGTCCGGCGGCGTTTCGGTGACGACCGGAGCTCCTTGCGCGGGCGCGCCTTCGGCGCCCTTCGTCTTCGCTCCGGCGCGGCGCCGCGCGATCAGGCTACGCGGTCCGCGACGCAGGCCGCGGCGCGGACGGTCTTCACCGTCTGCTTCCGTGGCCGGCGCCGGGCGCTCGCCCTCGCCTGCCGACGCTTGCGTGGTACGCGCTTCGTCGGCGCGTGCCGACGGCACGGCGCGCTCGGATTCGGACGAATCGGTGTCGTGGGTATGTGTCAAAACAACCTCAAAATGTCAGGTCGCGCGCGCCCATTGCGGGCGCGGCAAAAAAAGTTCGGTTACGTCAGGCGCTGCGCGACTCGGGTTCGTCGTCGGTCAGAATGCCTGCGTCCTGTGCGGCATCGCGGCGATCCTCAAGATCGCCGTGCGCCGCCGTGGTCGGGTTCGGCTCGGCGGCGTGCTCCGTATCGCGGAGTACGCCCGAGTCGTGCGCGGGTATTGCCGGATCGGCCTGGGAGACCGGATCGTGATTCAGTGCAGGCTCGGCGACGCCGGCCTGCGGTTCAAAGTTCGCTGCTTCGACATGTTCTTGCCTGTTCGGAGCTGCAGCAGCGTCCTGATGCGACTCGGGCGCCGGCGCGGCATCCGCCGGATCATGCCTTGCCTCGGCAAGTTCAACTGCCTTGCCTGCTTCAGCACCTGCCTCGCCAACGGCAGATTCCGACGGCCCTTCGAGCGGGCTCTCTTCACCCGAAGCCAATGCCTGTAAGGTCGCGGCCTCGGAAAATTCGATCGCATGCTGACCGAGCAGATCCGCGTTCAACTGCGCCGACGGATCCGCGAGGGGCGGCAATTCGTCGAGCGCCTTCAAACCGAGGTCGTCGAGAAATTGCCGCGTCGTCGCGTACAGCGCCGGACGGCCCGGCACATCACGATGGCCGATCACTTCGATCCAGCCGCGATCCTCGAGTTGCTTGACGACCTGCGTATTCACCGTGACGCCGCGAATCTCTTCGATATCGCCGCGCGTGACCGGTTGCCTGTACGCAATGATCGCGAGCGTCTCGAGCACCGCGCGCGAATATTTCGGCGGCTTCTCAGGATGCAAACGATCCAGGTACGAGCGCATCGCGGGCTTGCTTTGAAATCGCCAGCCCGACGCCAGCCCGACCAGCTCCACACCGCGCCCAGACCAATCCTGCTTCAGGTCTTCGAGCAAATTCCGAACAGTGTCTGCCGACACGCCGTCGGCAAAGAGCTTGCGCAAATCGACGAGCTTTAACGGCTCCTGCGCGCAGATCAAGGCAGTCTCGAGGACGATCTTCGCCTCTTGGGTATTCATGCAGCTAGGTCAGACCCTGTGGTCAAAGAACCGGATCAAACAGACGATGTGGAACTGAAGACGCGCTCGCCCGATTCTGATCGGTCATATTGATGGGAGCACGCACCGGGGGGAGGCGAAACAGGCAATCGAGCCAAACCCAGCCGGACGGAGCAGCGATATTCCTGAAAGGAATCGCGTGACTGAGCGCCATATTACGCAAAAACAACCAGTGCGTAAAGACGAAATCCCCGGCGCATTTTTCAGCGGCGCCCCAAGCTGCGTGCTTTCGCGGAAAACCAGGCGGAAATGCATGAGAATCGGACTGAAATCGGCCCTTAGTTGGGCCCTTGGTTGTGCCCTTCACCCACGCCAAGCGCCCGTTCCGCCGCACCTCAATGCGTGCCGTGCTGCGCCAGGAAACGCTTCAGACGCTCGACACCCGCGTCCAGCCGCGCCGTGTCGCAGGCATAGCACCAGCGCACAAACCCCTCGCCTTGCGGACCAAACGCGCTGCCGGGTGCCACGCCCAGGCCCACTTCGCGCACCATGGCCTTGCATAGCTCGAGACTGCGTGACGCCCCCGGCATCGAGAAAAACACATACATCGCCCCGAGCGGCGCCTTAACGTCGACGCCCGGCACCGTGGACAGCGCCCGCACCAGATGGTCGCGCGACGCCTTCAGGTCGAGCACCAGTTCCTGCGTGAAGCGCTCGCCCTGCTGGACGGCCGCGATGCCCGCCTGCTGGACGAAAGCCGGTGCACACGAGGTGTTGTATTCGACCAGCTTGCCCAGATCGTCCATCAGCGAGGCCGGCGCGACGATCCAGCCGAGCCGCCAGCCGGTCATCAGCCACGCCTTGGAAAACGAATTCACGCAGATCACGCGCTCGTCGCGCGTGGCCAGATCGAGAAACGACGGCGCCGTGCGTGAATGGGGGCTGTAGGCGCCAGCTTCGGCGTCCGCGTAATAAAGACGCTCGTAAACTTCGTCAGCGACGATCCAGATACCGTGGCGGCGGCAATGCGCCAGCACGGCGCGCTGCTCTTCGCGGCTCATCACCCAGCCGGTTGGATTGTTCGGCGAGTTGATCAGCAGCATCTTTGTGTCCGGCGTCAGCGCCGCCAGCAACTGCTCGAGATCGAGTTGCCAGCCGCGCTCACCGTAGCCCAGCGCGACGGTTTCTACATGCGCGCCCAGAATCTTGGGAATCTCGACCAGATTCGGCCACAGCGGCGTGACCGCGACGACACGGTCGCCCGCCCCCACCACCAATTGCGCGGCCAGCATCAGCGCATTGACGCCGGCGCTCGTCACCGCAATATGATCGGACGACGTCGTCCCGTGCAACGCGCTGACGTAGTCCGCGAGCGCCGCGCGCAACGGCGCAATGCCCAGGTTATGCGTATAGAAGGTGGCGCCCGCGGCTAACGCGGCGCTTGCGGCGTCGCGGATGAAGGCCGGGGTCACCCGATCGGACTCGCCGAACCAGAACGGCAACACGTCCGCATCGCCGAAACCGGCGTTAGCGACTTCTCGGATCTGCGAAGGACGCAGTGCGCGCACGGCATCGCGCGCGTTGGGGACGGAGGGCACAGGCAGATCCGTTTCGCTCATCGAGGCTTCCAGACAGGTGATAGGTAAGGGCTGACGCTTGGGAAGAGGCGTCAGTTTAGCGCGCCGCCTGTTTTCGGGACGGCGAAGTCGCTGACTCGCCTGGCACGATCAGAAAGCCGACCGCACCAGTCGCCCCGACTATCGGGCTAGGCTCAAGGCGGTGACCGCTCCGCGGATCGCGACAAATCTCATCTCGCTGAACAAACGGCCCAAGCCCGCGTCATCAGCCCAAATCCTCAGCCCGCGCCGGCAATTGACGAATCAGACTCCACACCGCCTCCGCCGCCGGCGACAGCGAGCGGTCGCGCCGCCGCACCAGTTCGACGGTGCGCTCGGCGCGCGGCACGAGCGGCCGCGCCACCAGCGAGGCGCCCGCCGGCAGCGGCAAGGCCAGCCAGGGCAGCACGCTCACGCCCACGCCCGCCTCGACCAGCCCAAAAACGGTCGCGGAATGCCCCAGCTCCTGCACCACGGTGGCGCTTACGCCGTACTCCTGCATCACGGCATCAATGATCGGCCGGCTGCCTGACGCGTAATCGAGCATGACGAGCTGCTGGCCTTCGAGGTCCGTCCATGCCACCTGCCTCTGTACCGCCAAGGGGTGATCGTCGCGCGAAACGACGCAAAACGAATCTGTCATCAGCGATTCGCTCAGCAGGTCGTCAGCGGAAAACGGACCGATGATCACGCCGAAATCGACTTCGCCCGACTTCACCTTGCGCACCACGTCGCTTTGCACGTCGTCGCGCAGACCCAATGTGATGTAGGGAAACTGCCGTCCGCACGACGCCACCACGCCGGGCATCAACCGGCAGGCGATCGTCGGGCTTGCGGCCACCACCACCCGTCCACGGCGCTGCTCGCCGATTTCGCGGATCTCGCGCAATGCGTCGTCCAGATCCGTCAGCAGGCGTGACACGCTCGACACCAGATTGCCGCCGACATCCGTGAGCTGCACCTCACGCGTGGTGCGGTCGATCAACTTCAGACCGATCTCCCCCTCCAGTTCGCGTACGCAGCGACTGACCGCCGATTGCGTCAGACCGATTTCATCGCCGGCCCGGCTAAAGCTCTGCAAACGGGCGACCTCAATGAAAACCCTTAGCTGACGCAGCGTCACATTCATTTACCAGCCTCATCAATAACCCAGTTTGATGCGCATTGTATGGCGAAATGTCGCACCACAGTCGCATTTAGTGCGATCGTTGCAGCGCAGCAATAAGGCGCAAACGCACGCTGGTCGGGCTTGATTGCACAAGATTGGTGATTGTCCCGATTTGCGAGATGGGTTTTTTGGATTCTTATACGCCCCTAGCTAGCGCCCGCGCTGGCCCGCTGTCACAGGCCTTTCAGGTAGTTGGATTCAACTTGGCACACTTCCTGCATTTACATGCACACAGGGTCGGCGCCATGACTACTGACTGAATAGCAGATCGTGGCAAGCCCGACCCCCCTTGGCACTCGCCTATCGAGTGCATGGAGAGTGCGCGGCGCGGGGCAGCGCACCGGAGTTAGCTTCGCTGAGGTGAAACATGATGCTGTTCGACGATTTGAGAGACAACGAGTGGGCGCTGGTCGAGGCGTTGTTCTGTGCGGAGCCAGCACGGAGCGAACGTCGTGGTCGACCACGCGTGGAAGCGCGCGCAGTAGTCAATGCCGTGCTTTGGGTGCTGTCGACTGGAGAGGGCTGGTCCAAACTGCCGGGCCGCTATCCGTCGCCGCCGACTTGCCGCCGTCGCTTCGACGAATGGCAAGCCGATGGTACGCTCGCCGAAATAGTTAAGCGACTCGGCACGAGCGGCCGTGAAATTTCGCTGCGCGGTCGCATTGGCGCGACCGCGGCGAAACCGCCGGCACCGCCGAGCCGCGACCGTCTGCGTGGCGCATTCTGGACCAATCCGGAATCGTGGCGCGCGCCGGTCAAGATGGCCTGACGCGAATTGTTTTGCCTCCGGGCGCCTGCGGGCGCCCGGCGTGTATCTGGGCCGCCGTGCGCCCGCCGTGCGCCGTATATCGACGCCCGACCGACAACAATGGGCACCGCTCCTCGGCGCGCCCAACTGAGTCGTCCCTTCCGGTTTCTCCGACGTCATCACCGGCTCGCTACAGGCATCCGAAGCGAGCCGATTATTGCCGGTGAAACATCCATTTACTATTGCTTACAGCGTGCTTTCGCCACTCGGCATACCTTATGTGTATGCAAACAGGCCTTGAGTCGATCGGCTTGACGGGAGCTCAGCATGAAACCAATGTCACTGCTTCTGTGCGGCATTGTCGTTTCATCAATGGCCGCACCGGCGCTCGCACAGCAGCGCCCCCAAGGCTGGAACTGGCGGCCGGATAACACGGCCACCGTTGAAGCCTGGCAGCAAAGCGGACCACGCAGCCGCGACTTCACGCCGCCTGCGCCGCGTGGCGACTTGCGCGGCGATATCGCGAGCAATGTACGCACGCGGCCTGAACCGCCGCGCGAAGACCCTGCGCGCCGCCGCTAGGCATGCGCCGCCGCGCCGCTGACAGGCTCGGCTTGTGTCAAATCACATGGGATCAACGCTGTTGTTCGCCGCCATTGTTCGCTATAGCCGGCGTCCATCGTCACTGCGAGACAACACGCTGTATGGCGAATTGAACGGTCAGGGAACCACGAGGCGCCGCGCCAGTCTGATTCAACGCCATTAGCACAGCGTGGCAGTAGTAATTCCGGTACGCCCGTATCCTCGCGATACGGGCTTTTTTTTGCGTCAACGGGCGGGCGGCGCGCACTGTACGCGGCGCATCAGCCAGGCAATAAAGCGAAGCAATAAAATCACCGCCAGCCGCGTGGAGCGGCCGGGAAATACAGCGCCAGCGCCTGCCCGCCGCCCTTAAGGCCGGGCTTCGAGAGCGGCTGTGGGCCGCGCTTCGGCTGTCGCGACGACGTAGTCGTTCATTCGCTGTGCGGTCCAGCTCAACAGGCGTTCGTCGTGCGCAAGCCTCGCGAACTCGGCCCTGCCGCGCTCGGTGAGCACGGCAATATCGACCGGCGCGTGAAAACCCGGAGCCGGTGCGACGGTGCGCTGCCGAACAGTGTCCATCAGGCCGAGCGCGCGAAGATATTGGAAGACACCCGGTCGTCTGGCCCATGGGACCTGGCGATATTGCGCCCGCCGCAGCGCTTCAAGTACCGCTTCGTTGGAATACGTGGTCATCTCACTTCTTTCTTAAAGTGCAGCTATGACACATCTATGCCCAACACGTCACCGCGCCACCAGTGACGCGCATAGCACCCGCCCTTGGCTGGAAACTGGCCGCTTTCATGCGGTCGAATTCCGCCAGGTGCTGCCCTGGTCTCGTTTTCGGAACCCCCGTCTGAACGCCATGTTAGCGTTCTGTCTACGGGCCGACGATGCAACCGCTGCGGCGCGATAGCAAGCCCATAGATTTGTCCCGAATGTCATACGTTACCCCATTTAAATTGATTCTATTCACTTTATTAGCGCTTTTTTTGCAGCAATCGTGCTTTGGAAACGCGCCCGCCGACCTCTCGCCATTGGCGCGATCGCCCTGTTCTGGCTGCTCGCCGCCGGCTGGCTCACGGCTCCATTGCTGCAATTGGCGCAGCCGCATCGGCGGACCGACACGCCCGCCCGCTTCGCGCCGCGCACCGCGATAATCATGCTCGGCGGCGGCACCATTTACGACAATGACGATGTGCTCGTGCCACCGCGTGACGTGCTCGCGCGCATCGCCGTGAGCGCGGAAAACTACGCAGCCTGCAAGCGTACGGCCGCCACGTGTCAGGTTATCGTGAGCGGCGGCAATCCGCAGCGACATAGCGCAACCGAGGCGGACACCTATCTGCCCTACCTGCTGCACCAACGGGTGCCGCGTGCGGACATCGTGCTGGAAAACAGCAGCCGCACGACTTACGAAAACGCGCGCAACGTCTCTGCCATTCTCGACCGGTCACGTTACGACTCCCTGATACTCGTCACCTCCGCCTATCAGATGCCGCGCGCCTTACTCGACTTCCATCGTTTCGGCCTCACGCCACAGCCGCTGATCTCGAGCGCGCTGCACGCAGATCCCGGTGTACTGCCGCGCTATGACAATCTGGTGAATGCGGAGATTGCGCTGCACGAACTGATTGGAATCGCTCAATTTCACGTCTATCGTGCAATCGGATGGTTCTGAATCTCACGCTTCCCAACGAAGCAATTTATTTAGAGATGCGAATATTCTTTGTATCGGCAACGCATTGTCGAGTTTGAAGCGAGATCGTCATCGACAGTGACTGTGGCCCGAACGTAACAAGGTGTAACTAATTGTCACTGTAGTTACAAAACGTCCGCTGGAGCGGATATTGCTGGCTAGAATGCATTGTCTTTCCGATTGGACAGGCAAATATTCGGGTCCATTACCACTCTGCGGAGGTAACAATGAAGAAAGTGTCCCTGGCGATCCTGGTTTCCCTCAGTGCCGTAACAGGCGCGGCCTATGCGCAGGACAACGGCGTCATGATGAGCACCGATCCGGCCAAGGCCGCCGACGTCGAGCAGCGCGCGCAAGATTTGCAAAACCGCCAGCAAGCAATGGAAAGCGCGCCTATGCCGGAGAAACATCACAAGATGGCCCCGCACCATCATAAGAAGGCCGCCAAGGCCGAAGCCGCCAGTTCGTGAGCGCAGTTTGACAGCATCACCTGCGGCCTCGCCGCGAAGGTGAAAAGCCGAAGCCGGCACCGTCGGCTTCGGCTTTTTTGTTGTCTAATGAACTTGCTGCAGGCCCGCTGCGCCCGGCCGACGTTATGCTAAAGTCGCGCACCGACCGGCGCCCAGCGACCGTCACCCGGCCGGAATCCCCCTAACCTGTGCGCACCTTGGTGCGGAGGACAGCATGAGCAACATCCAGCTAGATATCGAATGGACTGAAGCAGCATCTCGCAAAATCGAAAAACTGATGCCGCGCGGCGGTCAGGAAGCGTTCCTCGCGCTGCCGCCCGTCGAGTGCCTCCCGATGGAAGGCGACGTGCTGTTTCTTGGCCCGGACGGCAAGCAGCAACCGTTCATTGTCGCGGAACGCCAGTATCACCACGATGGCGATGCCGACTGGACCATCATCCTGATCCTCGACGTCCCGCAAGCCACGCACTAAAGATAAACGGCGAGCACCGCGCAGGCCGTGCCCGGCCTGGCAGATCACTCGCCGTTGTTCGGGCTTCAGGGTTCGACCTTCGGAGTTCCCTCCGTTGTTCGTCCCCGCTTTTCGTCCCCGCTGTTCGCCCCTTCAACGCTTACGCGATCTTCGACACGACGCGAATTTCCGCGTGTTCGACCCAATTCGCCACCGCTTTCTTATAAGCCGCAATGTGCGCGGATTTTGCATGCGCCGCCAGCGCTTCCTGGCTTTCCCAACGCTCGACAAACACGAACCGGCGCGGCTCCTGCACGTCACGATGCAGATCGTATTGAAGCGCACCCAGCTCCTTGCGTGTCGGCCCGACGATGCCTTCGAGCGCTTCGCGCAATTGCTCTTGATAGCCCGGCTTTGCCACCGAGATTGCGACCACTGCGATTTCCGCCATGCCTGTGCTCCGTTTGTTCAGGAAAAGCAGCAGCATACCCGCCGCCCGCCAAACCTGCAGGCGCTCACGCGCCCCGGGCAGGCTCCTGCGGCCACGGCAGGATGACCCTGATGCAAAACCTTCCGCAGACGCAAAATGTCTGAGCACCGTCCTTGCCTGGAGTTTGGCGGGCGGCCACTCACCGCCCTGCTACCCTCGGCTTCATACGCGTGATTGATTTCATTCGAACGATCGATCCTGCGCGCGGCAAACGAACGCGAAACCCACGCGAGACGCCCACGAGACCGGGGCCGGCCGCTGTACCACGGCCGGTTTGCCGGGCGCCCGGCCACATCCCGCGTCTGTGATAACCCGCACATTCACGCGAAGTTCGAACTGCTAGACTGGTTTTGACTAATCCCGCCGGAGCCCAGCATGGCTGGCATTGCTCTCCGCGTTCCCGGGCTGTGCCCGCCTGACCCTGCCGGCGCCTGGGCTGTGCATCCGTTGCGCGTCAAATCTGTCTGCGCGCCCCGTCACCCGCTTGCCGCGACGTCACTATGCCCGCACTTATGCCCGCCCTTATGCCGACCGTCAGAGAATTGACCCTTAGCGGCCTGCTCCCACACCTGGTCCGGGACGAGTCCGGCTGGACCGCGACATGGCGCGCGCTGACCCTGCACAGCGTGTTCCAGCCGGTGCTGTCGGTCACGCATCAGTGCGTGGTCGGCTACGAGGGCCTGCTGCGCGCGTTCGATCCGGTCGGCTTGCCGGTATCGCCGGAAGTGCTTTTCTCCGGCACGCGCTCGGCCGCCGACGCACGTGAACTCGACCGCATCGCGCGCTGCCTGCACGTGGCGAATTTCATGGAACAGGGCATCAGCACCGGGTGGCTGTTTCTGAATACGCGCCCACAGGTGTTCGAAACCGGCTGGCCGCAGCGCACCTTCATCGATGAGCTCTCGGCGCACTTCGGCCTGCCGCAGGAACGCATCGTCATCGAAGTACTCGAACAACCCGCCGACGATGAATCCGCCGTCGCCAGCATGCTCGCGGCATCGCAGCCGCGCGACTTCCTGATCGCGATCGACGACTTCGGCACCGGTTTTTCGAACTTCGACCGCGTCTGGCGCTTTCGCCCCGACATCGTGAAACTCGACCGCTCGCTGGTCGCGCGCGCAGGCAAGCGTGAAGGCGACGATTCGATGATCAGCCACCTGATCGCGATGCTCCACCAGTCCGGTACGCTGGTACTGGCCGAAGGCGTCGAAACCGACGAAGAGTTGATGATTCTGATGCAGGCCGACGTCGATTTCGTGCAAGGTTTCTGGCTCGGCCAGCCGAAGGGTTCGGTGCAGGCTGCGTGTGCCCGGGTGCCGGCGCTGATCGAGTCGATGTGGAGCAAGTTCGCCGCCTATGAACAGGCCCATGCCGGCCACCAGCGGCTCGGTTTCGAAGGATTCGCCGAATCCGTGCTCGCCGCTGCCGACACCTTCAAAGCCACCGGCGATCTGCGGCAGGCGGCGCAAAAGGTGTGGCATCTGCCCGAAGCCCGCCGCGTGTTCGTCACCGACGGTCAAGGCGAACAGACGCAAGCGTCGGTCTCGGCCGCCTCGCTGCCGCCACCTCCGCTGCGGCTCGCGCCGCTCTACACCGATACGCGCAGCAACTGGTCGCGGCGCGCGTATTTCAAGCACGCGCTCGCCGCGCCAGGGCGCGTCGCCATGATGGGGCCGCACTACTCGCTCGCGGACGGCCAGGACTGCTATACCGCGGCAATCGCATTCGAGCGCGACGGCACACATGTGCTTTGCGTCGATTTTGTGCCGACGACGTCGCCGCCCGATACGCGTTCTGGCGGACGCGGGGGCAAACGCTGAGCCTGAGCGACCGTTGGCTGGCGCGCGTTATCGTGAGACTCCTCGGGTGCCTCTGAGGGCACTTTTGTCGCTCTGCCGGGATTTAGCGCCTCGGCCCCGCCGCCTTAAATCCCTTTAATTCCGTCAATCCTCCACCCGCCCGCGGCCGGATTTGATCTCACTGCGCTTGGCCTTGCTGTCGAGGCGGCGCCGGTTCGACGCGCGCGTCGGCCGGGTCGCGACACGCGGCTTACGCGTCACGCTGACGCTTTCGATCAGCTCGTCGAGCCGCGCGAGCGCCGCCGCGCGGTTCATCTCCTGAGTGCGATGCTGCTGCGCCTTGATAATCACCACCCCGTCGCGCGTAAGCCGATGATCAGACAGCGCGAGCAGGCGCATTTTCAGCACTTCCGGTAACGACGAAGCGTGCACGTCGAAGCGCAGATGGATGGCACTCGAGACCTTGTTGACGTTCTGCCCGCCCGCTCCTTGCGCGCGCACTGCGGTCAATTCGATTTCGTTCGGCGGGATCGGATAACGGGATGTCATGATGGGATTGAGCTAGAGACGCAAGTGTACCCAGGGCACAGTCGATTACCGACTACGGACTATCGGTCACGGCCGCCGATGCGAAAAACTATTTGCATCGACACAGCCGGTTCACCGATACTGCCGTTTTCGCTTACAGCGTAAATTCATATGAAACTCCGTTCTGGTTTTGTGCTGGAACTGGCCGTCAACTTTCTGCTGCCATGGCTTGCCTACCGTTTCGCGCTGCCGCACCTGGGCGAGACCGGCGCGCTGATCGCGTCCGCCGTGCCGCCGATCGTCTGGAGCCTGATCGAACTGGTGCGCTTTCGACGCGTCGACGCGCTCAGCGTCATGGTCGTGGCGGGCATCGTGCTGTCGGTCGCGGCGATGGCGCTGGGCGGCAGCCCCCGCATGCTGTTGCTGCGGGAATCGCTGGTGTCCGGCGCGGTGGGCGTGGTGTTTCTGCTGTCGTTGCCGATGCGCCGTCCGCTGATCTTCTATCTCGCGCGCGCCACCGTCGCCCGTGAAATGGAAGGCGGCGCCGAGCGCTTCGAAACCTTGTGGCGCGAGCGGCCTGCTCTCGTCAGTGCAATGCGGCTCATGACGCTCGTATGGGGCGTCGGCCTGACCGGTGAAACGGCGCTGCGCGCCTGGATGGCGCTCACCTGGCCGATCGAACGCTTTCTGGTGGTCTCGCCGTTCATCGGCTACGGCATTTACGGCGCCTTGACGCTGTGGACGCTGTGGTATCGCAAGACCATGCGCAGCCGGGTCGAGGCGCGCGTGCAACCGGGCGGGATCGCGGGATAAGGGGTTTGGCCGGGCCCGCGAGCGAATACGCGCGTTGCCCACGTCATCCCGCTAGGCGACGCGCCACGCCTCCGCAATTCGCGCGGCCAAGCCCGAATCACGCTGCGTCGGCGTCGCGATGGCCTGCGCCAGCACGGCGCGCGCGCCAATCACTTCGACACGCTCACGCGCGCGGGTAATTGCCGTGTACACGAGTTCACGCGACAGCACGCGGCTGAACACCGACGGCAACATCAACACCGCATGCTGGAACTCCGAGCCTTGCGACTTATGAACCGTGAGCGCGAATGCCGTATCGTGCGGCGGCAGTGCAGCAGGCGACACGGCACGCAGACCGCCGTCGCCGGTACGGAAATACACGCGCAACGCACCGCCCGCACCCGGCAGCGCAATGCCGATGTCGCCGTTGAACAGTCCGAGCGCGTAGTCGTTGCGCGTCACCATAACGGGGCGTCCGGCGAACCACTGCGCACCTACGGCCAGCGTCACACCCGCCGCGCGCCGCACCTGTGCGGCCATTGCGGCATTCACCTGATCGACCCCGCGGGGCCCGGAGCGGGTCGCGCACAGAATTCGAAAGCGGTTCAGTGCGTCGAAGAGCGGCAATGGGTCCGGTGTATCGGCGGCTAGGGCTTCGGCGAGCGCATCCGCGTACGGTGCAAAACCTGCGGCGAGCCGCACGACGGTGCGATCGGCAAGCGTCGCATGCGTATCTTCGTACAGCGCCGCTGCACAGGGTTCGGCCGGGTCGATGCGCAGGACTTCGAGCGCCGCGCCGGCCGCACCGTTGCGAATCGCGAGCGACAAACGGCCGATCGGTGATTCGAGGCCGAATCGATAGTTGCGCTCGAGCCAGACGACGCAGTCGGCGAGCGGGTTTGGGGGGGACGAAGGTAGTGCTGAGACGAACAAGTCGTCAGGCGGAGTATCGAAATCGTCTGGCGCACCCGTTTGCGCGAAAAAATCGTCAGGCCCTTCGTCGAAGCCGCTCGACAAATCCGGCAATGCTTCCGACAACCGCGCCGCCTCAATGCCCAGCGCCTCAGCAATCCGCTGCAGTCCGTTCTGCGTAAAAGCAGGCCGCGCGCTGAGCTCGGCGAACACCGCACCAGCCTCGACGGCAGCGAGCTGATCCTTGTCACCCAGCATCACGAGACGCGTCTGCGGCGCAATGGCATCGAGCAAATGCGCCGCCATCGCAACGTCGATCATCGACGCCTCGTCGATCACGACGACGTCGTAAGGCAGCGGGTTGTCGCGATGATGCCGGAAGCGCCCACCCGGCCCTGAACCAAGCAGCCGATGCAAGGTGTACGACGTCTGCGGCAAGCGCGCGGCGAGTTCGGGCGGCAAATCGCCGGCACGTGTGAGCAAGGCTTCCTGCATGCGTTGCGCGGCTTTGCCGGTGGGCGCCGCCAATGCAATTCGCAGATCGGCCCGCGCATCCAGCAAACAGGCAAGCACGCCAACCACCGTAGTCGTTTTGCCTGTACCTGGGCCGCCGCTGACGATGGTCAACCGCCCGGACAGCGCCATGACTGCCGCGACACGTTGCCAGTCGACTTCGTCGTCCTGTGGCGGGCCGAAGTAGCGCAGCAGACGCTCGTGCAACGTTTGAGCGGTAGCGTCCGCGTCTACGCCTGCACTGGCGCCTGCATTTGCACCCGCATGCGCAACCAGCGAGCGTGCGAGACGCCGCTCATAGTCGTAGTAGCGCGCAAGATACAGCCGCCCTTGCCCATCGATCACCAGCGGGCGCAACGCCGCCGCGCTTTGCAAGCCGTCGCTAACCATGCCGCTTGCGAACAGCGCCGAGCGCACTTCCGTGCTCGATGCATCGAAGCGTCGCGCCAGCACGGCAAGCGGCAGGCACACGTGCCCTTCGGCAGTCGCGCGGCTCGCAGCAAAGGCGGCCCGCGCCGCCCACTTCACCGCCTCGCCCGACGCGCCGCCGCGCCGCGCCAAGGTGCCGATGCGGCGCGCGAACCCTTCGGCAAGCGCGGTGCTGAAATCGGCCGGCGCGGGCAAATTCACCCCGATGTCGTCAAGCTCCGGCGGCGCGGAAGAGTTCCGCTCGAACGTGCTCATGCGACACCTCCGATCATCGCCGCGTCGAGCAGCGCCACCAGTTCGAATGCAGGCCGCCGCATGTGAACGCCCGCCGCTCCATCCGCATCGCGCCACTGCGGACGAACCCCGCGCACGAACAGATAGAGATAGCCGCCGATGTGCGTGTCGTACGCATAATCGCGCACCCGCGTTTTCAGATAGCGATGCAGCGCCACCGTATAGAGGAGCGCCTGCAGGTGATACGCGTGGCTCGCCATGGCCGCTTCGAGCGGTGCCGCGGCGTAGTCGGCGGCGGTGTCGCCCAGATGGTTCGACTTCCAGTCGACGATCCAGAAGCGTCCGTCGTGCTCGACGATCATGTCAATAAATCCTTTGACGAAACCGCGCAACACGCCGGGTTCCAGCGCAACGTCGGGATACCCGTGTTCGATCAGCAGCTCGCGCAGCGCCGGAAAATCGAGCGAAGGCGCGGCAAACAGAAATTCGAGTTCGTTCAGACGGCGCTGCGGATTCAACCTGGCGAGCGCCATGCCGGGCACGAGCTCGGTAGTCACTACGTCCGCGATCAGGTTATGCATCATGGCCGGCAAGCGTGCCGCGAGTTCGGGCACTGCCGACGCCGGACGCTCGCGCAACGCGCCCCGGATGGCATCCGGCCATGTCTTCGGATCGGTGAAATCCGCGAGCTCGAACATGCGATGCAGACACTCGCCCGCCGCCGCGCCGCGTGGAAACGCGAGAATGTCGTCCTCAGCGTAGGACGGCGCTTGTGGCACCGCTAACGGCATCGGCGCAAGCGCGTCGGCGATCTCGTCGTGATCGGGGCGCACCTCTTCCACCGGCGTGTGCACCTCCTCGGCTTTGCTGCCGGCGGCGATCAAGCCGCTGAAGCTCGCCATGCGCCACTGATCGCGCAACGGCCGCCGATTGGCGCGCGCCTGCATCCGCGCGCCGCTGTCCTGGAGGCTTTCCAACGGCGCACGGCGCTCCACTTTCGGCAATGCCTGCAACGTGATCGGACCGCCCGCCAACGCCTGCCACGATGATGACAAGGCGGCTTCGTCGGGTGGGTCGGTGAGCCAATCGTCGAAGCTGTGACCGCTGCCACCCACCAGCCAGTTCAGCACGCTGCGCCGCGACTCCTTGGTAGAGCGCGACGACAGATAAGTACCTGCAACCAGATAGCAGCGGTACACCGCGCGCGTCAGCGCCACATAGACGAGCCGTGCCCGTTCCGCCGCCTGTTCGCGCGCCGCGTAACGTGACGCGCGTTCGGCTTCCTCGTCATCACAACCGTAGTGCAGCACTGCACCACCCGTTTCGTCGTGGTATTCGCGTGCATCGGGCAAGCCGGAGGACGGCGGCTCGCGCAGCGCACCGTCGTTCAGAAACGGAGAGAACACGACCGCATATTCCAGCCCTTTCGATTTATGCACGGTGACGATCTGCACAAGATTGCGATCCGACTCGAGCCGCAACTGCGCATCTTCGCCGCCACCTTGCGTTCGTTGCGCGGCGAGCCAACGCAACGTCGGCGCAATGCCGGGTTGCGTGGCGGCACGCGCCTGCACGAGTTCGGCCAGATGATTCACGTTCGTCAGACGGCGCTCGCCGTCCGGCCCGGCCACCAACCGTTGTGCGACGCGCAGTTCGCGCATCAGCGTGCGCCACATCAAGGCGAAGCCGCGCTCGTGCCATAGCGTGCGATAGCGCGAGAAACGCTCGACCCAACCCATCGCGTCCGCGGCATGTGCGGGATCATCGGCCGGTGCCGGTGCGTCGGCGACCTGCTCCAGGCGCCACAGTGCGGCGGCGTCGAGGCCAAGCCAATCAGTGGCGAGCGCGGCGCGCAAGCGGCGCAGATCGCCCGGCGTATCGACCGCGGCCAGCACGCGCTCGATCTGCTCGGCGTCGAGCGTGGCAAACACCGAAGCCTGCGCCAGTTCCACGCTGCCCACGCCCCACGACGCCAGCACACGCTTGATCAGACTGCCCTGCTTATGCGTTTGCACGAGCACCGCGATATTGCCCGGGGCAAGCGGCACGTCGCCGATCGTCACCGACCCTTCGCGCGCACCGCGCAGGAGCCGCACAATCTCGGCGGCGCAGGCTTCGCTCGCCGCGCGCTGCGCTTCGCGTTTGGTCAACGCAGCGTCGCCTTGCGGCAAAGTCCAGATGCGGAAGTCCCCAGCGTTTGCTTCGGGTTCGGAGAACGGCGGACGACGCCGCTCGCCAGCCCGCACCGGCTGATAGTCGAGACCGTCGAGCACGAACGCCTGTGGATTGGCTTCGAACAGCCGGTTGCAGGCTTGGACGATCGGCGCGGTCGAACGCTGATTGACCGCGAGCGTGTAGCACGCCGAAGCCGCCGCGCGCGCCGCCAGATAGGTATGCAGATCCGCCGCGCGAAAACTGTAGATCGCCTGCTTCGGATCGCCGACCAGAAACAGCGGGCCGGCCGACGCGAAGATGCGGCTGAAGATCGCAAACTGCAACGGATCGGTATCCTGAAACTCGTCGATCAGTGCGGCCGGATAACGCGTACGCAACGCATCGGCAAGCCAGGGGTTGGCCGCGAGTGCGCGATACAGGTTGGACAGCAGATCGTCGAACGACACCACCCGGCGCGTGCGTTTGCGCGCTATCAGTTCGGCGGGCGCGTAGTCGAGCCAGGTTTCGACGAGCGAAAGCCAGCGCGCGCGTTGTGCGGCTTCGGCCGCGATCACGGCGGCAGACAGCGCTTCGGCGTGCTCGAAGAACGGATGCTCAGGCGGTTCGAACTTGACCTTGGTGGCCTTCTTCAACGCCGAAGCCGTCAGCTTCAAGGCAGCCTTTGGCGGCGGCGCATGGCAATCGCCCTGAGCGAAGTATTCGGTCCACGCGGCGATCGCTGCGCTCACGAGTTCAGGCTTGTGCGAGGTCTTGCTCAGACGGTCCTGCGCTTGTCCAAGCAGACTGACGATCGCATCGCGCTCCGCCTGCCACATAGCGCAGGCCGCATCGAAGCCCGCCTGCGGATCGGCATTGCTTCCACCTGAATCGACCTTGCCCCAGCGCAACTGCGCCAATGGCTTCTTCAGGCGCCGCGCGAGTTGCTCATCGAGCGACGCGGGACCGGCGCGTTTGGCCACCAGCCATGCCGCGAACGCAGGATGTGCATAGGCCACCGGTTCCACCTGCTCGCGCCAGAAATCGGCCGCCATTTCGAAACGCAAGGCCGCGTCGTCAGCTTCCATTTCGAAGGCGAACGGCATGGCTGCGGCGAACGGCGCCTCCTGCAACGCACGCTGACAGAACGCGTGGATGGTGTGAATCGCGGCCTGGTCGAACGTGCGCAGTGCGCGGCGTACGACTTTCAATGCAGTCTCACGATCGATGCCGCGCTCCGGCGCCAGCGTCGTTTCAAAGAGACGCTGGATGAACGGATCGCCGCCATCGTCGTCCGTATCGATAGCCCGGTCCAGTTCCGCGAGCCGCCCGCGAATCCGCTCGTGCAACTCCGCGGTCGCCGCCTTCGTAAAGGTCACGACAAGAATCTGATCCGCGTTCAGGTTCTTTTCGAGCAGCAGCCGCACGTACAGCGCGCAGATGTTCCAGGTCTTGCCGGTTCCCGCCGACGCCTCGATCTGATTGACGCCGTCGAGCGAACAGGCGAAGACGTCGAGTTCTTCCGCGACCAGCGCGTGATGGTGAACGGCGCCGCTCATGACGCGCTCCGCAGATGCTGCACGAGCGGTTTGAACACGATCGAGGCGAGACTGCCGAACGGTTCGTCGAGCGAAAGCGGCGTACCGCGCAGCGCGATGCGCAAGGCGGGGTCATCTGATTCGCCGCGCACCCGATCATTGATCCACACGCCCTGCGCCGCGGAATCGCTCTCGCTGACTTTCATCCATGCACTCTTCGGGAAAAAGCGCAGCGGCAGCATGCGTCCTGCTCTGAACAATGCGGCTAGCGGCGCCAGTTCATCGAGCGGCGCGGCGACCGGCGTGAGCTCGAAGCTCTCGCCGCTGCCATGCCAAACCGTACGGCGTGGACCGTTCGGCTGCGCCGCGCAATACACCAGATGCGCAAGCCACGCCGATAGATAGTCGCGCGCAGTAGGCTTGGCGTAGCGGAAAATCACTTGTCCTGTTTCGGTCAGCAAATTCAAGGTGCCATGCAGTTGCAACGGTGCTTCGGCCGCTTTGCGGAGCGCCGCGTCATGAGTGCCGAAGAGCGTATCGGCGATGTCGGCACGATCGGGCCAGCGCGGCACGATATCGAGCACGAACGGCAACCGTTCGACACCCGAAGCGACTTCGCGGCGCACGCTGTCGGCGAGCTGGCGCAGCGCGCCGAGTTCGCGCGAGCGCCATACCGCGCCGGTCGCGCCACCCGGCAGTTCGGGACTGGCCGCGGCAACGCGGCGCACGCGCTCGAACATGCTGTTATCGTCTTCGGTATCGCTGTCCAGCAGTACCGGAAGGAGCCGCTCCGCCAGGGCGTCCCGTCCAGCCCAATCGAGTTCGAACGGCTCGGTGTCGAGCAACTCCCCTTGCGCATCCGACAACACGATGCCCAGACGGTCGCGCAACAACGCACGCGCCGGATGACGCCAGAAGCGCACGAATTCGTCGAATGCGACGGAGGCCGTCTCTTCGGGCGGCAACGGTTGATCGAAGAACGGCGCGGCGGCTGGATGCTGCGGCGCGGCCAGCAAACTGGCCAGTTCCGCGCGATCCACGTCGTAAGTGAAGAGGCCATGCTGCGACGAGAAATAATCCGACGCAAACGCCTGCAGCGGATGATCGATGATGAACGCATGCCGTGCGGCTTCGATTTCCGCGGGACTCGCCCCTTCCCCCGCCGACACTTGCGCGAGGTGATCGAGCAATTCATCGACCAGCGCGGCTGGCGGCAACGGCGCATTGTCGCGAATGCTGCGGCCCGTATAGGCGATAAACAACCGGTCGCGCGCCGCCAGCAGCAGATCGAGGAACAGATTGCGTTCGTCGTCGCGGCGCTGCCGGTCACCGGCTTTACCGAACGCGGCCATCAGGTCGAATTCGTCGGCACGGGCGAGACTCGGCAACACGCCGTCATCCATGCCGAGCAGGCAGACGATGCGATACGGCAAACCGCGCAAGCTGGTCAGCGACGAAAACGTCACGCTGCCCCAAGGCACGCCGCCGCGCGCCGGGTCGTCGAGCGCCTCGGTGAGCGCGCCGCGCACCACCGCGGCCGGCAGCACAACATCTTCTGCGCCCGCTTGCATCGCGTCGCCCATCTTGTCGATGGCGTCGCGCACTGCCGCCAGCGAATCGGCAAACGCCACGCCGCTGTCGAAGCACTGCGCAAGAGTTTCGAGCAGCAGTTGCGTCCATTCGGCAGGTGTCTGGTCGATCGAGCAGCGCTGCGCGAAGGTCTCGATATCGTCGACGAAACGCGACAGGCGGCCGAGAAGCTCGGCGTCCGAACCATCGGCGCCTTCAACGGGCAACCAGGCGTCGACCGGCTCGCCGCCATCCGGCATCGCGTAGCCAAGGTACAGACGGGTCAGCGCATCGGCAAACGTATGACGCGCGACAGGTACGTGCTCGCCCGTCGGCTCGCCAGGCACCAGCCCGCGCCGCGCACCGGCTGCCGCGAGCCATTCCTGCGCGGCTTCGAGCGCACTGGCATCGATCCCGTAACGCGCGGCGATCGCATCGACCCGCAACCATTCGATCAGATCCGGCGCACCCACACTACGCTCAGGCAAGGCCAGCCAATCGAGCAGCAAACGCGCGACCGGATTGGCCTGCGAAGGCGGCAAGCCGGTGATCCGGTACGGAATGCGGCGAGTATCGCCAGGCGGCGCGGTGCCGAATACCGCATCGATCAATGGCCCGGCGGCCGCGAGATCGGACACCGCAACCAGCACGTCGGACGGTTGCAGATCGTCGAACTCATCGAACCAGCCGAGCAGGCGGTCGTGCAGCACTTCGAGCTGCCGCGACAGGCTGTGACACACATGGACTTCAATGCCGTTTTCGATCGGCAATTCGTCCGTGTCCGTTTCCGCCCGCAGATCGAGGATGCCGTTCTGCACGGCAGCGAGCCAGCTCGGTTCCGGATTCTCGGTGAAGTCGCCCGTCTCGCCGGATGCGGCGCTCTCGGTCAACTCATGGAGCATATGCAGTTGCGCCTGGGTCTGGCGCCCCCACTCGGCCAGGAGCGGATGACCCACTTCCTGATAATCGAGCTGGCCGGCGACATCGAGCGCTTCGACACGGCCCGCACTGACGACGTCGAACCAGAATTCGCGGCACGGGTTCATCACATACAGACGCACGTCGACCCAGCGCGACAGCGCGCGCAGCAAGGCGACGTGCAGCGGCGGCATGGTCGGCAGCGCGAACACGCTGACCGCTTCAGGCCACTGCGCGTTCGAGATGGCTTCGAGATCGAGTGTGCCGATTTCCTCGAGAAAGCGATACGCAGGCGGCAAGGCGGCTGCGGGCGTTTGCGCGTCACCCGCCACTTCGGCAAGCACGGCACGCCACAGTGCGGCTTGCCAACGCTCGTCCTCACGCGCCGCTTCGCTCGCGCCGACGAGACGCGGGCCGTTGTCGTCCGCCGCGCCGCTCGCGAAGATCGAACCGCCCTTCTGCCATTGCAGCAGCCATTCCGGGCGATAGGTCAGATAGTGGTCGAGCACGGTAGCGACGCGGCGCGCCAGTTCGTAGCGCATCGACGCATCCGCCGCATCGAGATAAGTACGCAGACGCGGCGACGCATTCCACGGCAGTGCTTCATCCGCCTCTCCCAGCAACCGGTAGCAGCGCCAGACGAGCCGGTCCGGCGCGAACGGCGAATGCTTGGGTACTTCAATCACGCCGCCGATTTGCGCCCACAGCCACTGCGCGAGGTAACCGAAATTGACATTCGCGCAGATGCCCTGGCGCGCGGCGATGTCGAGTTCGAGCCGACGCCGCACCGCCGCGCTCGGGACGATCACGGGCTGCGCGGTCCAGGGATCGGACGGCGCTTGCGCCAAGTCGTCGAGCAGCGCGCCGACAAGGGTTTCGTAGCGGTTCGAGTAGAAGAGTTGGAGCATGGATCCTGGGAAAGCAGGCGACGCGAGCGGAACACCCGGGCCGCGACAGACATTGAAGCGACAGCATAACAAACGCGCTCCCAGGGCAGAACCTGGCCGAATGGACGAGGTCAGATCAGGCTCAAAATCAGTTAGACTCGACGGCAGTTTGGGGCTGCCCGGGGTCGACCCGGGTCGACCTTTTCAACCGCGTTTTCTCAGTGAATGGAATCCAGGCAGTCGATGCGCTATTCGGTTGAAATAAAAAAATTCCTCTACAGCCAGTACTTTTATGGCGGCCTGCGCATCGCAGTCGGCGTGTCATTACCAGCCATATTGTGTTTGATCGTATTTCACGACCGCGAACTCGGCTTCACGATCGCGACCGGCGCACTCGGCGCCTGTGTGGTCGATATGCCGGGTCCGCTCAAGTACAAGCACAACGAGATGCTGGCGTGCACGGTGATCGGTTTTCTGTCCGCGCTCGCCACCGGCATCGCCACGGTCAACCCGGTGGCGCTGTGGTGCACAGTCGTACCGCTCACCTTCGTGCTCTCGTTGATCGTCGTGTACGGCAACCGCTGGCCGCAGATCAGCTTCGCCACGCTGTTCATGATGATCATGACGCTGGAAGAGCATTTCACGCCGATACAGGCGCTCGTCAATGCATCGTGGATTCTCGTGGGTGGTCTCTGGTACACGTACTGGTCGACCTTCGTGAGCCGCTGGATGATGCACCGCATCGAACAGCAGGCGCTCGCCGAAAGCGTGTTCGCTTGCGCGGACTATCTGCTCGCGCGCGCCGCCTTCTACGATCTCAATAACGATCTCGACGAGTGCTATCGCAATCTGGTCGACAAGCAGATCACCGCCGTCGAACGTCAGGATGCCGCACGCGATATCGTCCTGCGCAATCTGCCCAAGCTGAAAGCCGGCCGGCTCGAACCGCGCCGGGCAATGCTGTTCAATCTGTTCATCAATACCGTCGATCTGCACGAGCTGTTTGTCGGCACGCATGTGGACTACTCGCTGGTGCGCAGCACGTTTGGCGGCTCCGACCTGCTGGTGTTCTACCGCGATCTGATTCGTAAATCCGCAGCTGATCTCGAAGAAATCGGACTCGCGGTGCTGCAAAACCAGCCGCCGCGTACGCGCATCAATGTAAAGGCCGAATTGCGCGCCATCGAGTTCGAGATCGAACTGATGCGCAAGCAGGACCTGGCTGCCAAAAATCCTGAGGCTTATTCGGCGGTATCGTCCACCTTCCGGCGCATCTGGAGCGCCACGCGCCTGATCGACAGGATGCACCAAAGCCTGTCGAGCGATCCAAGCGCGACCGAGACAGAACTGCGGCTCGACAAGGCGCTCTCCCGCTTCGTATCGAGCCGCCGTGTGCCAATCGGGCAGATCTTCTCGAATCTGACGATGGCCTCGCCGAGCTTCCGCCATGCGCTACGCGTGACGATCGCGGTCGCCGTCGGTTTCTGGCTCGGCCGCCTGCTGCCGCTCACCAACGCATACTGGATCGTGATGACGACCGTCATCATCCTGAAGCCCGGCTATTCGCTGACCAAGCAGCGCAACGGGCAGCGGATAGTCGGCACGCTAATCGGCTGTGCGGCGAGCATCGCGTTGATGATTTTCGTCAAGGAGCCGCACATCCTGCTGGTGGTGATGTTCGCCTCGATGGTGATGAGCTACAGCCTGTTGCTGTTCAATTACACCGCGAGCGTCGTGTTCACGTCCTCGTATGTGCTGCTCATGTTCCATCTGCTCGCGCCGGGCAGCATGCGCATCATCGGCGAACGCGCAATCGATACGGTGGTGGGCTGCGCGATCGCCATTGCGGCAAGCCACCTGTTCCCCTACTGGGAATACCGGTTGATGGGCAAGCTCGTCAACAACATGATCAATGCGACGCGGCAATACCTGGAAGCGAGCTGGTGGTGGAGCGGCAAGCCGGCCGCCGCGGTGGTCGCTACGGTGACGGAGGCCGGCGCGTTTGCGCCCGCCGCGGCAATGGCGGATCCGGCGATCGAGCTCGGCACGCCCGCGCTTGCGATGGCCAACGCCGGAGCGAATGCGGGCGGCAACGCTGCTCCCAAAGCCGGCGCAAGTGCTGGTGCAACCACAGATGCAAGCAGCTTTGGCGCAAGCCCCGGCGCGATCACCAGTGCAACCGGTGCCGGCACCACCACGATCAGCAACCCGACCGCCAAGCCGGTCGGCGGGGCATCCCCCGCCGCCGCAGCCGCTGCAACAGCGCTCGATCGCGACTACCGCTACCGGCTCGCGCGCAAGAACGTCCACGTGGCGTTCGCCAATCTGGGCCAGGCGTTCCAGCGCATGATGCTCGAGCCAAAATCCGCGCAGAAGTTCGTGCCGGAATTGAACGACCTGCTGGTGCGCAGCCACGTGCTCGCCTCGCAGATCACGGTGGCGGCGCCGTTGCTGCGCACCTCCGCGCAGCGGGCCGACAACGTCTCGCTACAGCCCTTGCAACGTGCCCTGAGCGCGGTCCGCGACAATCTGACCGAAGCCGAAGCCGGCAGCGCCCCGCCCGCCGATCAGGCCGAGCAGATCAAACAATTGTCGCGTGAGCTGGATGCGATGGTGGTCGGGACGGAGAAATCGCCGGACCACTCGGCGGATGCCGTGCATGACATGAAATTGCTCGCCCATCAATGCAAGCAGATGCTGACGGCGTCGGCGCAGATTCGCAAGGATGCGAGCGTCATTCGCCTGCCGGACGAGTGAAACGCTCGGGTCGTCTTATTGTGCGGCGCCGCTTGCGGGCTTCGCTACGGTAGCCGCAGCCGCTGCAGCTACCGCGTCCGATGAAATCGTCGGCGCCGGCGCGTTCTCGCGATCGAATTCGCGCTTTTCCGTGATGGCGTTATAGAAGAGCGTGGCGATCACCAGCAGTACCGCGACGACGATGAAAACAGCAATGCCAAAGGTCGGGTTCTTCTTGCGCGGCGGTTTGTTCATGAGGCGGGCTCGGTTCGCGAGGCAGTCGCGGATAGTGTCTGGGAAGGCGGCATTCTACGCCCACTGAGCTTGCACACGGCTTGCAGTCAGCGCCCCTCCACCACCGCCGACGGCCGCACCGGCAGCGCCGTCGAGTACTTGATCTGTTCCATCGCGAAACTCGAACTAACGTCGTATAACGGCACCGCGGCGATCAACAGCTTGTAGACGCGATCGTAGTCGTCGATATCGGACACCACCACGCGCAGCAGGTAATCGGTTTCGCCGCTCATCCGGTACACCTCCACCACCTCCGGAATCTCCCGCACCGCGCGCGTAAAGGTCTGCGCCCAGGCCTCGGTGTGCTGGTTGGTGCGCACCGCGACGAACACGGTGGTACCCACGCCCAACTTGCGCGCATCGCACAGCGCCACCTGAGCGCGAATCACGCCCGTCTCTTTCAGACGCTGCAGCCGCTTCCAGCACGGCGTTTGCGACAGATTCACGCGCTGCGCCAGTTCGGCGATCGGCATGGTTGCGTCTTCCTGCAGCAGCTCAAGAAGCTTCCGATCGATGGTATCCATTCCCATCTTCAAACCCCCATAGGAAATTATTCTACTTTTAAGACTTCAGGGGGAATTATATGGAAACTCTTTCTCCGGGCAAACCGGTATAAATATGTCTATCCAAAAATAGCCGATAAGCAGCCATGCCGCTGCGCCGCGATCATGAGCCAAGACCTCCGTTCAACACCCGCCGCCCGTTCCTCAGCCCATGCCGCACAGTTTGCCGGAGCGAATGAAACGCCCTCGCGCGCGCACCGCACCGCGCCGCTTACGCACCTGTGCGACGCACTCGACGCCATGTTCGAAGCCTGCGTGAAATTCCCCGAACCGTCGGATTCGACCTTCTTCGCGCGCAGCATGCGCATCGCGCTGGCCGAAGCCGCGGCGAATCCCGATTTGCTCACCTCGGCGCAACGCGAAGGCTCCACTGAAAATTACCGCCGTCATCTGCTGGCCGCCGATCCGCACGGCCGCTATGCGATCGCCGCGCTGGTGTGGCTGCCGCACCAGGCAAGCCCGGTGCATGCGCACCACACGTGGTGCGGCTCCGCGGTGCTCGACGGCACGCTGAGCGAAACGGTCTTCGAATGGAATGGCGCGCAGCACTGCGCAAGCGCCACGCGTACCCAGGCGCGCAATGCCGGAGCTGTGTCGTTTGTACGCGGCGGCAAGGGCGGCATTCACCGGCTGGGTAATTGCAGCGACGCGCCTGCCGTCTCGCTGCATATCTACGGTGTCGCAGGCGCGCAGATCGCCACGCACGTCAACGACATCGTGCGCGCAGCCGACGCGCCGGCGCTCGTCTGAAACCAGTAGGCTCTGCCTAAAGACGCAAACGGCGGACGCGGACCGTGCCAAGGTCCACTAGCCTCGCCTCGCATCCAGCCCAATCAGTTTTTACCACCCGCTTCTCCGGCCGTCGGAATCTGCGGCGGAATCGGCGCGGTCTGCCCGGTCGGCGGCGGTGCCGGACGCGGTTCGTGCGACACATCGCGCGCCACCGCCATCGCAGCGTGCGCGGTCCGCGTGGCAGCCGCCGCCTCGGCATGCGCGTGCCCATGCCCATGCGGGCCGACCTCGGGCAGTTCATCGTCCGGCAAAGGCTGTCCCTCGCTATCCTTCGACGACGTGTACACCCGCATCTGCGGCACCGGAATCTCGATGCCGGCTTCGTCCATCTTGCGTTTGAGCCTCAGATTGAAGGCGCGCGCCACGCTCCATTGCTGCAACGGCCGCGTCTTGATCTGCCCTTTCACGACCATCCAGTTCGGATCGAAGCGGTCGAGCCCCCACACCTCGATCGGTCCGAGCATTTCGCGCCGGTAGCGGAAGTCGGCCATCAGATCGGCGCCGACTTCGCGAATCAGTTGCGTGATCTGATCTACATCAGTCGAGAACGACATGCGCACTTCGAACACCGCATAGGCGAAGTCGCGCGACAGGTTCTTGACGATCTTGATCTGCGAGAACGGAATCGCGTGGATCGCGCCTTGCCCGTCGCGCAGGCGGACGGTGCGGATCGACAAATGCTCGACGGTGCCCGCATGGCCGCCGTCCACGTCGATCCAGTCGCCGACCGAGATCGTATCTTCGATGATGATGAACAGCCCCGTGATCAGGTCGGTCACGAGCGACTGCGCGCCGAAACCGATCGCGAGTCCGATCACACCGGCGCCGGCCAGGAGCGGCGTCACATTGATGCCCAGGTTCGCCGCGGTGACGATGCCGGCAATCGTCATGATCGTCACCAGCAGCACGTTGCGCAGCAGCGGCAGCATCGTGCGCGCCCGCATGCTCGGATTGCGCGACTTGTTGCGCGGACCACCCGGATTGAGGGCCTCGGTAATTGCCGTGTCGACCAGAATCCACAGCAGCCATGAAATGAACACGGTCGCAATGATCGCGGTCACCGCGTGCGCAATCCCGCGCGCTGCAACGTTTTTCTCCACGACTTCCGCGAGCGACACGCCCCATAAACGTGCCGCCAGCTCAAAGAAGAACAGCCAGATGAACAGCGTCAGCAGCGTGCCGCAAAAGCGCAGCAGGCGCGACAGATAAGGCGAGCGGCGCCGCGCACGGTGGCTTCGCGGGCGCGTCACACGAAGCACGATGGCCGAAAGGAAAAATGCGAACACCAGCAACAGTGCGGTGACCACCGAAATCTGCAGTACGTTTTCGCTGGAGCCCGAGCCGCCGAGCGTGGCGACCACCGACGCGCCGGCGAGCACCAGCACCGGCAAGTGCCAGAGCGAGGCGAGCACGTCGAACGCGTCGGTCGCGGCCCTATGATCGTGGCGCTGCTCGTAAGGCCGGTTGCGAATCAAATGCGCGATCGGCCGGCGGAATGCCAGCGCGAAATAGCCGGTGAGCACGGCGGCCGTCATGTTGGCGGCCGTCGAAATCAGCGCGGCGAGATTTGATCCGAGCTGATGCTCGACGTCGTAATTGACCGCCGCATCGCCGAGGGCAGCGCATATGCCCACCACGAACAGCACGCGCCGCGCGTGTTCGATCAGCAGGTGCACCGCAACCCGCCGATGTCCTGAGCCGAACAGCGAAAACATGATCAGACAGATCGCCGAGAACACCGCACCCGCGACGATCGCATAGGCGACCACCAGGCCGAGGGTGCGGCCGAGCGCATCGGGCATCGCGCGCACGAACAGCAATGCGGCGAGAAAGGCGATGATCCACGGGCCGACCCGGCGCAGCGCGAAGATCAGCAGCTCGCGCGTGGTGGGATTCGGTTTGAGCCCCATGAGGATACCGAAGCGCCGGTATAGCCGGTGCTGCACGTAGATCAGCGCGCCGGCGCACGCGCCCCAGCCGGCCAGCATGGCAATCATCGCAAAGACGATGCGCCCGAAGCCTTCTTGCCCCTGGCCCGAAATGATCGTGTAGAGCTCGTTGCCGGCCGCGTTGAATCTCCCGCCCCAATAGCGCACCGGCGTGCGGCCCTGATGCACATTGGATTCGAATGACGCGATGCCCGACGCGATCGCTCCGAGCAAGCCAGCACTCGTTTGGGCGGTCGCGGACGCGGGCGCGGCTGGCGCAGCGTTTTGCGACACGTCACGCAGCTTTTTGAGCTGGGCGACGAGCGCGGTGCGCTGCTTGTCGTTGTCGAGCGTGGTGATCACGCTGTCGAGCGAGCGCGTCAGTTCCGCCTGGCTCGCGGGCGACGGCGCGGAGGCCGCTTCCGCGGCCGAGGCACCCGAGGCGGCAGACGCCGGCGTTGCCGTCGCGCTATTGATCAGGCTCTGCAAGGCCGGAATGACCGGCGTGCCGGCGCCGGCGGCCTGGGCGGTCGCAGGCATCCATCCGATGCCGAGGGTCAGTACGAGGCAGACCGTGGCCGCCCACGCGCCGAACCACGCCGCGACATGAGCACGAATGCCGCGCCCGATACGACTGGAAGGAAAATGAAAGACGGCGCGAGTCGCCAGTTGCCCGCCGTTAGACGGCGCGGCCCCGGACTCACGCCGCAATGGGCATGACTGCATGGCGATCCGTAAGAAAACGGGAGACGCCAGTGTAGCCGCAGTTTCACCACCAGCGCCCGAACATGCGTAACCGAATGTTAGGACGCTTGCGCAAGTTCGAGGAACGGCGGGCTGCCTTCACCCCCTCGAACTGCCGCCAAGGCGCGCGCAACGGACCAGGCACGACAGGAGCCGCGCGCGGTCCGGCACTCCGTCAAGACTCAATAAGCGACCGTCGCGATCTGACGGACGAAACGGCCCTGCTCCAATTCGTCGACGAAGGCGATCGCATAGTCTTCCGCGGAAATGCGGCTATTGCCCTCGGCGTCGGCCAGAAGCGTGTTCGCGCCCGTGCGGAACGTACCGGTGCGCTCGCCCGGCGCAATCAGCGCGGCCGGCGCGAAGAACGTCCAGTCGAGGTCGGTAACGCCGCGGTAGTAATTGAGTGCATCGCGATGGGCCAGTGCGACCGCTTTATAGGCGTCCGGGAAACCGTCCGTGTCGACCAACTGCTTGCCCGGCGCCACTTCGAGCGAGCCCGCGCCACCCACCACCACGAGACGCTTCAAGCCCGCTGCGCGCACGCCGTCGACGAGCGCATGGGTCGCCTTGGACACCGCCGCGGGATCGTCGTGCGGCGGCGCATATGCGCTTGCCACCACGTCGTGGCCACGCACCGCGGCGCCGACGCTCGCGGCGTCGAGCAGATCGGCCTGCGCGGCTTTGAGATTCGCCACGTCGGCCGGCACGCGCGCCGGATTGCGCGCCAGCGCCGTCACCTGATGCCCGCGGCGAGTAGCTTCCGCGGCAATCCGCGAACCAATCGTCCCGGTGGCGCCGAACAACGCGATCTTCAACTGTTTGCTCATTTCAATGCTCCTGTCATTAGCTTATGTGTAACTACGTTGATTACATATAACGTGGAAAAAAGAGGGGCGTAAGCCCCCGTCCGTTCTCAGGTACGCAGGTTCCGTCTACACCGTGCGCGCCCTTCGATACCGCCTCATTGCTACTTTCTTTGCCACCCTCGTCGCCGCATCAGCCATGCGAACGCCGCTTGCGTTCCAGCGCCCGTTCAGCGCGCATCAGGTCGGCAGTGGCATCAGCCAGCGTGCGTGCACCGAGCGACGCTTCCATGGCCTGCTGCGCTTCGTCGATAATGCCGCGCAGCACGACCTGGATATGCCGCCCCACCATGCACGCCGGGTTCGGCTCCTCGCGATGCATGGCGAACAATTGCGCATCGTCTACCGCGCGATACACCTGAAGCAGGGTGATCTCGTCAGGCGCCTTGGCGAGCAGCGCGCCGCCGCCCGCGCCGAGTTGCGAGGTCGTGAGACCCGCATCGGCCAGCATGCTCAGCAAACGCCGGATCAACGCAGGATTCGTATTCACGCTGCCCGCGATCATCTCCGACGAGAGCGGCACGCCCTCCTGCAACGACAGCAGCGCGAGCACATGCACTGCAAATGCAAACCGGCTACTCGTATTCACAGCAAACCTGCCCGGCGACGACTATGTGTAACCATAGTAATTACATTTAATCCGACTGTTAAACGGACAAACGAACGGCCGGACGCACCGGCCGCCATCTCACTTGTCCATCTGCTTTTGCGCATCGCTGGAATCGCTCGATGCCGACGCCGAAGCAGAAACGCCCGCCGACGACGCCGAACTTTGCGCCGACCATTCCTGCAGCTTGCGCCCCGCCGTCTCGAGACCCTGGCCGGTCAGCGCCGCCGCCTTGCCGAGTTGCGCATTGGTCGCGCTCGCCGCGCCTTGCAGGTTGGCTTGCGCGCTCGACGCCAGCGAGGCCGGATCGATCGTGATCGACGGCGCGGACGCCGATGAGAGGTTCTGCTGCGCGGCGGCCTTGGTCGCATCGACCTGCTGGCCGACGTAGCTGGCCGCCTGATCGAGCTTCTGACCGGCGGCTTGCGCCGCATCGTTGAGCTTGCCGGCGACCTGCGCCGACGCATCGTTCTTCTGACAAGCCGTGAGGCCGCCGAACACGAGGGCAACAACCGCGACGCGGCGCAACAACGGCGAACGAATGGATAAAGTCATATTTAAGTGTGAGCCGCATCGAGCGGCTTCCGCATGCGAAAACGGGCCCATGATACGCCGTTGCGCGGCACGGTCTCCTCGACGAGCACCCGGAAGCCCGCGGACTCGAAGCTGCCTGGCTGCGGCTCGAAACAATTGCGCCAGCGCCGCCGCATCGTCAGCGTGCAGTACGCGCCATTCGAAATACTTCATTGCGTACTCCGTCGCGGTTCTGTCAAACGTGTTGGAGTAGACTGCCTGAGCGTTCGATGTGTTCCGTTGATCAATAGGAGGCATGCGATGGCAGCAAAGAAGATTCTGTTCCTGACCGGCGACTTCGCCGAGGATTACGAAACGATGGTGCCGTTTCAGGCACTGCAGGCAGTCGGCCACGTAGTCGACGCCGTCTGCCCGAACAAGAAAGCGGGCGACAAGATCAAGACCGCGATTCATGATTTCGAAGGCGACCAGACCTACACCGAAAAACCCGGCCATCAATTCACGCTCAATGCAACGTTCGAGGACGCCGATCCGCGTCAATACGACGCGCTGGCAATCGCAGGCGGCCGCGCGCCGGAATACCTGCGACTCAACCACAAGGTGATCGAGCTCGTGCGGCAGTTCGCCGAAGCAGGCAAGCCGATCGCCGCGATCTGCCACGCCGCGCAACTGCTGGCCGCTGCCGACGTGATTCGCGGCAAGCGCATTTCCGCCTACCCGGCCTGCGCACCCGAAGTGAAGCTGGCCGGCGGCGAGTACGTCGACATTCCGGTCGATGCGGCGATCACCGACGCCAATTTCGTCACTGCCCCCGCATGGCCCGCTCACCCTGAGTGGCTGCGTCAGTTCCTCGTGCTGCTCGGCACCCGGATCGAACTCTGATCCTCAAGCGAGCGCCTTGCCCTCGCGGCACTGCGCGCTCGCAAAACACACCCATATTTGAGACTCGTCCGATAGTTCGCAACGCAAGGTTTTCCTATAGTCGCCGGTTGACTTGGGAGCCCCTTTCGATGGAACTGACTGACTGGATCGTCATGCTCGCCGTCACGTTGATGGCGATTGCTTTTTTCTGCGCGCGTACGCCGGCCAACTGGTCGCGAGAAAACCGCGCACGGCGTCTGACTGGCACACGCATGTTGGTGCAAGCGGCGTGTTCGCTGTGGGCGGCGCTGTTGATCGTCGCCCACGGCCTGTTCGCCCTGGACGGCCTGCCCGGCCTGCACCCTGCGCCGCGCGAGGCGCTGACCGGCGTGGCGATCCTGCTCGTCTGCGGCTGCTACTGGTCGATACGCGGCAGCAAACTCCTCAAGCCGCGCCGGCTCTTTACCGCGTACTGATACCGGGCGCGGCATTGGCGGCATGCGCCGGCGCGCCGCCGCGCGGGGCAAGGCCATCACGATCGCCAAGGCCCTCGCGCACAGCACGAACCGCGTGAACCCCGTCCGCCAGCGCCGCATGCGTTTCAACCGCCAGTTGCGCCGTCCGCACGTCGGCTTCAGGCAGCGACAGATAAAACGTCGTGCCAATGCCCTCTTTCGACTCCGCCCACACGCGTCCGCCGTGCCGTTCCACCACGCGCCGCACGAGCGCGAGGCCGATGCCCTCACCCGCCGCCACATTGCCGTGCAGCCGCTGAAAGGCATTGAAAAGCCGCGGCAGCGCGACCGCCGGAATGCCCAGGCCATTGTCCCGCACGTAGAAAATCCGTAGCGAATGCACACCGGGCGGTGCCGGCGTCGTACCAATTTCGATCCGGCCTTCGCGCGCGGGATCCAGATAATTGACCGCATTGCCGATCAGATTCGCGAACACCTGTTCGAGCGCGGTCGGGTCGCCCCACACCGCCGGCAAATCCTCGACGATGACATGCGCCCGGCGCGCCCGGATCGACCCTTGCATGGCATCGACCACGCGCGGCACGATATCGCGCACTTCGACCTTTTGCCGCCGGTACTCCACACGGCCGACACGCGAGAGCCGCAATAGCGCGTCGATGATATGAGATGCCCGCAGCACGGCGGTCTGCAGGAAATGCAGCGCCTCGCCGATATCCTCGTCGACCACCCGTTCGATGCGCTGCCGCGGTTCTGCCGCGAGCGACGACTGGCGCAAGGCCACGCGCAGCTCATCACACGCGCGAATCAGTTCTTTCGAGAAGCCTTGCAGATTCACCAGTGGCGCACGCAGGTCGTGCGACACGCTGTAGATGAACATTTCGTTTTCCTGA
Organism: Paraburkholderia sp. WS6; assembly: GCF_030464835.1. Lineage (NCBI taxonomy): Bacteria > Pseudomonadati > Pseudomonadota > Betaproteobacteria > Burkholderiales > Burkholderiaceae > Paraburkholderia > Paraburkholderia sp. WS6. Next base: position 211,079 of record NZ_JALQCK010000009.1, read on the forward strand.
GTCTGTTGCCGCAAGGTCTCGTTGATGCGCGCCAGTTCGCTGGTGCGCCGCGCCAGATCGGACTGGAAACGCGCCTGGATGCGCTCGGCTTCGAGCAGGCGCCGGCTGGTTTCATGCAAGGTCAGATCGAGCCGGGCGATTTCATCGCGCCCCGGGCTGATCGGCGCCAGCGGCTCGTTGCCCGCGAGGCGCCCGGCGTTATCGGACAGCACCGCAAGCCGGCCGCGCACGCCGCGCGTGAACAGCCACACGGCCAGCGCGACGAATAGCAAGGAGCCGAACACGGCCGCGACGATCAGCGTCTGTTGCCGTTCACGCGCGGCGTCGGCGGCATTCGAGCGCAACGTGTCGAGGCGCCGCTCTTCGGCCTGGAAAGCCACCACCTGCTGACGGAAGCGATCGAGCACGTCGGCCGAGGCCAGCTCGCGGAAGCGATCGAGCAGATCACGCCGCCGCCCCGAATGCAGCATGTCCTGAACGCGGTCCGACCATTGCCGATACCCCTGCACGGCCTGGCGCACCTGCACCACGCGCTCGACTTGCGCCGGGTTGTCGGCAACCAGCTCGGCCAGTTGATCGATGCGACGGTCGACGTCGACCCACAAGGTGACCGGTGTCGTAAAGCGGGTATCGTTGGTAAGCACCGCGCCGCGCAGCGCCACGGACTCACTCAGCACCGGATCGAGAATCGCGATGGTCTGGCGCAGCACGTCTTCGCTATGGATGGCCCACCGTTCGGCTTGCGTCGCGTCGGCCTGCGCCATGACGAGTCCAGACAGCAACGCCAGTTCGAAGACGGCCGGAATTGCGATCAGCAACAGGCCTTTAGTGGTCAGTCTCATGCGTGCGCATTGGAAGTCGATGGCCGGCAGATCGTGCGCGGGACGGCACATTATGTCGGCGTTTGCGCAGGAAGACAAAGACGGCGCGCCACCGACCAGGCTTCTGCCGCCAAATACGAACCCGGGTGCAATGAATCCGCATAAAACGTCAGGCTTTTGAATTAAACGTAAATCAAATCGAATGCTGTGCCCCGATTTGGAACGTTAGGACCAGTATGAAACCGTTGCGCACTTACATTTTGCTTTCATTGTTGTCCGAGGTGCAAAGGATGGTGCACTACCGGATCGGGAGCGATCGGTGCGAATCCCATCCCGGTGCGGATTTGCATTTCGGCGACGCCGGAGCATGCAAGCGTCGGCTGATGGCTTAACCGCTAATTGACCGCAAATTAACCGCAAACCACGGTTAGCGGCGCGCCGGATGTTTCGCGTCCCCGTGCTCGCCGATCAGGCCGAATTCGATCGGGCAACGCGTGTAGAACACCGGGACGCTGCCCGCGCGCACCGCTTCCAGCAAGGCTTCCGCCTCCCCTTCAGTGAGCGCGAAAATCACCTGCTGCGGTTGATCCGCCAGCTCGAAGAAGCGCGCAGCGTGCCGCGCGCCCGCGTGGCCGACACCTTCGGCCGCCGCCACGACGGTCGCGCCATGGATGCCGACGAGCTTCGCGATCGACAGCAAACATTCCACGACCGTTTGATGGCCGTGGCGCCGGTTCTTCTCGGTATAGAACGTGAGCTGGTAGCCCTTCGTCATATCGGCCTCCCGCGCAGTTGCAATGTTGCACTGGACCACGGCAAACGCTCGCAGGCCCTCTGTTTATTCTAGATCACGCACCACGCGATGCAGACCGCACGCGCGCGCCGCGATGGCGCTCACCTGTCCCCAATGCCCTGCCAATGCTAGACTGGCGCGCTGGAGATGGCATTCTCCATTAACCGCCCTCGATGGCTGATGATGCCTGCTTCGCCCGGACGACTGCGGACGCGGCATCACGCCTTCCGCTCAAGCCCGGTTTGTCGACCCTTCGGCTTCGCCAGAGTACTTTTGCATGTATTTGTCCATTCTCGCGGTCGGCATTGGCGGCGCGCTCGGCTCACTGTTCCGCTGGTTTCTCGGTATCCGTTTGAACGGCCTGTTCACGGGTATGCCGCTCGGCACCTTCGCCGCTAACGTGATTGCCGGCTATGTCATCGGCGTCGCGGTCGCGGGGTTCGCACGGGCGCCGCAGATCGCGCCCGAATGGCGGCTCTTCATCATCACGGGCTTGATGGGCGGCCTGTCGACCTTCTCGACGTTCTCAGCGGAAGTCGTGCAGCGCTTGCAGGACGGCCGGCTCGGCTGGGCGGCAGGCGAGATCGTCATTCACGTGGCGGCTTCGCTCGTCATGACGATCCTGGGCATCGCAACCGTTTCGTTGCTGTCGCGCTGAACGCTACACATATTCCAATCAGATTAATCGGCCTAAGCGCTTCCCCCAGATAGCGCTATTGCATCACGCCTCATTAGCTTTATGTGCTTTAGCTCGAGTACTCGCAGGCGCATTTTTCTTCAATTTGGTCTGGTTGTACTCGATAGCGGCACGCACGAGTTTCTTTAAAGCGGGTCCATTGACCTTATCGCCCTCGAAAAAATCGATCGCCCGTCTCGCGTTGCCGTCGAGGCCCGCGTTGAAAAGCTTGTCGGGATCCGGGAGATTCGCCCCGTGGGCAAAGGTCAGCTTCACCTTCCCCTTGTGTGCGTTGGCGACCGCGATCATTCCGTCGCGGGACCACACCGGGCTTCCCATCCACTTCCATTCCTCGATGATCTCCGGGTCGGCTTCGAGGATGGTCTTGCGGATGCTGGCGAACGTTTTGCCACGCCAGTCCGTGATGCCTGCGATCAATTGGTCAATGCTTTCCGATGGAGTCATTGGATCCTTGTGCCTCGAATTATTGTTCGGTTTCGACAGAGCCTAGCTTTGAATTGTGCCCGCATCAATCTATTCGAGCTAAAACCTGTGTCAATGCCGCAAACTATTGCTGTAAACCCGCCCCTGACGCTGACAAAAACAATCGTCCAACATTGCATTTTACTGAGGCCTGGTGAGACATTTATTTCCCCATTTTTTTCGATTTTTGTTGTTGATGACAGACGTAAGATCGCCGCAGCCTGAATAGAAGAAGGGGCAAAAATGGCGATCACCTTGAATCTGTCAGCGTCCGCGAATCTGAATAAGTCGCTAAAGATCGACGCAATTCGATTCCTCGCGGCTGTCTGGGTCCTGATGTATCACTTCAAGCCTCCCGCGTTTAAAGAACTTCTGCCTCATCAACTCGCCTTCCTCGGCAGCGCATTGTGGTCCGGCTCGACAGCGCTGTTCGCGGGCCCTGCCGCCGTCATCGTCTTCTTTGTCATTTCCGGCTATTGCATCCACAACGCATATCAAAAGGATGTGACGCTCAAGCCGATCAACTATTACGCGTCCAGATTCATCCGCATTGGATTACCGCTGGTCATCCTGCTGTGCCTCGTTCAACCTTTGCCGACCGGACAGAACTATCTGGAATCCGTACTGTGGTCGCTCTACTGCGAGATGGTGTATTACGCCGCTTATCCGCTCCTGCGCGCCCGCTTTCGCTACATCGGCGAAATGATCGTTGGCTGCGCGGTTGCGGCAGGCGTGATGGTGGCCTTGGTTCGTCTGATCGGGCACCCGGTTTGCCACGGCTGCGTCATCGAGACGTATGGCGTTCCGGGTACGGCTTTACTGTATGCGGCTGGATGGATCTTCGGCTGCCTGATCGCGGAGACTCAGCGCAACGCGGAGCAGTTCCACATCCGTGGCGCATATTCGCCGCTTACCCTGATGATCAAGCGCGGCCTTGATCGCAGCACCCGTTTTCTCGCGAATCACCTGGTTGCGCTGAGAGTGGTAATTGTCGCGGCCGGGGCGGCCATTATGATTTTGCTGTCCGAATCGAATCTCAAACCGGCCGTTGTGCCGTTGATTACGCCCGATATCACGCTTCCGTTATTCCAGTTTCTGGCGGCCGTCTGGATCGCGGCGGAGACTGCCACGCCTTCCAGAAGCGGCGTCTGGTCCAGACTGGCTAGTTTTGGCGCGTGGTCCTATAGCCTCTATCTTTGCCACAAGATGGCGCTCGCCCTGCTGGAAATGACCCGATTCGACGAGACGTCCCGATTCGCATGGTTCGTACAGGTGGCGTTGGCATTCGCCATCAGTTATGCGTTTTACCGGATGATCGAAAAGCCTTCGCATCTGATTTCCCAGCGACTACGGAAATACACGCCGAATGCGCCTGCTGCGCCGGCTGCCTGAAGCGACTGCGTGAAGCGGCTGCATGAGCGAGCCGGCAATATCGGTTAGCGTCGCTTCGGGCCCGCTCCCGGACCATCCGATCAGCGTGGGCGCCTTATAGCTGCCCCGGACGCGGATCAGCGACAAAACCGCCACGATTGGGCATCGCCACACGCGGCAACGAGGCCGCGTCGAGCCGCGTATTCGCCGGCACGATGCCGTTCTGGTTGAGCAGAAATGCGCTGAGCGCGTACACCTCGTCGGCGGAAAGCGATTCGGGCGCGTTGTAAGGCATCGCGCGGCGGATATAGTCGAACAGCGTCGTCGCATAGGGCCAGTAGCTGCCCACGGTGCGCTTCGGCTTCGCGCTGGTCAGTGTGCCCTGCCCGCCGACCAGTTGATCGCCGAGACCGCCCTCGCCATGCGCGCCGTGGCACGCCGCGCATTTCGCGGCGAATATGTGCGCGCCGGTGGCGACGTCGCCGCTGCCCGCAGGCAGGCCGCGGCCATCCGGCGCGACGTCGATGTTCCAGGCGGCGAGGTCCTGATCCGTGAGCGGCGTGCCGATCTCGTGGATCGACCTGCCTCTCTGGTCACCCGGCGCAATCGATGAGCACGATGCCAGCGCCGAGAGCGACACCAACACGGCCAGCGCGGTCCGTGCCGTTCGCGCCGGCATACCTGTCAAACGGCGGCCATCACGCATTACGCACCTCGCCGCTTGCATCCACTCGCCATTGCTGGATCGCGTTGTAGTGATACTGCGAATTCAGGCCGCGCGCGGCGACGAGTTCGGCACGGGTCGGTTGCACATAGCCGGTCGAATCGGTGGCGCGCGAAAGAATCACGGCAGCGCCGCCATCCCAACGCCAGTCCGCCTGAAAGCGCGTCAGCGCACGATCCAGGATCGCACCGTCCAGACGCGCGGGACGCCACGTCGCGCCGCCGTCGGTCGACACCTCCACCTTGCGGATCGTCCCGCGTCCGGACCAGGCCAGACCGGTGATCGGGTAATAGCCGTGCGTGGTGAGACGATGTCCCGGCGACGGCCGCGTGATCACCGACTTCGCGTCCATCTCGAACGCAAACTGACGCGCGGTGCCGTTCGCGAGCAGGCTGGTGTACTTCGACGTTTCCTCGCGAGTTTGCAACGGCGCATCGACCACCTTCAGCCGGCGCAGCCACTTGACGTTCGTATTCCCCTCGAAGCCGGGAACGATCAGACGCAACGGATAACCGTTCTCGGGGCGCAAGCGTTCGCCGTTTTGCGCGTAGACCACCAGCGCGCGATCGAGTATCCGTTCGAGCGGCAAGCTGCGCGTCATCGCAGCAGCGTCCGCGCCTTCGGCTAGCAACCAGCCGCCGCCGGCTGTGTTGCCGGACGCCGTCAGACCGCCCACCTCTTCGAGCAAAGTCGACAAACGCACCCCGGTCCATTCGCAGCACGACAACAAACCATGCGTGAGTTGCACCGGCATGCCGCTCGGGCCATTCCATTCATTGCCGGTATTACCGGAGCATTCGAGAAAATGAATCCGCGATTCGGACGGCAAACGCAGCAGATCGTCCATCGTGAACAGTTTGGGCGTGCGCACGAGGCCATGAATGGCCAGCCGATGCTGACCGGGATCGATGTCGGGCACGCCGCCGTGATGACGTTCGTAGACCAGGCCGTTGGGTGTGAGCGTGCCGTGCAGATCGGCGAGCGGCGTCATCGACGAAGCCGCACCGGGCAGTGGCCACGCGCGCGCACTCCGCCGCACGACATTCGCCTCATACGGTGACGGCACACCGTATGGATGTTCGAGAACGGGCGCACCGGGCACGCGGCTCGATTGCGCGACCGCGAGCGGCTTGAGCAATTCACTTGCGGTAGCAGCTTGAGAAGCGACCAGGCCGCCGGCCGCCAGACGACCCAACAGTCGACGGCGGCCGCGCGACGGCGGAGAGTTGTGCGGATTCATCATGGCGTCGGCGCATCATAGGCAAGCCGATTAGCGTAACGATGCCTTCCGCCATGGCCAAACGATAAATTCGACTATCGATCGACGCAGACCGCATATCAGACGAACACCACTCGCGGTCAAGCCAGCACGTTCGAGAACACCCGATCCGCGAGACGATTGGAATCGGTCCCGCTGTTAAGCACGCCGACCGCCTTCAGGTCGTCGGCATAGAGCGAGATCTCCTTCTTGAACGCATCGCCGACTGGATGATGGCGATCGGTATGGCTCTTGAGCATCGCCGCCAGTTGGCTCACATCGGCGGACGGCGTATAGACTGAGAAAATCGCGGCGGCATCCGCAGGATGATTCGCAGTCCACTCCGTCGCTTCGAGCAGCGCCTGCGTCAACGCCTGCGCGGTGGCGCGATCCTTTCGCACCAGCGTACCGCGCACGCCGAGCACACAGCACGAACGCGTCTGATATTCACCGCACAGATTGTTCGACACTTCGTACAGGTGGTCGGATTCGCGGATCGACCAGATCGTCGGGTCGCCATCCGCGATCGCCTGCACTTCGCCCTTCTTCAGCGCTTCGCCCAAGAGGTTCGCCGGATACTGGCGCCAGTTCACATCGCGCTCCGGATCGACGCCGATCTTTTTCAGCACGATGGCGAAGAAATTCTTGGTCGGACTCGCCATATCGCTCACGCCGATCGTACGCCCCTTCAGTCCCGCCACATCGACGATGCCCGACGCGCGCGTGGCCAGCAAACGCATGCACCCGCCGTGAATCCCGGCCGTCAGTTTCACATCGAAGCCCTGCTCCAGCGGCTTGATCCAACGCAGCGCCATGCCGACACCCGCATCGGACTTGCCCGTCGCGATTGCTTCGAGCAACTGATCGGTCGACCCTGAAAAATTCACGAGTTCCACCTGTAAACCGTGTCGCTCGAAAAAGCCCTGCTTCACAGCAACGGCAACAGGCGCGGTACAGATCGCGCCCGCGTTCCAGGAAAGCTTGAGGGGCTTGAGCGGAGCCTGCGGCGTTTGAGCAAACGCGAGCGTTCCCGGCATCAGCGACGCACCACCGAGCGCCGCCGCGCCCGCAGTCCAGGCCGTCTTGCGCAACCACGCGCGGCGGGCCGGACTCAGCGGAGATTCATCGTAGGGATTCATGGTTGACTGTTCCTCTGGTCGTTATCGATTGTTTTATTCGTTCAGGTGTCGAGTCCTAGCTGGGCGAGCACCTCGCGGCGCAGCGCCACCAGTTTCGGATCGTCGCGATGGCGCGGATACGGCGCGTCGTTACGCACTTCGGCGACCACACGCGCCGGCCGCTCGCTGAAAACGATCACGCGGTCGGCGAGCAGGAGCGCCTCTTCGACGTCGTGTGTCACCAGCAGCACGGAAAAGCGCGCGTCCAACCAGAGCCGCGCCAGTTCACCCTGCATGCGGATACGTGTGAGGGAGTCGAGCTTGCCGAACGGCTCGTCCAGCACCAGCAGCGCCGGATCGTTGACGAGCGCGCGGGCCAGCGCCACGCGCTGCGCCATGCCACCCGATAATTGATGCGGAAACGCTTCAGCGAATTCACTAAGGCCGACTAACTCCAGTGCGGCGTCGATCCGTTGCTGCGCCTGCTTCTCTTGCGGACCGCTGCGTCGCGCGAAGCGTTTGCGCTGCGCCTGCGGACCGACCCCGACATTGCCGCGCACTGTGCGCCATGGGTACAAGGTCGGGTCCTGAAACACCACCACACGCGACGGATCGGGACCGACAATTGCAGCTCCATCTGCCTGCACGCTGCCCTGCGTCGGCGTATCGAGCCCAGCGACCAGCCGCAGCAAGGTGGACTTCCCGCAACCACTCGGGCCGAGCAGCGCAACGAACTCGCCCGGCTCGACCGTGAAACCGACGTCCTGTAGCACCGGCAACGCGGCACCACGCAGCGCGACTTGATGGCTGACGTGGCGCACGTCGATGCGTGCGCCGTCGCGGACCGGCGCAGCAGCGGCCGACTGATTCAACACTTCGGGTACGGCTACCATTTGAGCAATCCCTTTTGCCAAGCCAGCAGGCGATCACGCACACGAAACAGCAACGTGATCAGACCGGAGCACATCAGCGCCATCACGAGCAGCGCTGCATACATATTCGAATACGCCGCCCAGCCCTGGGCCCATTGCAGATACCAGCCGAGCCCCGCTTTCACGCCCATCATCTCTGCGACGATCAGCACCGAAAACGACGCGCCAAGACCCATGAACAGGCCGACGAACACCGACGGCAGCGCCGCCGGAATCGCCACGCGCAGAATCAGAAAAGCGGGCCGCGCGCCGAGCGTGCGCGCGATGTCGTAATAGGCCGAGTTGACGCCGGCTACGCCCGACCAGGTCAGCACTGCGACCGGGAAAGCGGTCGCCAGCGCGATCAGGAACACACTCGCGCTGAAGCTCGACGGAAAGAAGAAGAACGCCAGCGGCAACCATGCGGTAGCCGGTAGCGGCCCGATCAGGCGCAGGACCGGATGGACCCAGTAACTCACGGCCTGCGACCAGCCGATGCTCACGCCCGTCACGAATCCCGCAGCCGCGCCTAGCACGTAGCCATAGGCGAGTAGTCCAAACGAATGCACGACGCTCGAACCAAGCCGCGGGTAGTCTTCGGCATAGACACCGATCAGCGCCTGCGGTGGGGCGAAAAAGGGCCGCGGCAGCCACTCGAGTTGTGCGGTGATCGCTTCCCATGCGCTCACGCCGAGCGCCAGCGCGAGCAACCATGGCATTGCCCCAAGCCATGCGCTGGTGCGCGTGGGCGTCGTCGCCTGAGTGGACGGATTGCGCCATCCCGCGACGGTCGTCGCAACAGCAAATGCCGCGAGCACCAGCTTCAACGCGATGAATTCTTTCGTATACGGCCAGTCGTCGGCACTCGGCCACCATTCGGTCAGCGCTGCGCTGCCGAACCACGCTATGGCAGCGAGGCCCGCAATCAGAACACTGCGTGAGAGCCCACGCCGTGTTACGGCGCGGTTGATGTCAACGACGTCCGTGCCGATGGCCGGCGTTCCTGTCGTGATCGATTCGAACTGCGTGGACATAGCGGCTCCTGCCTCTCGCCTTATTGAATTATCGTGACCGTGCGCTTGCTCGGGTCCACCTCACGCGACGTCGACCCTGTCGCGCTGCCAGACGCTCTGTGCGTAGACTGAATCGTCGAAATCCGCGGCGATGTCGCCGTGAATCCGTGCTTCATGCGCGTCCAGATCGGCGAGAAACAGATCGCGGCTGATTCGCTGCGCCACGGAGGGAATATCGCGCTTCATGCTCGGTACGTCACCGACCGGCAATCCGAAACTGACGAAGGCCGCTGGGTTGTAGACGTGGATGTTCTTCAGATAAGGCGCCTCGCCCTCGACCTTCTCGAGGTATTCGAGCGCGGCGCCGAGATACGGATGCGCGCCCAGCGCGTCGTCGCTATCGCCTGCGGCGGGCACGTATTGATCGCGCCACAGGCGGATATGCCCGGCGATCTGTGCCAACTCCGGCCGCAACGCCGGATCGATCACATAGCCCGTGCCGGCAATGACGAAATCGAATGCGAACGACTCACCCGCCACGTCGGTCTCCACGCGCTCGTCTCTGACGCTTGCATGTGTCCACGGCGCGCCGAGATGCAGATGAAAGTTCGGAAAGCGTGTGACGCGCTCCAGGGCGTCGACTGGCGGCGTCGAACCGGCAACGCGGAAGCGTCGCGCCTGCGACCAGCGAATCGCGTCAGGCAGATGGAAATAGTTGTCGTACGCGCCGGGATAGGCGCGTGTGCGGGTCACCGGCACCGACGCGATCCGCTCACGCCGCACGAACAGATGCACCTGCCCTGCGCCGGCTTCGAGTGCCGTGCCTGCCGCATCGAATGCGGACGCCGCGCCGCCGATCACCGCCACGGATTTGCCGCGCAGCGCAGCGAAATCGATCGCCTCGGAGGTGTGAGCACGAAGTGTCGGCGGAAGGCTCTTCAGCACAGCAGGAATGTTCGGCCCGCCGTTACCCGCAACGCCGTTGCCGAGGATGATCTTGCGTGCCGTCTCCACGATATTGCGCACCGTGGCGCCATCGCGTACTTCCAGATGCAAACGAAAATGCTCACCCGTAGGTTCGATTCGCGTAAGCCGTGTGCCGTAGCGAATCGGAATTTCGAGGAAATGCCGGTACCACGCGAGATATTCTGCCCAGCGCGTGCGAGGAATGCGGTCGATCTCCGCATACGACGCAGCGCCGAAGCGCGCTTCATACCATGCCTGAAAGCTCAGCCCCGGCAGACCCGCCTCGGGGCCCACCAATGATTTAGGGGTGCGCAGCTTGTTCATGCGGGCGCGATTCAACCAGACGCCCGCTTGGCCTTCATCGGCAGCGGCGTCGATCACGCTGACCTGACCGATGCCGGCGCGCCGCAAGGCGAAAGCGAACGCCGCGCCGGTCTGTCCACCGCCGACAACCACCACGTTATGGTCGATGCCATCGCGCGGCGGGACCCAGTTCTCGGGTGAGGGACCGATCAGCCGCAGTGTGTCGAGCGCAGGCTGATCGGGGTGATTGAATTGCGTCATGGTGTCGGGTTCGGTCTGGGAGTTGAACAGCAGACGGATGCGTCGAAATCGAATGGCGTGGCCATCGGACGATCAAGTATCGCGGTGCCGCAGGCTTACCCAAACCAACAAATTTCGCTTTGCTTATTTGTTTCGTGGCGCCCTACGCTCGTGACGTCACTCCTGAATCCGCGTAGTCCTCGGCGTCGATGTCGTACCCCGACGGCTCCCAACGGATCGCCAGCAGCACGAGCAGCGAGCTCAGCGGCGCAATGGCGATCAACCAGAAGACCTTCGTACCCAGCGCGGCAGCCAGAACCGGGAACAGAAATAGCGAGACCGTCGACGCGGAACGCACCAAGGTCTGGTTGAAACCCACGCCGATTCCGCGCAGCGAGGTCGGATAGCTCAGCGACGCATAGGTCATCGAATGGGAGCCTGGTCCGAAACCTTGCCCGAACAGATAGCCGCCAAGCAACAGGATCGCGACGACCACGAGCGCGCCGCTGCCGGGTTTGCCGATCAACGCGAGCCCGATCAGCGAGGCGAACTGCAGCGAGTGCCCGAGCACCGTCATCTTCCACGCACCGACGGTTGGTGCGGTGCGCACGCCGATCAGCCCACCCACAAACGCAAATGCCAGATTCAGCGAGAGCGCCGCGATGATCGTCGTAAGCGGCCCCTGATGAAAGAAGCTAGTGATGATCACCGGCAAGCCGAAAATGATCGCGTTGTAACCGAACGAAGAAGCACTGCCGATCACCGCGGCAAGAATCGTGCGGCGCCGGTAAGTGGCGTTGAACAGGACCCCATAGTTGCGCCACGACGCCGCACGCGGCGCCTTGACCCGCGTCGCGCTTCGTTCAACCACTGCGTCGACGCCATACGAGCGCTTCAGAATGCGCGCGGCCTCCTCGAGATCGCCCTGATTCGCTGCCCAAACAGGCGATTCGCTGATATAGCGGCTGCGCACGAGAATAATCACGATGGCCGGTACCGCACCGAACGCGAGTGTCAGACGCCATAACCAGCCAAGCTGATGCTCGGGCAGAATCGCGTACAGCCCGAGAATCAGCAGATAGCAGGTGCTCGTGGCCGCGTACCATGCGGGGCACCACGCGGCCACACTGGCCGCCTTGTTGCCCTTGCCCGCTACCCGCGAGAACTCGGCGAGAAACGCCATCGCCACCGGCAGATCGAGCCCCACGCCGAAGCCCATCAGAAAGCGCGCCCCGCCGAGCACCCACGCATTCGGCGCAAGACCGGCCGCGATCGCCGCGACCACGAAGAACAGCATATCGGCCATGAACACGCGATAACGGCCGATGCGATCAGTCAGATACCCGCCGAACAGCGCGCCGAGGATCGCGCCGAACGTGATCGCCGACGAAACGAATCCCACCTGAACCGGCGACAGCGAAAACTGGCGCGCGATGTCCTTGATCCCGTAAGCAAGCGACGTCAGGTCGTAAGCATCGAGAAAGACTCCACCCAGGGCGATCGCAATCACGATGCGTGCGTTACTGCCCTTTGCAGCGCCCGCATTGACGATGCGCGAAACATCCTGCGCACTACGGATGACAGTGGAAGACGCTGTGTTACCCGCAGGCGCTTGCGGGTCGGCGACGGTGGATGGAAAAGCAACAGTGGACATGATCTCGCGTTCGCATGAATGGCTGAAGCGTCGCATGGTAGCCATGCAATCCACGCACGCAAAACGACGAATTTAACTATGCAAATCGGGAATCGCGCACTTGCACCGTGCCAGTGCCGCACGGACCCTTTTAGGCAACGTGGTTCGAACTACTGCAGATTTTCTTATCAGCAATGATTGGTTGGATTCGAGCGCACGCGAATCTAACGTGTAGTGCCAGCTCTCTGCCCACCTGAGCATTTGCACTCCATTCCCTTCCATCGATCGGTATCGCCGCATGCGCTATTTCCGTCTGCTGAAATCTTTCGTTGCCGTGGCGACCCTGTCGCTTGCCGCGGTTCACGCCTATGCTGACAAACCCGCCGTGATCCGGATCGGCGTTGCGCAGCAGGGCACGGGCGACCCGCCTACCTTCGGCGGCACCCCCGCGGCGACCGTGCAATTGCAGCAGTCGCTCGAAAAGGAATTCGCCGCCGACGGCATCAAGGTCGAATGGCTGTTCTTCAAAGGCGCCGGCCCGGCCGTGAATGAAGCGATTGCCGACAAGTCACTCGACTTCGCCTTTCAGGGCGATCTGCCTGCAGTACTCGCCCGCGCCAACGGCCTGAAGACTCACCTCCTGCTCGCCTCGGGCGTGCGTACCGGTATCAAGATCGCCGTGCCCACGGATTCGGACGTGCGTTCGATCAAGGACCTCAAAGGTCGCCGTGTCTCCATTTTTCGCGGCACCAATCTGCAACTGGTCGCCGACAACGCGCTCGCCGCCAATCAGCTCGAAGAGCGCGACCTGCGCGTGATCAATCTCGACACCGCCAGCTCGCTCGCCGCTTTGGCGTCCAAGGGGATCGACGCGTCGGTCAACGACTACCACCTGTACAAACTGCGCGACCAGGGTCTCGCGAAAATCGTCTACGAATCGCAGAACGATGGACCGCAATTCACGCGTCAATCGCATCTGCTGGTGCTCGACGATTTCGATAACGCGCATCCGGATGTCGTGCAACGCGTCGTCAACGTGTTCGTTCAGGGCGCGCAATGGTCGTCGGATGAGGCGAACCGCGACGCGCTCTTCAAGCTGTGGGCCAAAAGCGGCGTGCCCTATTCCTCATGGCAGGCCGAGTTCGCGAATCAAAGTCTGAAAGACCGCAATTCGCCGTTGATCGACCCGTTTGTCGTCGCGCGCTATAAAGCGGTCGCGGCGGATGCGCTGAAACTCAAACTGATCCGCCAACCCGTCCAGGTCGACGGCTGGTTCGAGACGAAATATCTCGACAACGCGCTGCGCGCGCAAAAACTCGACCACTACTGGACGCGCTACGACGCTGCCGGCAAGCCGCTCAGCTAAAACGGGAGCGATCACGATGAGCGAAACCGCATTTCCGGTCGATAGCGAACGGCTCGGCCACGCCGCCGCGGCGCCGCGCGCGCCGCTCTATCGCAATGCGCGCCTGCGCGCACTCGCCTGGCATCTCGCGCCGTGGGTATTGCCAGTCGTCCTGCTCGCCTTATGGGCGACCGGTTGCGAGCGCGGCTGGATCGCGCCGCAGATTTTGCCGCCACCTGAGCGGGTGTTCGACACCTTTGTCGAGTTGACACGCAACGGCGATCTCGCAAGCAATACGCTCATCAGTCTCCAGCGCGTGCTGCTCGGCTTCGTTGCGGGCACCTTGGTCGGTTTTGTGCTCGGCGCGGCGCTCGGTCTGTCGCGCACTTTCGAGGCCTACGTGTTGCCGAGCTTCAATGCGCTCGTGCAGATCCCCGTGCTCGGCTGGCTGCCGTTTCTACTGCTGCTCGTCGGTGTCGGCGAGCCGCTCAAATACATCCTGATCGCACATGCCGCGCTTGTTCCCGTGACATTGAGCACGCTGCAAGGATTCCGCCAGACACCCGCCTCGCTCGATGAAGTCGCGCGCGTCTTCGAATACAACCGCTGGCAACGGATCGTCTATCTCGTCCTGCCCGCTGCCGTGCCGACGCTCGCCACCGGCGTGCGGCTCGCGTTCACCAAAGCGTGGCTCGCACTGGTGGTCGTCGAATTGGTGGCGTCGTCCGAGGGGCTCGGCTATCTGATCGTCTACGGGCGGCAACTGTTCCAGCTCGACCTGGTGATGGCCTCGGTGGTCGTGGTCGGGGCCATCGGTTACGCGATGAATCGTTCGCTCGACGCGCTCGAAGCGCGTTTGCGGCGCGGTCAACCGTCGGCGTTTCGCGAGTAATAGTAATGGCGCCGATTGCTGCCACGCACCGCATATGAGGTATCCACGATGAGTCTTGCTCTTTTCAAGCGGCCTGCCGGATCGAAACAGTCGGCCGATGCGTCCTGCGACTGCGGCAGTAACGTGCCCGCCTCCTTCCAGCGCGCGGCGCGGCCGCGCCGGTCCCTGCTCTCACGCGTCGGCTGGCGCGGCGCCGTCTTGCCCATCGTCGCCATTGCGGTCTGGTGGGCGATCTCGGAAGCGCACGTCGTCAAGAGCGGCTTGCTGGTCAGCCCCGCGCAGGTGATGGCCACCGCCTGGCAGCAAATCGTCAGCGGCGCGCTTTTCAAGGCCCTTTCCGCCTCGCTCGCGCGTGAAGCGAGCGGTTTCGTGATCGGCACGCTTGGCGGCCTGTTGCTTGGCAGTGTGCTCGGCTTCTCGCGGCTCGCCACACGCATGATTGGCCCGAGCTTCGACACGTTCAAGCAGATCTCCCTGTTTGCATGGATTCCGCTGATTTCCGTGTGGTTCGGTCTCGGCGACGCAGCGAAAGTCGTGTTCCTCTCGCTCGCCGCGTTGCTGCCGGTCGCCGCGCATACATGTGACGGTATTCACGCCGTGCCGCGCGCCTACATCGAAGTCGCGCGCGCTTTTCGCTATTCGCGCTGGCAATTGATCCGCGCAGTCATTCTGCCTGCCGCGTTGCCGTCGATTTTTACCGGCCTCTATCTCGCGCTGATCTATTCGTGGCTCGCCACCCTTGGCGCGGAATATCTGCTGGTGGCAGGCAGCGGGATCGGCAATACGCTGATCGACGGCAGCGAGCAGTTCCGCATGGATCTGGTGCTGTTCGGCGTGATCGTGGTCGGTGTGACCGGTTGGGCGTTGAACGCGCTTGCGCGCGCGGTGGAGCGAGCGATCTTTGCGCGCCGTTCACAGGCGGCCGCTCGATAAGCACGCAGCCGATATTCACCGGCTATGCACTGAATTTGCACTGAACACAGATTACAGATCAAGGTCCGCACATGACTTCCTCCACGCTTTCCGACAGCATCGACATTCTCCACGTCAGCAAGCGCTATACGCAGCAAGGCGGCACATCGCTTGCGGTGCTCGACGACATCAGCCTGCGGGTGCGCCCCGGCGAATTTGTCAGCGTGCTCGGATCGAGCGGTTGCGGTAAATCGACCTTGCTGCGGCTGATCGCGGGCCTGGATACCGATTACAGCGGCGAAATCGTCGTTGCCGGAGAAAAGGTGCGCGATACCTCGCTCGAGCGCGGCATCGTGTTTCAGGATCACCGCCTGTTTCCGTGGCTCACGGCGTCGCAAAACATTCTCGCCGCGTTGCGTAACGCGCCGCTGTCGGCACGAGAAAAGCGCGATGCGGTTGCGCAGCACATCGCGCTCGTCGGCCTGAACGGCTTCGAGAATGCGTATCCGCATCAGTTATCGGGCGGCATGGCGCAGCGTGTGGCGATCGCACGGGGCCTCGTGAACCGCCCGCGCGTGCTGCTGCTCGACGAACCGTTCGGCGCGCTCGATGCACTCACGCGCGGCCGCCTGCAAAACGAGTTGCAACGCATCTGGGAACACGAACGCATCACGATGATTCTCGTCACGCACGACGTCGACGAAGCGCTCTACCTCGGCGACCGCGTCGTCACCATGGCGCCGCGGCCGGGCCGCATCAAACGGATTGTCGATGTCGCTCTGCCGCGTCCACGCGAGCGTAACGATCCCCGCTTCATTCATTTGCGCGACGAAGTGCTGGCCGACTTCGCCGAGTACGACGCCGCGCGCCATGAGCCTCACGACGATGACACGCCACACGGCGGCACGCGCATTCCAGTAGCGAATCCACCGATCACCGAATGGCGGCTCGCGTGGTGACACCCGCGGCATCCCCCATACACACAAACCCTTCGCGGAGAGAACGATGAGCGGTGAAAATCGCCAGAAGCGGCAGATCAAACTAGGCGCCTTCCTGATGGAGACAGGCCACCATATCGCCGCATGGCGGCATCCGGATGCACACGCGAGTGGCGGACTCGACTTCGCACACTACGCGGAACTGGCGCAGATCGCCGAACGCGCCAAATTCGACACGATATTTTTCGCCGACAGCGTGAGCGTACGCGACACGAATCTACCCTCGCTATCCCGCACGGCGCGCGCCGATCATTTCGAGCCGTTGACGCTGCTGTCCGCGCTTTCGGTCGTGACGAAACACGTCGGCCTGATCGCGACGGTCTCCACCACGTTCAACGAACCATACAACCTCGCGCGCAAATTCGCTTCACTCGATCATCTGAGCGGCGGACGCTCGGGCTGGAATCTCGTCACATCGAGCACCGAATCCGAAGCGCTCAATTTCAATTTCGAACGCCATCCGGAGCACGCGGTCCGCTATGAACGCGCGCGTGAATTCTACGATGTGGTTGCAGGCCTATGGGACAGCTGGGAAGACGACGCGTTTATTCGCGACAAGGAAAGCGGCGTCTATTTCGATCCGGACAAACTGCACGTGCTCGGTCACAAAGGCAAGCACTTCAAGGTGCGCGGACCGCTAAACGTCGCGCGTTCGCCGCAGGGATGGCCGGTCGTCGTGCAGGCCGGCGCATCGGAAGCGGGACGTGAGCTCGCCGCGCAAACCGCGGAGGTGATCTTCGTCGCGCATCAAACACTCGATGAAGCGCAGTCGTTCTATCGCGATGTCAAAGGCCGCCTCGCGAAATACGGCCGCTCGCCGGATCATCTGAAGATCATGCCGGGCATTTTTCCGATTGTCGGCCGCACGCAGGAAGAGGCCGACGCGAAGTTCGCCGCGCTGCAGGACCTGATTCATCCGACGGTCGGTCTGTCGCTATTGTCGAATATGTCGGGCGGTGTAGACCTTTCCCAGTATCCCGTCGACGGGCCGTTGCCCGAGTTGCCGGAAACCAACGGTGGCAAGAGCCGTCAACGCTTGCTGTTCGATCTCGCGCGGCGCGAAAACCTGACGATCCGCGATCTGTATCTACGCATTGCCGGCGCGCGCGGCCATCAGCAGGTGGTCGGCACGCCGCAAAGCATCGCGGACCAGTTGCAACAGTGGTTTGAAGAAGAAGGCGCGGATGGCTTCAACATCATGTCGCCGTGGTTACCGGGCGGGTTGACGGAATTCGCCGAACTGGTGGTGCCGGAGTTGCAACGGCGCGGACTTTTCCGCACTGAATACGAGGGCCGCACGCTACGCGAGAATCTCGGGCTGCCGCGACCTGCAAACCGCTATACCGCCGAGACAAAACAGCTACCCGCCGTAGCGGGATATTGACGCAACACGTTCTCTTCGCCAGGAGCCTCGCATGAGCGCAGCCGCATTGCAGGAAGTACAGTCGATTCAGGTCAACCCGCTTTCAGCGCATATCGGCGCAGAAATCCACGGTGTCGATCTCACACAGAAACTGGATACACGTCAGATCGCGGACATTCGCGCGGCGCTTCTTAAGTGGCGCGTCGTGTTCTTTAGCGAGCAGTTCCTGACGCACGAACAGCACGTCGCTTTCTCGGCACAGTTTGGCGAGTTAACTTTGGGACATCCGGTGTTCGGCCATGTCGACGACCATCCGGAAATCTATTCGATCTCGAAGTACCGCAAGGCAACGCGTTTTGAGGGGCAAGCGCTGCAGCGCCCCTGGACCGGCTGGCACACGGATGTGACGGCCGCGGTCAATCCGCCCTGGGCGTCGATCCTGCGCGGCGTGACGATTCCGCCTTACGGCGGCGATACGCAGTGGACCAACCTGGTGGCCGCGTATCAGAAGCTTTCCGCGCCGTTGCGCACGTTCGTCGATGGCCTGCGCGGACTGCATCGCTTTACGCCGCCAGCCGGCGCAAGCGGAACGGAAGCATTCGTCAAAGCCGTCGAACAACGCATTCTCGTTACCGAGCATCCGCTCGTCAGAGTGCATCCGGAAACGGGCGAGCGGGCGCTCTATGTCAGCCCTAGCTTCCTGAAGTCGATCGTCGGCGTGACGCCGCGCGAAAGCCAGGTGCTGCTCGAACTTCTCTGGGAACACGTGACGCGGCCGGAGTTCACCGTTCGCTTCAAATGGGAGGCCGGCAGCGTAGCGTTCTGGGACAACCGCGCGACCGCTCACCTCGCCCCCACAGATATTTTCGATCTCGACTTCGACCGGCAGTTGTATCGCACGACGCTGGTGGGCGATGTGCCGGTTGGCCCGGACGGGGCGCAGTCGGTCGCGATCGAAGGCTCGCCGGTGAGCGCCGCGGCGGCAGTCGCGTTGAACTGAGGCTCGCGGTGACTTACTCAACTCTGGCTGCGCCCTCATCTGCGTCGACGGCGTGCAGCTGAGTTTCTTCGATTTCCGGCCTGACCTCAATTTATTAGGTGAGCGCGTACTGCCGTTACTGCGCCAAGCCGGCTTGCAGCCGCTGCGTCAATGCACCTTGGGGAAACCGTGACGCTGCGCAAGCAGGTCGAGGATCCGGCGCGTATCCGTTTCGAAGCGCTTCTCGCCCAGCGTCTGGGCATCTGCCGGCGCAGGCTGATCGTCGCCGAAAATCAACACCGGCAGACTCTGGTGCTCAGCATCGAGTGCCTCCACGACCGCGGCGCGGGGACGCGGGAACGGCAAGCGGCGAATGTCCAGGCGTGCGTTAAGCGCAGGGTCGCTCGCCAGCAATCCTTCGATAGGCGCGCCATCCGGACAGATAAAGCGCTCGTCGGGGTGGTTCGGATCGGTAAAGCCCGGTTCCAACAGCAATAGCAGATCTCGGCTCATGGCATTCAGTAGTGGGATGATGGGTAAATGGATCGCAGCGTTTTTTCCAGGAATTTCAGAAAACGCGCCCTTCAGTCAGATGCGTGGTCACGCCGTTCAACTCGTAATCGCCGATCACGCGTGCTTTATGCAGTAACGGGTTGTGGCTGAAGATCGTGCGCAGATTGCGCCAGTGACGGTCGAAATTGTGCGCTCGCCCTGTAGCCGATGCCCCGCCGATTTCAAACAAACGCTCGCCCGCATAGAGCGCCAGCTTGCTGACCACCAGTTGCGTTTTGGCGGTAGCCAAGGACCCTTCCAGCACGAGGTCTTCCGCATTGGCTGCGCCGCTGCGGATTGCATTTGCCGAGCGGTCCAGCGTGCGTGCGTTCTGCGCGACCAGCGCGTCGATCGACAGACTGTGCGCCGCGAGGTCGCCGACCACCTGCTGCACGAAACCGTCCTCGCGTGCCGAGGGTGCCGGGCTATGCAGCACTGGGCGCCCGTATTGCGTCACGTAGCGCCGCGCGTCCGCAAGAATGTTGCGCACGATACCTGCCGCGACCGTTACCAGATGCAATTGCCGCACCGCGCTGCCATGGCGGCCTGCGAGACTCGTATAGCCGCGTGTTGCGATTTCATGGGCAAATACCTGCACGTTGTCGAGCACGAGACTGCCGCTCGCCGTCATGCGCTGCCCCATCCCGTCCCAATCGTCGAGCACCTGCAGGCCCTCACGTGAGACCGGGATGACAATCGACACCTTCTCATCCTTCTCGTCCTGCACATTGATGCGCGCATAGTCGGAGAACGCCGTGCCGGTCGAACAGTATTTTTTGCCCGTTACGCGAAAGTGCTCACCGTCGCGCACCAGCTTGGTGACGATTTCACCGGGCCTGGATGTGCCAAGCTCCGTCGACGCGCCGCCGAAGATCGCCCCTTCCCGTACGCGCTCGATCTGCGTGTCGTTGAAGGCGGAGCGCGGTGACAGCACCAACTGTTCGGTCAGATCGAAATGAATCCGCAATGCATGCGCGACATTCGACTCTTCCGCAGCCAGCGTGGCGATCACATGGAACAGGTCCTCCAGCGAACCGCCGAGGCCGCCCCACTCGACCGGAAAACGGAGCACGCCGAGCCCCGATTCGCGAAACAACGCGAAGCGGTCGAACGGCAACTCGCGCCGCACCTCGCGTTGCGCGGCGTCTTCGCCGATCGCTTTAGCGAGCGCCGGCAACGCGCCGAGCGCCGCCTGAAGCCGCGCACGTGCTGTGCTTTCCTGAGAGACCTGCATGCCATCATTCCTTGTGTATAAGCGCGCGGATCAGGCTAGATCCGGCTGATTGTCTTGGGAGCGTGTATCGGCATCCCGATGGGACGTGCCGATTCGACGGATCAGTATAGGGACGCGGCCCACCTTGCAAAACCAGCGAATCAAGCTATGGATATGCGCGTTTCTGAAATGCCATTCGCCGATAAGGATCGATGAATCCGTTATTGGAGCGTCGCGCGGCATCTTTCTATACTCGATTCCGGTCAGCACTCACCAACGACGAGTGCCAAATTTCAATCGCGGAAGTCGAACCATGAGCCTACGTCCCTTGCATGACCGCTTGATCGTCAAGCGTCTCGACCAGGAAACCAAAACTGCTTCAGGCATCGTCATTCCCGAAAGCGCCGCCGAAAAGCCGGACCAGGGCGAAGTGATCGCCATTGGGCCGGGCAAGCGCGATAGTGACGGCAAACGCATCGAGCCTGACCTGAAAGTCGGCGAACGTGTGCTGTTCGGCAAGTACGCCGGCCAGTCGGTCAAAGTCGACGGCAACGAATTGCTCGTGCTGCGCGAAGAAGATGTCGTCGCAGTCGTCACGCAATAACGAACGGAGCATCAAACCATGGCAGCAAAAGAAATCATTTTTAGCGACGTCGCCCGCTCGAAACTGGTCGAAGGCGTCAACATTCTGGCCAACGCGGTCAAGGTCACGCTCGGTCCGAAGGGCCGCAACGTGGTGCTGGAACGCAGCTTCGGCTCGCCGGTGGTGACGAAAGACGGCGTCTCGGTCGCCAAGGAAATCGAATTGCCGGACCGCGTGCAGAACATCGGCGCGCAACTCGTGAAGGAAGTTGCCTCGCGCACCAGCGACGCCGCCGGCGACGGCACCACCACCGCGACTGTGCTCGCGCAAGCCATCGTGCGTGAAGGCCAGAAATACGTCGCGGCAGGCCTCAACCCGTTGGACCTGAAACGCGGCATCGACAAGGCCGTGATCGCCGCGATCGACGAACTGAAGAAGATCAGCAAGCCGACCACGACCAGCAAGGAAATCGCCCAGGTCGCAACGATCTCGGCCAACGGCGAAGAGTCGATCGGCCAGCGTATCGCCGAAGCGATCGACCGGGTCGGCAAGGAAGGCGTCATTACCGTCGAAGACGGCAAGTCGCTCGACGATGAACTCGACGTGGTGGAAGGCCTGCAGTTCGACCGTGGCTACCTGTCGCCCTATTTCATCAACGATCAGGACAAACAGGTTGCCGTGCTCGATAACCCGTTCGTGCTGCTGCACGACAAGAAGGTGTCGAACATCCGCGATCTGCTGCCGATTCTGGAACAGGTCGCCAAAGCCGGCCGCCCGCTGCTGATCATCGCGGAAGACGTGGAAGGCGAAGCGCTGGCTACGCTTGTGGTCAACAACATTCGCGGCATTCTGAAGACCGTCGCGGTCAAGGCGCCGGGCTTCGGCGACCGCCGCAAGGCCCTGCTTGAAGACATCGCGATTCTGACCGGCGGCCAGGTGATCGCCGAAGAAACCGGGCTGTCGCTCGAGAAAGCGACGCTTGCGGAACTCGGTCAAGCCAAGCGCATCGAGGTGGGCAAGGAGAACACCACGGTTATCGACGGCGCAGGCGACAGCAAGAACATCGAAGCGCGTGTGAAGCAGATCCGCACGCAGATCGAGGAAGCAAGCTCCGACTACGACCGGGAAAAACTGCAGGAACGTGTGGCGAAGCTGGCGGGCGGCGTGGCGGTCATCAAGGTGGGCGGCGCGACCGAGATCGAAGTCAAAGAAAAGAAAGACCGTGTCGACGACGCGCTGCACGCCACGCGCGCTGCGGTCGAAGAAGGTATCGTGCCGGGCGGCGGCGTCGCGTTGATCCGCGTGAAGCAGGCCATCAGCGGACTCAGAGGTGTGAACGCCGATCAGGATGCGGGCATCAAGATCGTGCTGCGCGCGCTCGAAGAACCGCTGCGCCAGATCGTGACGAACGCCGGTGAAGAAGCCAGCGTAGTGGTCGCCAAGGTGGCCGACGGTACGGGCAACTTCGGCTACAACGCACAGACCGGCCAATACGGCGACCTCGTGGAATCGGGCGTGCTCGATCCGACCAAGGTCACGCGTACGGCGCTGCAAAACGCGGCCTCGGTTACGGGTCTGCTGCTGACCACCGATGCCACCGTTCATGAAGCACCGAAGGATGCGCCGGCAGCCGGCCAGGCTGGCGGTCCGGGCGCAGGTGGGCCGGGACTGGATTTCTGATTCTGAGCGTCAACGCGCTAGCCGCACAAGCACGCCGGCATGCTTTCCACAGCATGCCGGCGTGCTGCAACAGGAGCAAACGTGTCAGCCGGATATAGCGCGGCACACACAACCGGTGCATAGCCGGTCAAATCCGCCACAACATCCATTTCTCCGTTTCAACGACGCTCGCGTCTGCATAAATGCGCGAATCAGATAACGGTATGAAAAATCCTTGGTTCTTTCCGGCGTCACACATGCCGAGAATAGGCAGTCCCGAATCGCGTCCTGTATTTCTCCTCCGGCAAGTCCTGGTGGCCTCATAGCAACGAAGTCACGCCGATCGGCCGGAGCGATATCAGGATCCAACCTGACTTCCGCCTATCTTTCATGTTCAGCCGACCGACCCGCCCCACCCTCCAGCGCGCATTGCGCGCCGTAACGCTTTTCGCAGCATTGGGCGCCAGTGCCGCCCACGCCGATACGACACTCGATCGGATTCATCTGCGGCACAAGATCGTCATCGGCGTGATCCTGTCCGGTCCGCCGTTCGGCTCGCTGGATCCGGCCACACAGAAACCGCTCGGCTTTAATATCGATCTCGCGAACGACGTCGCGAAACGCCTCGGCGTCGACGTGGAGTTGACGCCGGTTCAACCGTCGAATCGCGTGCAGTTCCTGCAGCAAGGCAAGGTCGATGCACTGATCGCCAACATGGAAGTCACGAAGGAACGCGCGGAACTCTTCTCCTACCCGCCTACCCCGTTCGAGGAAATCGGCGGTGCGCTGATTACCCGCAAGGACAGCGGCATCAAGACCTGGAACGACGTGCGCGGCAAGCCCGTGTGCGTCTCGCAGGGCAGCAACTATACGAAACCGCTCGCCGAAGAATATGGCGCACAGGTGAAGGCATTTCGCGGCCAACCGGAGTCGCTGCTCGCATTGCGCGGCAATAACTGCGTCGCCGCGGTTCACGTTGCCCCTACGCTGCGCCTGCTCGTCGCGCGCAATCCGGACTGGAAGGACTACACGATTCCCGTATCGAACGAGCTGATTCCGTCGCCGTCTGTAATCTGGGTTCGCAAGGGTGAAACGGATACGCAGAGCGCGCTCGAAAAAATCGTGCAGGACTGGCATCGCAGCGGCTGGCTGATCGACGTCGAGCACAAGAACGGCATGCAGCCCTCGCAAGCCGTGCTCGATCTGCATGCGAAGTACAAGGCGCAAGGTGCATGAGCGAGTCGACTCAAGTGCTCTCGCACGCCGCCGCGAGCGTGGTCGATGCGATCAGCAGGATCGGGCTGAACTACAGTTTCGTTCTCGCGCCTGACGAACTCGCGTCGTTCCTGCATGGCATGCTGGTCACGCTGGAACTCTCGCTTGTTACGGCGCTCGGCAGTCTTGGCGCCGGTGTGGTGTTGGCGGCGCTACTCACTTCCCAGCGTCCGGCGCTCGCGCGCCCCGCT
The DNA here is from genome assembly GCF_030464835.1 of Paraburkholderia sp. WS6. Classification (NCBI taxonomy): domain Bacteria; kingdom Pseudomonadati; phylum Pseudomonadota; class Betaproteobacteria; order Burkholderiales; family Burkholderiaceae; genus Paraburkholderia; species Paraburkholderia sp. WS6. Next base: position 235,351 of record NZ_JALQCK010000009.1, read on the forward strand.
CGCGTGTTCGTCGAGATCACGCGCAATACGCCGACGCTCGTGCAGCTTTTCTGCGCCTTTCTGGTGATCAACATGCTGCTCAGCGAGGCACTGCGCAATCTGGGCGGCAATCCGCTGACGCCGTTCATCTGGAGCGCGATCGTCATCTCGCTGCACAAGGGCGCGTTTCATGCCGAAGCCCTGCGCGCCGGTATCGAAGCGGTGCCGCGCACCACGCTCGAAGCAGCCCAGTCGCTCGGTTTCAGCCGCCGCCAACGCCTTTGGAGCGTGCAGTTGCCGCTCGCGCTGCGCTTTGCGCTCCCCGCGCTCGTCAACAACATGGTCGACCTGGTGAAGATGACCACCGTCGCTTCCGCAATCGCCGTCGGCGACATCACGTATGCATCGATCATGATCTGGACGCAGCGCGACAACGTGCTCGAGTTGATGATCCTGATTCTGCTGTTCTTCGGTGCACTGACCTTTGCGATCAATCGCGCAGGACGCTGGCTCGAAGTCCGTCTGAGGATGCCAGGCTATGGCCACTGAATCCATCATCGTGCCCGCGCGGGACGGGCGGTACCGTTCCCTCTTTGCGCTTGCCAGCGTGGTCGGTGTCGCCGCCCTGCTGGCGCTCGCCGAACACGAGATCGCGCATGGCCCGAGCTATCCCGCACTTGCCGCACTCATTACTTGGGCGCCGGCGCTCGGCAAATCTCTGTGGGTCAACATCGAAATCAGCCTGCTTGCCATTGCACTCGGCACACTCGCCGGTCTTGCGCTCGGCCCCTTGCTGCTGTCGCCGATCCGGGGCGTCCGTCTGATTGTCCGCAGCTATGTGCAGGTGTTTCGAAATGCCCCATTGCTCGTGCTGATCTATTTTTCGACCTACGTGTTCCCATTCGAAATCGCGCTCGGTCAACACATCGTGCCGTTTCCTGACTGGTTCAAGGTCACGCTCGGACTCGCGCTGCCGGCCAGCGCCAACTTCGCCGAGATCTTCCGCGGTGCGATCCAGTCGATCCCTCATGCACAGTGGGACGCGGCACGTTCGCTTGCGTTCAGCCGAACCCAGGTGTTCCGTTGGATCATCCTGCCGCAATGCGTGAAGCGGATGCTGCCGCCGTGGATGAGCCTGTACGCCAGCATCACGATGGCGACCGCGCTCGCGTCGCTGGTGGGTGTGCACGATCTGCTGGACACCGCGCAGGTGGCGAGCAATACCGTGGCGCGTGCAGATTTCACGGTCCTCGTCTATTTCACGGTGCTCGGGCTGTTTTTCGCCTACTGCTACCCGATCGCGCGCTTCACCCGCCTTCTTGAGAAACGCTATGCTTTCAGTTGATGTCTCGCTCGCTCCCCCATCCGCATCCGCAGCCGCTGCTGCGGCCGTGCGCCCACTAGTCCGGTTGCGCGATGTGCATCTGTCATTCGGCTCGACGCCGGTGCTCAAGGGTATCGACCTCGACGTGTTCCGCGGGCAGGCCGTGTCGATCATCGGACCATCCGGGTCGGGCAAGTCGACGATTCTGCGCTGCATTACCGGGCTATTGCGTCCCCAACACGGTGAGATCGAAGTCGACGGTATCCGCGTCGACCGGCTCGCCTCTGAACGCGACGAGATCGAACTACGCAAGCGCGTCGGTTTCGTGTTCCAGCAATACAACCTGTTTCCGCATCTGAGCGTATTGGACAATCTGGTTGTCGCGCCCGTGCGCATCCTGGGGCGCGACAAAGCCAGCGCCACTCGCACCGCTTACGATCTGCTGAAGAAGGTCCGCCTCGAGAACAAGGCGCATGCGTATCCGGGTGAACTGTCGGGCGGTCAGCAACAGCGCGTGGCGATTGCACGCGCACTTGCGATGCAGCCGGATCTGATCCTCTTCGATGAAGTGACCTCGGCGCTGGATCCGGAGACCGTGGGCGAAGTGCTGACCGTGATCCGCGATCTGGTGAGGGACGGCATGACCTGCGTGCTCGTCACGCACGAGATGCGCTTTGCCGAGGAAGTGAGCGATGCGGTGTATTTCACCGAGGCCGGCGTGATTGTCGAACATGGCCCGGCTAACGCGCTGTTCCGCGCGCCGGTCAATCCGCGTACGCGTGAGTTTCTGGCGCATACCCCGTCCGCGCCGGAGACTGCCCATGCGGCGGCGCCCCGCACACCGCTGGCACTGGATCTGCGCCACTTCGCGATCTAGACGATCTCGAACGATCTGGACCTGCCAGTACGGCGCGGGTCTGGATGCAAGCTTGAAAAAAAGCGGCGTCTGCCCAGCAGACGCCGCTTTTTACTTTCCACCTCTTACCTCTTGTGTCTCAGTGCCCCGCATAGCGGCTCACGGGCCGCTGCAGACCGAGGTGATCACGCAAGGTAGTGCCGCTATATTCGGTGCGGAATAGCCCACGCCGCTGCAACTCCGGCACGACGAGTTCGACAAAATCGTCGAGACCGCCCGGGAAATACGGCGGCATGATATTGAAACCGTCGGCCGCCTCGCCCGTGAACCACTCTTCGAGTGCATCCGCCACCTGCACAGGCGTGCCCCATACGATGCGGTGCCCACGCGCGCCGGCCACCAGGTAATACAGCTCGCGCAAAGTCAGATTCTCGCGGCGGGCGAGATCGGTCAGCAGTTTGGCGCGACTTTTCAGTTGATCGGATTCGGGCAGCTCCGGCAGCGGACCATCGAGCGGATACTTCGACACGTCGTGCCCCAACCGGTCGGACAACAGTGACAGCGCGCCCGATGTATCGGTCCATTCCTGCAACTGTGCGTATTTGTCTTTCGCTTCCTGCTCCGTCCTGCCGATAACAGGAAACACGCCCGGCATCACGTGCAACTGCTGGCCCTCACGGCCAAATTTCGGCAAGCGGCCTTTCAGATCGCGATAGAAGACCTGCGCTTCTTCAATAGTCTGCTGCGCGGTAAACACCACTTCCGCCGTGCGCGCGGCCAGGTCCTGCCCCGGTCCGGACGAGCCGGCCTGAATCACTACGGGATGCCCCTGTGGCGGCCGCGACACATTCAATGGACCTTTGACGGCGAAGAACTGCCCCTTGTGATCCAGCGTATTGACCTTGGCAGGATCGAAGTAGACGCCACGCGCCTTGTCCTTGAGCACCGCGTCGTCATCCCAACTGTCCCACAGTCCTTTGACGACGTCGACGAACTCACCCGCCATTTCATAGCGCAGCGCGTGATCCGGATGATTGCCACGTGTGAAATTCGCGGCCGTGCGGTCGTACGAAGTCGTTACGACGTTCCAGGCCGCCCGCCCGCTACTCAGATGATCCAGCGATGCAAACGCGCGCGCGACGTGATACGGCTCGCTATACGTGGTCGACGCGGTAGCGGCGAGACCGATGTGACGCGTGCCCATAGCGAGCGCCGACAGCAGGCACAGCGGCTCGAGCCGCATCGCCATCGACGGATGCGCATCGGGGCCGCTGGTGAGACCATCGGCAAGAAAGACCATGTCGAACTTGGCACGTTCGGCGGTTTGCGTGATGCGCTGCATCAGCGCGAGATTCTCGCTGCCCGCCTGCGCGTCAGGATGCCGCCAGCCGGCGACGTGGTGTCCCGCGCCCTGAATGAAGAGCCCGAGACGCATCTGCCTGCGGGTACTGCTGTTATTCGTGCTCATACGTGGATCTGTGCGAAGACATTGAAAAGGGTAGCGAGGTCGGCGGTGCTCTGCATGGTCTCGATATGCGCGGGGATGAAAGCGAGACGTTCGTCGTGGCCGGTGGCATCCGCGAATTTCGCGGCCAAATCCGTCGCGCTGTAGAGACGGTCGGTCTTATGGCTCAGTACCGTCCCGTTGCGCAATGCGATTTCGACGGTCGAGAAACGCGTGGCCGGATCGGTCGACGCGCGCGCGGCGGTTTCATCGTGACGGCTTGCCACGCGCCGCGCGAGTGCAATCAGGTCGTCGCGCACGGGCACATCGGCGAACGTAGCCACGCTGGGCGAACCATCCGTCAGCGCGGCCGCGACTGCGTAGGCGACGCTGAAACGCGCTTCGAGACCGGTCGAGGGCAAATGTCTGGAAAGCGGTGTGTCGCCGCCGGGCGGAAATATCACCGCCACCTCGGCAATGTCGTCCGGCGTGAGACGGTATGTGTCGCGCAACGTCAATGCGGCATGCACGGCGTAGTGCGTCGCCGTGCAGCACGCCCACGGCTTGAAGTACAGACCCGGGACTGCGATTTGCCAGGGTGCGCCCCAACCGTCGAGCACGCGTTCGGGTTGCGCGGCGCCGCCGCTGAACACGGCGAAAAAGCCGACCGGTCCATCCAGTGCCTCCGGCGAGCCCTGCAGTCCCGCTGCCGCGAGTTCGGCGGCGAATAAACCGGCGCGCGCGGCGAGCCCGGCATGCAAGGGTTTCGCTTCGCTGCCGAACTGCAGGCGTAGGCCGGCTGACTGCGTGGCGGCGAGACCCAGTGCGTTCTCTACGGCACCGGCATCAAGCTTCAACAGATAAGACGCAGCGGCTGCCGCGCCAAGTGCGCCCAATGTCGCGGTGTTATGAAAGCCCTGCTCGTAGTGTCGGCTGCCGAGCGCGAGACCGAGCCGCGCCATCGTTTCGACGCCAACGACGTAGGCATCGAGCAAGTCGAGCGCGCTGCTGCCGCGTGTTTGTGCCAGCGCGAACAGCGCAGGCAGCAATACCGTCGCAGGATGGCCTCTTACGCTGCTGTGCACGTCGTCGTAATCGAGTGCGTGCCCCGCGTAACCGTTGAGCAACGCAGCCTGCTGCGCCGACGCACGGGCGCTGCTGCCGATCACCGATGCTTCGCCGCGCGAGTCGTTGGCGCTGACCGACAGGAGTTTTTGATAGCCGCTGTCGCTCGCACCGGCAAAGGCGGCGGCAAGAAAGTCGAGGATGCCGCGTCTTGCGGCTGCAATGGCAGCGGCGTCGCGGGACGGCGACGCCTGAGCGATCGCGGCGGCCAGCCGTCGTGTCACGCCGGTGGCCTGCTGGCCGGCGTCGGATGCATGGAGGCTTGACATGTCGAAGGCGTGAGAGCTGTGAAAACGCACCGGGCAAGCGTTACGCTCACCTCGCTCGACGAAAAACAAAAGCTGTGTCGACCAAAGAGGTAAGGCAACGACCCAAACGCCGCATGCTAACCAAACGTTGCGTCACAAACAAACAAGAATTCACGCTTTCGATATTGCAGATTCTGCGATGCTGCAGCAGACGCATCCCGCTACCGGTTGCCCTGCATTTCACGGCATGCCGGTGCGCTCAACGTCGGCGTTCAAAAGAACAACAGCGTGCGCAATTCGATGCTCCGGCGCGGCGGCGCATCGGCCTGCGACGTGGGATCGTCGAATGCCGTGTGGGCCGTGAGACGCGCAATGCCGTCGCCCGCCGAATCGTAAATCTTCAGCAGCAGGAATTCATCGGGTGACATATGCGGAAAGTAGTACCAGCGGTGCCGCGGATTGAAGACCAACGCATACGTCTCGCCGACCTTGTCGGGATAAACCAGGTCCGATGCCACCAGATCGTTGAGCGTGATACTGCGCGAATCGCATAGCGCGAGCGGCGACGATTGCACCGTTTCTCCAATCGGACGCCACAAGTTCACGATTGCCACACGGCCTTGCAGCAACCGCTCCGCTTCACCTGTCGGCAGATGATCGCGCACCCGACGCGGCCCCGACACAAAAGTCTGGTCGTTATGGATGTACTTGACGGGCTCCCTCACACCATTGCTGCGCTCAGGATTGCCGTCACGCAACGTGTGATCGAACACAACCACCCGGCGAGCGCCGGTGGCCTGTTTCAGCAACTGCTCCGCTTCACGATAGTAGACAGATTCGATCTTTGCCGGATCGGAGAAATCGTTCAGCGCGCTAGCATGCCGATGCAGTTCGAAGCCGTTACGATCGAGCGACAACGCGCCAGGCGGCGGCGCAACACGGGCATTTGAAATACGCACCCGATGCGGCCGGTACACGCCACTGCGCTTCGGAACGCCCGGCGGCGGTTCGTATTGGTACGACACCGGCTTCTCGCCGGTGAACTCGAGGTAGTTCAAGTCTGCCTCGACCGTCGCGGCAGACACCGGTGCATCGATGACGATATCGCTCATGTTCGCATCCCCATCACGTCAAAACGATTCATTGAACGGCCGCAAGTCGATTGTCTGCGACCAGGCGCAGCGCCCCTGCCGATGGAGATACCAGTAGGCTATGGCCGCTGCACGCAACGCGTGGCGGCGGCAGGCGCATGCATCTATCGTTTCAGCGTAGGCGACGGCCACGCAGGGAGGAAATAACGAATTGTGGAAAGTTATGCGCCGGATTGATGTACAGAAAAATGGCGGTTTTCCGGCCACCGCAATCCCAGGTTCTCGCGCAGCGTGCGTCCCTCATAGTCCTCACGGAACAGCCCGCGTCGCCGCAACTCCGGTAATACCAGTTCGACGAAATCGGTCAAACCCTCCGGCAGCACGGGCGGCATCACGTTGAAACCGTCGGCGGCGTGATTCACAAAGCGCTCTTCGAGTTGATCGACGATCTGCGCCGGCGTGCCGACGAGTTGCCAATGGCCGCGCGCGCCCGCGACCCGCAAATAGAGCTGGCGGATCGTGAGGTTCTCGCGACGAGCCAGTTCGATCGTCAACACCTGACGGCTCTTGCTCGCATTCGTTTCGGGCAGCTCAGGGATCGGCCCGTCGAGTGGATAGTCCGAGAGATCAAACCCACCGGTCAGCCCGGATACGAGCGCAAGTCCGACCTTCGGATCAACGAGCGACTGCAGTTGCTCAAACTTCTCTCTCGCCTCGCCTTCGGTGCGGCCGACAATCGGAAATACGCCCGGCATGATCTTCAGATCGTCCGGATGACGACCGTAAGCCGCCATGCGTCCCTTCACGTCCGCGTAAAAGTCCGCCGCGTCCTGCAGCGTTTGCTGCGCCGTGAAAATCACTTCGGCGGTCTTCGCTGCGAAGTCCCGGCCTGCTTCGGACGACCCGGCCTGCACGACGACCGGATGCCCCTGTGGAGAACGCGCGACATTCAGCGGACCCTTGACCTGAAAGAAACGTCCCTTGTGATCCAGCACATGCCGTTTGGCGGGGCCGAAGAAACGCCCTTCGGCTTTGTTGCGGACGAACGCGTCGTCTTCCCAACTGTCCCACAGACCTCCTGTGACTTCCGCGAACTCAGCGGCGCGTGCATAACGCTCGGCGTGGTCGAAATGCTTGTCACGGTTGAAGTTCTTCGCTTCATGCTCGCTCGACGAGGTGACCAGATTCCAACCCGCACGCCCCCCGCTGATGTGATCGAGCGAGGCGAACTTGCGGGCAATGTGATACGGCTCGTTGAAGCTCGTCGAGGCGGTGCCGACCAGACCGATGCGCTCGGTCACGGCCGCGAGCGCCGACAGCAACGTGATCGGCTCGAACTGCGCCACGTAGCTGTGCGCCGTGCGGCTCAGAAAGTCGACGTTGTCGCCACGTGTCCCCACGCCGTCGGCGAGAAAGATCAGATCGAATTTCGCGGCCTCGGCCGCTTGCGCGAGCCGGACGTAGTGACGGAAGTTAACGCCGGCGTCCGCTTGTGCCTCGGGATGCCGCCACGCCGCAATGTGGTGTCCGGCAGGGTAAAGGAAAGCGCCGAGGCGCAGGTGTCCGCTACGTTTGCTCATGGAAGTCCAAAGGAAACGATTGACGGCGGGGTCTCGCGCCGAGCTCGCGGGCTGGGCGGCCGCGTTGCGAAGCCCAGCCTCGTATTTGACGTGCTCCCGACGCGATTACGCACGACAACCCCGTGCGGCCCTTAACGAGGCTCACTCCGCCGCCGGAATCCACGCTGCCGTCGCGGCGTCGCTCGAACGGAATGCCGGGAATTTATCGCCGAGCTCGGCGATCGTCCTGATGTTGTTCTTCACCAGATCGTCACGCGTGATCAGCGTCGGCTTGACGACAATCCGGTGCTCAGGCGTCTGCCCCGCAAGAAGCAAAGCCGCGGCCCGTACGGACACCGCACCGACCACCGCCGGATTCGTCGCCGCAGTCGCCACCCACGCGCTATTCGGCGCGCGAATCGCCTCGATATCGGAGGTCGAAATATCGGCGCTGTAAATGCGCAGTTTCGACGACAGGTTCGCCTCGTCCGCAGCGAGCTTCGCGCCGCGTGCGAATTCGTCGTAAGGCGCGAACACCACACGAATCTCCGGATGCGCACGATAGGCCGCCGCGGCCTGGTTGGCCACCGACTGCGCGATCGGATTGTCCACCGTGCCCCAGCGCGCCTTCTCCTGGACCTTCGGATGGGCAGCCTTGAAGTCACGCCATACCGCATCGCGCCGGTCGAGCGGTGCGAAGCCCGCTACGTACACGTAGCCGGCGGCAAAGGTATCGCCGTTATCTTTCACCGCCTGATCGAGCAGCAGCGCTGCCAGATCGCGATCGCTCTGCTCGATCTGCGGTACCTTCGGATTGCCCAGGTCGACATCGAACGCGACGACCTTGATGCCTTTATCCAACGCACGTTGCACGACGTCCTTGAGCGATTCGGGTAAGCCGTGATTCACGATAATTGCGGACACGCCGAGACTGATCGCCTGCTGGATCTGTTCACGTTGTTCGGCCGCATCCTGACGGCCTTCGTAGATGCGTAGATCGATACCGAGCGCTTTGGCCTGCTTTTGCGCACCGGCGTCGTAGGCCTGGAAGAAATCACCCGTCGACAGATAGTTGACGAGCGCGATCTTCACGCCACCCTTGTCGAACGGTGCGGGCGCACCTTTGAGCGGAGCCGCGTGCGCTACGGCGCCGGCCAGCATCGTGGCCGCCGCCAGGGCGAGTGTGCGGAACGTAAGGCTCACATCCAGCTTGCGACGAAGAAACGATTTCATCAATGATCTCCAACCTGTTAGTCGACGTTTTTGAGTAAGCGCGGTGCTATCCGGCATGGGCCGGCGTGTGCGTGCGATAGGCCGCGCCGGGATGCGGTTCGGACAGTCGCGGACCAGCGCCATGCAACTTTTCGCGCAGCGTGCCGTTGGTGTAATCGGTCTTGTAGACGCCTCGTCGTTGCAGTTCCGGCACGACCAGGTCGACGAAATCCACGAAGCTTTCGTGGGTCAATGCGTAAGCGAGGTTGAATCCGTCGACGTCGGTCTCTTCGACCCACGACTGCAACTCGTCGGCGATCTCCTGCGGACTTCCCACCGAAAGCGGTCCGAGTCCGCCAATGCCACCCCACTTCGCAATCTCACGCACGGTCCACACGCGCGTCGGATCCGCGCTCGATAAAGCCTCCACGGCCGATTGCACCGCATTACTCTCGATATAGCGCAGCGGTTCGTCGAGGTCGTACTTCGACAGATCGATGCCGGTCCATCCCGACATCAGCGCGAGCGCGCCCTCGTCGCTTGTATAGCGGCGATAGTCGGCGTGCTTCGCGTGTGCATCCGCCGATGTCTTGCCAGTGATCACCGTGTGCAGGTTGAAAATCAGCACGTCGTGCGGATCGCGGCCGAACGACTTCACGCGTGCCCGGATATCGGCGACGAAATTCTTCAGGATCGTGCGCGACGGTGCAGCGATAAAAATGCACTCGGCGTGCTGCGCGGCGAAATCCTTGCCACGCTTCGACGCACCCGCCTGGTAAAGCACCGGTGTGCGCTGAGGCGAAGGCTCGCAGAGATGAATGCCCGGCACGTCGAAATACTGCCCACGGTGCTTGATGGGATGAACCTTCGACGGTTCGGTGAAGATCTTTCGCGCGGCATCGCGCACCACGGCGTCGTCTTCCCAGGAGGCCTCCCACAGCTTGTAGCAGACCTCGAGATATTCCTCGGCAAGCGAATAGCGCTCGTCGTGATTGGCCTGAGCCGGCAAGCCGACATTGCGTGCAGCGCTGTCCAGATACGAAGTGACGATGTTCCAGCCAACGCGGCCGTTAGTCAGGTGATCGAGTGTCGACATGCGCCGCGCGAACGGATACGGGTGCTCATAAGAGAGCGAGCAGGTCACGCCGAAGCCGAGATGCTCGGTCACGTTCGCCATCGCCGAGACGAGCAGCACGGGATCGTTGACCGGGACTTGCGCGGCCTGGCGAATCGCGGCTTCCCCATTGCCGTTAAAGACGTCGTAGATGCCCAGCACGTCGGCGATGAAGAGACCGTCGAACTTGCCGCGCTCGAGCAGTTTCGCGAGGTCGGTCCAGTAATCGATTTGCTTGTAGCGCCACGACGAGTCGCGTGGATGCGCCCATAAACCTGGCGACTGATGCCCGACGCAGTTCATGTCGAATGCGTTGAGGCGGATTTCTCTGGCCATTATCGGGTTCGGTTAAGGATTGCGCCTGGCGTTAATTCCAGGGATGACGTGCCGGCTTGACGCCGTTCAGATAGTAGTTACCGACCAGGTGATACTTCCAGCGCACCGGATCGTGCAGCGTATGGACGCGCGCGTTGCGCCAATGCCTGTCGAGATTGTGTTCACCGAGTGTCGACTGGGTACCGGCGAGCTCGAACAGTTTTTCGCCTGCCAGCAGGGCGATTTCCGTCGTCAACACTTTCGCTTCGCCCACGGCGACCGATGCGCGCGCCACGTCGTCTTCGGTCGTTTCGGTCTTCGCGGCGATCTCGTCGATCACACGCGCGGCGCGTTCGAGCAAGGCCTCGGCGGCGTGCAACTGGATATGCAAATGACCGATCTCGCGCACGGTCAGCGGATCGTCACTCGCGCGCTCGACCCCGCTGTCGATCCACGGCCGCGAGCGCGAGCGCACGAACGTCAGCGTGTCGTCCAGCGCCGCCTTCGCGATGCCTGCGTCGATAGCGGCCTGGATGATTTGTGAAATCGGACCGTTGAGCGTTGGAAAATCGGACACGCGATGCGCCGGCAACACATGCGAGGCCGGCACACGTACGCTTTCCAACACGACCGTGCCGCTTGCCGTGGTGCGCTGACCGAAACCCGACCAGTCGTCGATCACGGTCAGCCCCGGTGTGCCCTTCGGAATATAGGCGAGCCAGCCTTTACGTTCGCTATCGAGCCCCAGCACGGGGACGAAGTCGGCGAATAGCGCGCCGGTCGAATAGAATTTGGTGCCCTGTACGACGTAGTCGCCGCCGTCCCGCTTCACGCTCGTTTTCAGATCGAGCACATTCTTTGTGCCCTTCTCCGAAAAACCGTTACCGAAACGCTTGCCGCCCAGCACCTGGGCGAAGAAATATTTCTTCTGCTCCTCCGTGCCGGTTAGCGCGATCACGTCGACCAGACCGAAGTGATTCTGCGGTAGCTGCCCAAGCGACGGATCCGCTGCTGCAATGATCTTGATGACTTCAGTCAAGGTGACGAACGACACGCCCGCTCCGCCGTAAGCTTTCGGCACCGTAATGGCCCACAGCCCGGATTGCGAGAACCACTCGATCTCCTCGTGGGGCAAGCGGCGTTCGGTATCGCGCTCGGCCGCGCCTTGCGCGAGGCGGCCTGCAAGCTCGTGCGCCACCGCGATGGCCTGCGTGTCATCGGCGATCACACGGACCGCGTGTCTACTCTCGTCGCGGGTATTCGATGAAGCCGCTTCGCCAATCTCTGCCATGGGAATCTCCGCTTGAATGACTGTGCGCTCAATCTATCAGCGGACACCGCATGCGCAAACTGAACGATTCGGCAATCGATATTCCTTCGGATGGCAAACGACATTTCGGCGACTCGGCGACCTCAGCCGCGTGAGTCCGCGGGCCGTCCGACACTGAACGTAAACGCCAGCGCAAGAACCAGCAGCACGCCCTTAATGAAATCCTGCATGTAGTACGGCGCATTCAGCATGGTCAGGCCATTGAGTAGCACGCCGACAAACACCGCGCCTACGACGGTGCCGAACACATTGGGCCGCTTCGCGCCCCACACTGCATAACCCATCAGCGCAGCCGCCACGGCATCGAGCAGCAGGGAGTGTCCGGCACTCACATCGCCTCGCCCGACACGAGCCGCGATCAGCACGCCGCCCAACGACGCAATCGCCCCAGAGGCGACATAGGCCGCGATCCGGTAGCGGGCCGTAGGCGCACCCGCCAGCCGCGCAGCCGTCTCATTGCCGCCGATCGCGTAGATCACGCGGCCCCAGCGCGTCGTCTCCATGACGATGCAGGCGAGCACCGTCAACGCAATGAGAATCAGGACCGGCAACGGCACGACATCGAAAAGACGCAGACGTCCCAACGCAAGAAACGCGTCGGAGAATATGCCGCTCGCCTCCGTGCCATCGGGCAACACAGTGCCGGTTGCGAGCGAGCGGCCGCCCGTCGGAATCAGTTGCAAACCGGCCAGCAGGAACAGAGTGCCGAGCGTCGCCAGTTGGTCCGGCACGCGCAGCCGCGTGATCAGCAAGCCGTTGAACAAACCGGCTGTGATGCCGAGTGCGACGCATGCGGCCACGGCCGCCAGCGCGCTGCCATGCCAGACGATCAGCACATAGCTCGCCGCCATCTGAGCCGAAGCGGCCACGCTGCCCACTGAGAGATCGAAGCCGCCCGCCGCCAACGTGATCGTCACGCCAATGCCGAGCAATGCCACGATCGATACTGCCTGAAGGATGCTGAACAGATTGTCGATGTTCAGGAAGGCGGGTTCCCTGATGGCGAACACGGCAATCAGAATCGCCAGCACGAGCAGGATGCCGGTACGCTCCAGGTGATCGCGCAAACTACGCCATGCTGACTGCGCCCGTTGGCCGGATTCCACCTGGCCGGTAATAGAAGGTGTGAGGGGTTTCATGAATGAAGTTCAGCGCTCGCGTCATGGATTGGTTGAACAGTTGGGTGCTCGAGCGTCGCACGATCGAACCGCACGACGCGATCGGCAATCTCCAGGGCCTCTTCGAGATCGCTGACGAACACGATCGTCGCGCGCTCATGCGCATGCCGCCGCAAGGTATCAACGATGTCGGCGCGCGCGCCGGCGTCGACGCCCTGAAACGGTTCGTCAAGCAGCAACAAGCGCGCGCGTTCGACGTGCCAGCGCGCGAGAACGACTTTCTGCTGATTGCCGCCGGACAGGCACGTCAGGCGATCGTCGGGGCCGGTGCAACGAATGCCGAAGGTTCTGATCGCGTCTTTCGCGGCATCGCGCTCTGCGGCTTCGCGTACCACGCCACGCCTGAACCAGTTCGACAGAAACGGAAAGCTGAGCGTCCCCGCAATCGATGCGAACGGCACGCTGTCGGGAAACAACGACGTGCGCCAACGATCCTCGCCGGCGAGGAACACGCCGGCGCGAATCGCATCGGCTGGCGAACGCGGACGCCATGGCTTGCCGTCGAGCAGCATCTGACCACTGCTCGCATGTGTCGCGCCGAAGATCGCTCTTGCGAAGCGCGATTTGCCACCGCCCACCGGCCCCGCAATCGCCACGATCTCGCCGCGCTGGACGTCGAGGTCGAATGAGCGGCTGGCCGGCGTCAATTGGAAATCGCGCACGCTGAAACAGGGTTCGAGCGAAGCTGCGTCTTTCGCGTCCTGAGTTCGGCCTTGCGGCAGAGGCCGTCCAATCATCGTCTCGACGGCAGCGTCAAAATCGATTGGCGGGTGCAGATCGGCGACGAGATGTCCGTCGCGCACGATCGCTACCCGGTCCGCCATGCGCCGCAGATCACCCAGCCGATGCGAAACCAGCAGGATAGCGACACCCTCCTCACGTAATGGCTCGAGCCGCAGGAACAGCCGTTCCGCTTCTGCGGCAGAAAGACTGGCAGTGGGCTCATCGAGAATCAGCAGCTTGGGACGCGAAGCCAGTGCGCGCGCCAGCGTCACGAGCTGCTGACTCGCGAGCGAGAGCGACCCGAGCGGTGCGGACAGATCGACATCCAGCCCGACCCGCTCGGCAAGCGGCCTCGCAGCCTCACGGCGCGCCGCGGGCGGCACACGCCAAGGCGATGCTGGATCGCACAAGCGGTCGAGCAGCAGGTTGTCCGCGATCGAGAGCGCCGGTACGACCGCGTCGGCGATCGACTGGTGCACCGTGGCAATGCCGAGTTGTTTAGCCGCTTGGGGTGACGTAGGTCGATACGGCTTGTCCAGCAGCGTCAAGGTCCCGCCGTCGGGCGCATACACGCCGCTTAAGATCTTGACGAGTGTCGACTTGCCCGCGCCGTTGGCGCCCATCAACGCGACGACTTCGCCGGGATGGATCGAGAAATCGAGGTTGGATAGCGCGACGGTTGCACCAAAGCGCTTCGTGAGCGCAGAGGCAGTCAGGATCGGCTCGCTCGAACGCGGAAGCTTTTCCGTACGATCGGGAAGCGGTGGGCGGGTTAAGTTAATGGGAGCCTTCATATACCCGAATTGAGCAAGGGCAGACGTTTCATTGTTTCTCCGGCGGGCCCGGCCAAGCGGACCCACTGCAGCCGCGACATGCTCCGGCAATGGCGACGCATTGCATACCGTCACCCAGGAACGATTGTCTGCCTGAGCGGGACTCGCGGAAAACCAATTTGTTCTGATATGCAAAGCGTCGCGCATGGCGAACCGTCACCAGAGAGAGACATTGCCGTACGCTTAGTCTTCACCGGCATATCGATGTCAGAATTCATTCGTGGTCTCAAGCGATTCGCTATTCGACAATGGGCGAATCGGTCAGAGCGTTCGTCCGTTCGTTGCTGGCTGCTTCCGCATTCGAAAAGACCATGAGAACCGACCCGCCGCGCCAGCTTCATCTGAACGTCAATATCCTCCACTCCGGCTTTGTCCCTTCCGCATGGCGTACGCCCGAAGCCGATCCGCGCGCCTTCGTCGATATCGCCCACTACGTTCGCGTCGCGCAAATTGCCGAGGCGGCGAAATTCGATGCCGTGTTTCTCGCCGATAACGCCTCGATTGCCGATCAGATCGACTTCCGCCCGATCACGGCGCTGGAGCCGACCGTATTGCTCGCCGGCATTGCTGCGGCCACAACCCATATCGGCGCAATCGGCACGGCATCGACGAGTTATAACGAGCCGTACAACATCGCGCGCCGCTTTGCCACGCTTGATCAGCTCAGTGCGGGCCGGGCCGGCTGGAACATCGTGACGACCGCCGATCTCGGCTCAGCCCGCAATTTCGGCCGTGAGGCGGTGCCCGATCACGCGCAACGCTACGAGCGCGCAGCCGAATTCACCGAGGTGGTGAAGGCGCTGTGGGATAGCTGGGAAGACGACGCCTTTATCGGCGACAAGGCGAGCGGCCGCTTCATCGACACCACGAAGGTGCATCGCATCGATCACCGCGGCAAATACTTCAGTGTCGATGGTCCGTTCAACTTGCCGCGTAGTGCACAGGGTCATCCGGTGCTGATTCAGGCCGGCGGCTCAGCCGACGGACGCGAACTCGCGGCCCGGCACGCGGAAGCCGTGTTCTCCGCATCGCAGTCGTTCGACGAAGCAGCCGCCTATGCGCGCGAACTGAAATCTCGCGCTGCGGCATGGGGACGTGGCAACAACGCAATTCGCGTGCTACCCGGTCTCACCACCATCATCGGCGCAACCGAAGCCGAGGCCCTGCGCCGTCGCGATGATCTGGTCGACCTGATTCCGTGGAGCTATAGCCTCACTCGGCTGGCCGGCATATTGGGCATTAGCGTCGACCGGTTGAAACTCGACGAGCGCCTGCCGGACGATCTCTCATTGCCCGGCAGCGGCAATGGCAATCACACGTTCTTCAACGCCACGCTCGCACAAGCGCGGACCCACGGATACACGGCGCGTCAGTTGATCCGCGCGCTTGCGGGCGGTGGCGGACATCGTGTTGTCGTCGGCACGCCGGAACAGATTGCCGACGATATCGAGCACTGGTTCAAAGGCGGCGCTGCCGACGGTTTCAATCTGATGCCAGATGTTCTGCCGAGTGGCTTGCAGGACTTCGCCGACGGCGTGGTTCCGCTTCTGCAGCAACGTGGTCTTTTCCGTACTGACTACGAGGGCCGCACCCTGCGCGAACACTTCAGGTTGCGACGGCCTGTCAGCCGCCACTTGCATCCACGGGAAGCGGCCACTACCGCGTAAGCGCTCTTTTTCAACACGCTGCATACTCGGACCGGCGAACACGCGATTGAGATTCCGGGCGTTACCTCGGCGCGCAAACGCGCCGTGAAGTAAGCCAATTTGTAGTCCGGTTATTTCACCCGAGCGAAAAAGCGGTTCTCAGGCCGAGGCAAGCCCAGATTCTCGCGCAGCGTCGCGCCTTCGTATTCGCGCCGGAACAACCCGCGCTTCTGCAACTCGGGAATGACCTTGTCCACGAAATCGTCAAGACCTCCCGGCAGATACGGGAACATCACGTTGAACCCATCAGAGCCCTCTTCCACCAGCCATTGCTCCATCTGATCGGCGATCATTTTCGCCGTGCCCACCATCTCGAGCCCCGAGTATCCGCCGATGCGTTGAGCGAATTGACGAATCGTCAGCCCGTCGCGCTGCGCCCATTCAACCACCCGCTGCCGTGCTGTCCGGCTCGCATTGGTTTCGGGAATCTCGGGCAGCGGGCCGTCCGGATCGAAACCGGACACGTCGTGCCCCAATGCAATCGACAACGAAGCGATTCCGCTCTCGTAGTGCACGAACGTGTCAAGCCGCGCCCGAATCTCCTCCGCCTCTTCCAGGGTATCGCCGACGACCACGAAGGTGGCCGGAAGTATTTTCATGTGATCGCGTTCACGCCCGAGTCTTTCCATCCGGCCTTTCACATCGGCATAGAAGCGCTTGCCGTCAGCCAGCAGGGTTTGCGCGGTAAACACCACCTCGGCGGTTTCAGCGGCAATCTGGCGCCCCGCTTCCGATGAACCTGCCTGCACGATGACGGGCCATCCCTGAACGGGGCGCGCAATATTCAACGGGCCGCGCACCGAGAAGTTCTCGCTCTTGTAGTTCAGCACATGCAGTTTCTCCGGATCGAAGAAGGTGCCGGTTTCCGTATCGCGGATAAAAGCATCATCGGCCCAACTGTCCCAGAGCCCGGTCACCACGTCGAAGAACTCGCGGGCGCGCCGGTACCGCTCGTCGTGTTCGACATGCTCGTCGAGACCGAAATTGAGCGCGGCATCGGGGTTCGACGTCGTCACGAGATTCCATCCCGCGCGGCCACCGCTGATATGGTCGAGCGAGGCAAAGCGCCTCGCGACGTGATACGGCGCGTCGAACGTAGTGGACGCCGTGGCGATAAGCCCCAGCCGTTCCGTGACCGCCGCCAGCGCGGGCAGCAGCGTCAGCGGTTCGAACGACGTGACCGTGTGGCTATGCTTGAGCGCATCGAGCGGCATGTTGAGCACCGCGAGGTGATCCGCCATGAAGAACGCGTCGAAGCGGCCGCGCTCGAGCGTCTGGGCGAAACGCTTCAGGTGCGCAAAATTGAAATTGGCGTCGGGATAGGCGCCGGGATAGCGCCATGCGCCGGTGTGAATTGTCGTGGGACGCATGAAAGCGCCGAGGCGAAGCTGACGTGACATGTAGCAAGCTCCATCGCAAACAGGTCGGGCCAGTTTAATCGTCCTTCGCCAACGCTGCTTGCCACCGCCCACCACTCGGTACCCGCCCGCCGAACGCGATGCGCCGGGGCTCCGGCACTAACGGGCACACCAAAAGCTGTTCCGCAGAAATACAAAGCACAAAATCTTCGTTCGCCCCTCAGGGCTCCCTCACTAGACTGTGATGCAACTTGTCATAACAAGTACAGACAACCCACAGATCATGCAGAAACCCGACCCGGCCAACGTGCTGCCTCTCTCCGCCCCGCCGCTCTACGAGCAGATAAAGACTGCTTTGCGCTCGCGCATTCTCGACGGCACGTATGCGGCCCATTCGCAGATGCCGTCTGAAAACGACCTCTGCGCTATGTTCAACGTCAGCCGTATCACCGTGCGGCAGGCGCTCGGCGATCTGCAGAAAGAAGGCCTCGTTTTCAAACTGCACGGCAAGGGCACCTTTGTCTCCAAGCCGAAAGCCTTCCAGAACGTTAGCGCGTTGCAAGGTTTCGCCGAAGCGATGTCGTCGATGGGCTATGAGATCGTCAACCAGCTCAAACATATCCGCTTCATTCCCGCCACCGCGCACATCGCGAGCCGGCTTCAACTGCCCGAAGGGACGAAGGTCGCCGAAATCCATCGCGTGCGGATGCTCAATCGCGAGCCGGTGTCGCTCGAAATCACGTGGGTGCCGGAAGCGTTGGGCAAACGCCTGGCTGGCGCGGACCTCGTCACGCGCGACATTTTCCTGATTCTCGAGAACGACTGCGCGGTGCCGCTCGGTCATGCCGACGTCTCCATCGACGCGATTCTCGCCGACGATGAAATCGTCGAGGCGTTGAACGTTGAAGAAGGCAGCCCGGTGCTTCGCATCGAACGTCTGACGCATAGCGCGGACGGCACACCGATCGATTACGAATACCTCTATTTCCGCGGCGACGCGTTTCAGTACCGCTTTCGCATCGACCGCCAGAAAGAGAAGAAGACCACAAGGAAAACGAGATGAATACGCACGTGATCGAGTACGACCTGGTCGTCGTGGGAGGTGGCACCGCCGGTCCGATGGCTGCCGTCAAAGCCAAAGAACAGAATCCGAATCTGAAGGTGCTGTTGCTGGAAAAGGCCAACGTCAAACGCAGCGGCGCGATTTCGATGGGCATGGACGGGTTGAATAACGCCATCATCCCAGGCCACGCCACGCCCGAGCAGTACACCAAGGAAATCACCATCGCCAACGACGGCATCGTCGATCAGGCGGCCGTCTACGCGTACGCCCGGCACAGCTTCAAGACCATCGAAGAACTCGACCGCTGGGGCGTGAAGTTCGAAAAAGACGGCACAGGCGACTATACGGTCAAGAAAGTGCATCACATGGGCTCCTACGTTCTGCCGATGCCGGAAGGCCATGACATCAAGAAAGTGCTCTACCGGCAGCTCAAACGCGCACGCATTGCGATCACCAATCGCATCGTCGTCACGCGTGTTCTGACCGATGCGCAAGGGCGATGCCGCGTGGCAGGTCCGTGAAGAAGCGGCGGCCACGCTCGGCAAACTGCGCGCGTCGAGCGCACAGGGTGCATTGATCGCGGCGCTCGACGACGACTACTGGCAAGTCCGTCTGCAGGCGGTCCGCGCGTTAGGCAAACTCGGCGACGCAAACGCTGCCGCGAGCACGGCAGTGGCCGTGTTGCTCACGCATGCGATCAGCAATCTGCGCAAGGAAGCGGCCTTGTCGCTCGGCGAACTAGGCGACGCAGCGTCGTTGCCGGCCTTGCACGCAGCCGCGACCGATCCCGATCCGGAAGTACGCAAAGCCGCACGTATAGCGTTGGCGCAGATTGAAAAGGCGCACTGATGAACGCGCCCGAACACGTGACGATTCATGCCGCGACGGGGCGACTGTCCCTGACGTGGCGCGATGGCCAAACGCAGTGGATCGACAACGCCACGCTGAGGGAGCGGTGCCCTTGCTCGACATGCCGTCGCTTGACGCGTTCGGGCCAGGTGGCGCGAATCGAGCCGGGCCTCGCGATTGTCGACGTGCAGCCGATGGGCTACGGCGTGCAGATCGCGTTCAGCGACGGACACGCGCAGGGAATTTATCCGTGGGATTATCTGGCGGGGATTGCCTGAATCCAGGCGTGGGAAAGCGGCGGCCGTAATTAACGGCCGCCGTTTTTTATTAGCGTCGCGAAGACAGCCGACGCACAACCGACACCAGCGCATCGACTTCATCGCAGGTGTTGTAGAACGCGAGCGACGGCCTCACCGTGGCTTCCACGCCAAAGCGCCGCAAGATCGGCTGCGCGCAATGATGCCCCGAGCGCACGGCGATACCCTCTTCGTTCAGCGCCTGCCCAACTTCCTCGGTCTCGTAGCCCTTCAGCACAAAGGACAACACGCTGGCCTTGTCGCGCGCCGTGCCAATCAGGCGCACACCAGGCACGGGCTGCAGCACGCTCGTCGCATACGCCAGCAGGTCATGTTCATAGCGCGCGATATTCTCGATGCCCACTCGCTGAACGTAATCGATTGCCGCACCCAGACCTACTGCATCCGCGATATTGCCCGTGCCCGCTTCGAAACGATTCGGCGGAGGCTGGAACACGGTGCGCTCGAAGGTGACGTCCGCGATCATGTTGCCGCCACCCTGCCAGGGCGGCATACCTTCCAGAATGGCGCGCTTGCCGTAGACCACGCCGATGCCGGTCGGACCGAACACTTTGTGCCCCGAGAACACGAAGAAATCCGCGTCGAGCGCCTGCACGTCTACCCGCATGTGCGACACGGATTGCGCGCCGTCGACCAAGGCCTTCGCCCCTGCACGATGCGCCAGCTCGACGATCTCCTTGACCGGCACCACCGTGCCCAACGCGTTCGACACCTGCGTGACCGAGACGATCTTGGTCCGGTCATTGAGCAGCCGCCGGTATTCATCGAGCAGAACCTGGCCACTGTCGTCGACCGGAATCACGCGCAACTTTGCACCGGTTTGTGCCGCAAGCTGCTGCCACGGCACGATGTTGGCGTGATGCTCCAGGTGCGAGACGATGATCTCGTCCCCCTCGCCGACATGCTTCACGCCCCACGTCTTCGCGATCAGGTTGATCGCTTCGGTCGTGCCGCGCACGAAGATGATTTCCTCCGGCGATGCCGCGCCGATGAAACGCTGCACCTTGCTGCGTGCGGCTTCGTACGCATCCGTGGCGCGGCCGGCCAGCGCATGGGCAGCCCGATGGATGTTCGAGTTTTCATGCGCATAGAAATACGCGAGCCGATCGATCACCGTCTGCGGCTTGTGCGTGGTCGCGGCATTGTCGAACCACACGAGCTGACGGCCGTTCACACGTTCCTGCAGAATCGGAAAGTCCCGGCGAATCGCATTCACGTCGAATGGCGGATGCGCTGACGGCCCGGCATGCGGCACGCCATCCGTCTTGGCGGAAGTGTGCCCGGGAAACCGCGATCCCTCATTCAGATTCAGGAAATAGTGCGAGTTGCCGGTGTGCTCTGCCGGCCTGACGCTTGGCGCCGCTTGCGATGCTGCCGGCCTATCGTACGGGAAGCGCTGCTCGGCGAGCGGCTGATCGACACCAGGGAGTCCGAGCGATTGTGCGCTGACTTCGTTCCAACCCGGCACGACGATATCCGGCGACGCAACTGTCGATGTCCGGGCTTGTGCCGTTTCGCCCAGAAAATAATAAGGCGACGCAGAGACGGGCGACGCAGGCGACGCACCACCAGCGGACGGACGCTGCGCACCGTGTCCTTCAGGCACGCCAAGTGCCGCCCCGCCAAAGCGCGGATCGAGTGCCGGCGCAACGGTCACCGCGCTATCCGGCAAACCGTTCTGCGCAACCGCGTGAGGCGCCAGCGCGGGCGCGCGATTACCCAGCGACAGCAAATTCGTAGGTGCAGATGGCAGCAGGTTGCCCCCCGGCACATGCCCCTGCGGCAACGCTGCACCAGGCACACCCGTGCCCGCACCACCGGGACCTGCAAGCGGCGAACCGGCCGGGGCCGGATTGCTGATCTCGCTGGTCACAGGCGCCGTGAACGGCAGCGTGGCGGCCACGTCGGGCGCACCGCCTACCTGCGGCGCGTTGCCCGGCAGCGCCGAGAAGAACGCATTGGCCAGCGACGCTAACGTCGCCGGATCAGGCAAACCCGCGGGCGGACCCGTCGGCACATCGTGCGGCAGGACGCTATCCATGGGCTTACTTGTAGGTGTCTGGGTAGTCATGGTACTTGCCGATCTCCACGTCATCGAGAACTGCCAGCGCGTCCGGCGAATGCACCGCGAGCGAGCAATAAAGCGAGATCAGATACGACGCGATCGCATGATTGTTGATGCCCATGAAGCGGACCGACAGACCCGGACCCTGTTCGCCGGCCACGCCCGGCTGGAACAGGCCGACCACGCCCTGGCGCTTGTCGCCCACGCGCAGCAGCAGGATCTTGGTCTTGCCGTCGGCAACCGGCACCTTGTCCGACGGAATCAGCGGAACGCCACGCCACGTCAGGAACTGCGAGCCGAACAGGCTGACCGTCGGCGGCGGCACGCCACGGCGCGTGCATTCACGACCGAAGGCGGCAATCGCGAGCGGATGCGTCAGGAAGAACGCCGGCTCTTTCCATACCTTGGTCAGCAACTCGTCGAGATCGTCGGGCGTCGGCGCACCGGTCAGCGGAAACACGCGCTGCTCTTCGGCCACGTTCGCGAGCAGGCCGTAGTCCGGGTTGTTGATGAGCTGGCTTTCCTGCAACTCCTTGATCGTTTCGATCGTGAGGCGCAGTTGTTCCTTGATCTGGTCGTGCGGGCTGCTGTACAGATCCGATATCCGCGTGTGCACGTCGAGCACCGTGCTGACGGCATTCAGGAAGTACTCGCGCGGTTGCTCTTCATACGGCACGAATGTGCGCGGCAGAATGCTTTCATCTTCACGCGCGGTGCAGGCCGCCTTGACGGCTTCAGGATTCTTCACCTGGTTCAGACGATAGATGCCCGCTTCGACCGGCAGCCATTGCAGCAGATGCGTGAGCCAGCGGGGCGTGATCGTGGCGAGTTGCGGAACGGTTTTGGTGGCATTGGCTAGTTGCCGTGCTGCGGTATCGCCGAGCGCCGTCAGGCCGCCGACTGTTGCTGTCATCTGAAGCTCCAGGATTGATAGAAGAAAAACAGGAAAGCTTATGAACGAAAGCGATTATGGGAAGGCGCCCCTGGCCGTTCAACATGCTATAGACGGCAACGCAGCGGTCTAACGGGCGGACGCAGGATCGATGAGTGTGGAATGCGGGCGTGCGGCAACGCTCACGCCATCGGACGAATGGCTGAGCAAGCGTTCGACCGGCACGTTGAAAGCACGGGCGAGCTTGTCGAGCGTGACAATCGACGCGATCGCAGAACCGCGCTCGATCTCGCCGACATAAGACCGGTTGAGTCCGGCGTGCTCGGCCAATTGCTCCTGCGACCAGCCGGACGCCTCACGAAAGCGCCGCACCGCGGCGCCGAAGTCCCTGACAAGCACGCTCATCGAGCGGCTCCGGCAGTGGCAGGCTCAGCGACTGCCTGATCGCGCGGTGGCCGCTCGCGGACTGCTGCGACGCCGGTGCCTTCGTTGCGCGACACGGCCTGCGTCACGTGCGAACCCGGCGCGACATCCTGCGTGACCCACACATTGCCGCCGATCACCGCGCCCTGCCCGAGCGTGACGCGCCCAAGAATGGTGGCGCCCGCGTAAATCACGACGTCGTCCTCGACGATCGGATGACGCGCATGACCCTTCTCCAGATGACCCTGCGCGTCGCGCGGAAAACGCTTCGCGCCCAGCGTGACGGCCTGATAGACCCGCACGCGTTCGCCGATGATGGCCGTTTCGCCGATCACCACGCCCGTCCCATGATCGATGAAGAACCCCGCGCCGATCCGCGCGCCAGGATGAATGTCGATACCGGTCTGCGCATGCGCGAGCTCGGCGATGATGCGCGCCAGCAGCGGCAGCCCCAACCCATACAGCTCATGCGCGAGCCGATGGTGGATCATTGCCAGCACGCCGGGGTAGCACAGCAGGACTTCATCCACGCTGCCCGCCGCCGGATCGCCGTGAAACGCGGCTAATACGTCGCTATCGAGCAAGCTGCGTATCGCCGGCAAGCGCGCCGCGAAAGCGCGCACCGCGACGCCGGCCTGCGCCTCGATCGTGGCGGCGGGCGGCGGTTGATGGCGGCTGCGGTAGTGAAACTCCAGACGCGCCTGACTCAGCAATGCATGCAGCGCGGCGTCGAGCGCATGGCCGACGTAGAAATTTTCGCTTTCCTGACGCAGATCGGGCGGTCCGAGCCGCATCGGAAAAAGCACGCCCTTCAGCGTTTCAATAATCTCCGAGAGCGCTTCGCGCCCCGGCAATTCACGCCCGCCCGGCTCAAGCGAGCGCTTCTGCACTTCGCGCCATTGCTGGCGGACCGTCTGAAGCGCGTGAACAATTTCATCGACATCAAACACAGCCACAGCGGTTACTCCCCGTAAAGTGCAGTGCGAACGATCAGGCTGTCAGTCCTGAATCCATGGCAGCCCATGAAAGCGCCAACCATTGCTGGCGCCGCGCCGTTGCGCGCCGTCCAGCTCCCCTTCAAAGCCTTCCAGAACATTGAATACCTGCGTGAAGCCGGCTTTCGCCGCGGCCTCGGCGGCCAGTGCCGAGCGGTTGCCGCTGCGGCACAGCAGCAGCACGACGGCGTCCTTGCCGGTTTTCGCTTCCAGTTCACGCACGAAGCGCGGATTGCGCGTCAGGCTCGTGCCCGTCGCCCACGCGACATGCAGGCTGTCCGGTACTAGTCCGACGAATTTGCGTTCTTCGGCGGTGCGCACGTCCACCAGCACGGCGTCGCCTGCCTGGACTAGTGCCCACGCATCCTGTGGCGACAGGCCACCGGCATAGGGCAAACCGGCTTCCGCAGCTTTCGAACGGGCGGCTTCAAGCAGCGCGTGGGTGGGTCGTTCTGCGAGTTCAAGCGTCATGACGTCTCCTTCGATATGGCGCGAATCAGTACGCGCTGGTCAAAGCCATCTGCGATTGCAACCGCCTATAGCCATCAGGAGACACTATGAAAGAGAGCCAGCCGAAGCCGAACCAATTAATTGTCATTTCTAAAGAAGCATCGGTTCGGATGCTCCGGCTTGAAGCAACCAAGCTATGTCCGTGCGCCGCGGATTTGCCGCGCCACCGCCGCCATGCAGATTAGTCTCGGGGGATCTCGAGCGGTACGACGAACATGCCAGCGGTGTATTCCATATGGAAATAGCCGCAGCGCGCGTAAGCCGCAATGCGTTCGAGCCGCTCAGGCGATGGAGAGCTGTAGGTGGCGGCAGCCGTCACATCCGAGGAATGCTCAGACATGACGGGCGTGCGTTTTGACAATTGCTTCTGCAGGCTCCGCACAGGATGCCGAAGTCCGCTCCAGATTAGCGTCGCTGAAAGTGTGGCCATGCGACCTCCGTCGATTCATTGCTATATGAATGAATCTAGCGATCTGGATACGGAATCGCAAACAAGCTTTTGTGGAATGGTTTTCGTAAAACGGATCGGACCGTAGCCAGACCTTGACGGCTTACAACCTGTGCACGTCATGCACAGAACTTGTGACGCACACGGCGTTGTAGCGACAAGCTGCGGCCCCTAGACTTCGTTCCTTTCCAGTCCATCGAAAGGAACCTCATCATGTCGAAGCGCACACTGCGTAGCATCCTCGGTGCTGGCACACCAGCTTCTTTGCCGGCCCGCACCACCGCATTGCTGGTGATTGACTTCCAGAACGAATATTTCACAGGTTCATTGCCGATTCCCAACGGCGTGAGTGCGTTGCAGAATGCGCGCGCCCTCGTCGATTACGCCGATCGCCATGGCTGGAAAGTTGTGCACGTGCAGCACATCGCGCCGGTAGAGTCGCCGCTGTTCGCCGCTAATAGCCGGAATGCCGAGATCTGTTCCGATATCAAGCCAGGACCGAGCCATCTGCGGATCACGAAAACTTCCGTGAGTGTGTTTGCCAGCACCGATCTGACAGAGACGCTGAAAGCCGACGGTGTCACTCACCTCGTGTTGTGCGGTCTGATGACACACGCCTGTGTTGCCGGCGCTGCGCGTGACGCCGTGCCTGCGGGTTTTGAAGTCGCGGTGGTAGCCGACGCGTGCGCGACCCGGGACATCGAGTTTAACGACACGCATAGCGTCCCGCACGACGTGTTGCACCTGTCTGCGTTGGCCGAAATCGCAGATACCTTTGGCTCCGTGGTGAACACGCGGGATGTGTTGTCGCTGACTTCGTAACGCGCCTCTTGCAGCCGAAGTGTCTGGTGCGACGCCATGCCGCTCGGGTATCGCGTCGTGATAGCATCCGACGCTTCGACAACGCGCTCGATTCATGGATCAACTGCTCGCCATGCGGGTCTTCCGCAGCATCGTGGATGCCAAAGGGTTTTCCGCTGCCGCCGAACGGCTCGGCACTTCTCATTCAACCGTATCGCGCCAACTGAAGCAGCTCGAAGCCACGCTCGGTGTCCAGTTGATCAACCGTAACACGCGGCGGTTTGCCCTCACCGCTGCGGGCGAGCGCTACTTCGCGGCCAGCGTCGACATTATCGAGCGTGTCGATGCGGCAAGCCAGGCGATGGCCGGTGAGCATCAAACGGTGGCTGGCCGCTTGCGCGTCAGCGTGCCCCTTGCCATTGGCACGCTTGAACTGGCGGACTGGCTTCCGGCATTCCAGAAACGTTATCCTGACCTCCAGCTCGACCTGTCTTGCAGCGATCAGTTTGTCGATCTCGTGGCAGAGGGCTTCGATGTTGCATTGCGGATCAGCGGGCCATTGGCCGACACCAGCCTGGTTGCCCGGACGCTGACGGTATCGGACATCGTCCTCGTCGCGTCACCCGCCTATCTGGCACAACATGGACTGCCGCGCACACCGCTACAACTCGCCAAACACGAGTTACTGACTTTTTCCGGTGCCCATCCGGCGGACCACTGGGTGCTGACCTCCGGGCGAGGCGCACCGACCCACGTCGAACTGAACGGCCGCCTCACATTCGACGCGATCACCGCGCTTTACTCCGCTGCGCTGGCAGGTGCGGGCATCGCCGCGTTCACGCGGCACACCGTTCAGACCGATCTGGCTCGCGGCCGCCTCGTCCACCTGCTGCCCGGCTACTCTCTCGGCACGCGCCACTATTACGCCCTTTACCCGCAAACGCGGTATGTAGCGCCCAAGGTGCGAGCTTTCGTCGACCATATGGCCGGGCACTATCGCGAACGCTGACAATTCGATTATCGGGGCCGATCTGTAGGACAATAGGTTCTTAACGGCTGCGACGCTCCATCGCGCCTTGCCGGTAAAGCATCGACGCGGTTCATGGCAAACTCCGCGATGTATCGTCCGGCACGGCATATGCGTCGTGCCTTTGGCGATACCAATGCACTGAGGCGACCAGAACACCAACCAGACGGGTCAGAATGGACAGCTTGCTTATAGGGCCGGCGACGCGCAAACAGGTCGTTTTTGCAGGCACGTGCGCGTTGCTCGTTCTCCTCACGTTCGCCATTGCGGGTCAGCGTGCGCACCAGCCGTTGCCGGCAATCACGCCCTTCATGCCGATGTGCGCGCTTACGGTGTTCACCACGTCGGGAATCGCCGCGTTCCTTCTCGGCGCCCGCTTTACCGTAACGCAACAACCCATGCTCGGCGCGCTGGGCGGCGCGTACGCGTTCACAGCGATTACCGTCGCTTTGCAACTGCTGATGTTCCCAGGCGTTTTCACGCGCACCGGCCTGTTCGGCGCCGGGCCTCAGAGTGCGGCGTGGATGTGGGTTTTCTGGCATGCGGGATTTCCGCTGCTCGTCATTCTGGCAGCGCTCGTACGCGACCGCCTCCCGAGCAAGCCGATCGCGCTACCTCACATTGACTTCTGGGCCTGGGCGTTAATCGGTGTTCCAACTGCGCTTGCCGCAGCGCTTGGCGTCCTCGCCATTTATGCGAACCTGGCGGCGCCTTTTCATGCGGCTTCCGAGACGAACGCGCTTTCAGGCGGCCGAACCGGACTCTTCATCTGCTCGCTTGACGCTCTCGCGATCGCCGTGGTCCTGTTCAAAGGGCGCCTGCGGACCGTGCTCGATCTATGGGTCACCATTGCCCTACTGGCCTCCTTTGCGGACGCCAGTCTGAATCTATTGAGCATGGCCCAGTTCACCCTTGGCTGGTACGTCGCGCGGGTCTTCAGCATGCTGGCTCCCGGCGTGCTGGTATGCGTGCTGGTCTGGGAAGTGACCGTGCTCTACCGCGAATTGTCCGAGGCGCACGCTTCCCTGCTGCACTCGTCCACACGCGACGCCCTGACGCGCATTTATAACCGTAGCTACTTTGAAGACCAGTTTCGCAGGGAATTCGACCGTGCGACACGCAACGGTCAGCCGCTCTCGCTCGTCATGATCGATGTCGACAATTTCAAGGATTACAACGACGCCTTTGGCCATCTTCGCGGCGACACCTGCCTCAGCGCAATTGCGAAAGCGCTGGCAGGAACAGCACGCCGGTCGAGCGATTTTGTCGCCCGTTACGGCGGTGAAGAGTTCGCCGTGGTGTTACCCAACACGGGATCGGAAGAAGCATCGGTCATGGCCGAGCAGGCCCGGCTCGCCATCATGCAGTTGGGCCTGACGGCGCCAATACCTGGCGGTCAGGTCACCATCAGTGCGGGGTGCGCGACGAACGAGCAGAACGCGCAGAGCACGCTGAGCACGCCCAACGCACTCGTGCAGGCGGCGGACGCAGCGCTCTACGGCGCGAAACGTGCGGGACGCAATCGGGTCCAGTCCGTCACGCCCGGACAATAAAGGTTCATGCCTTTCAGGCGGCAGAATCCTGAAGCCGACCGCAAGCTCCCCACGACAGTAACAAGGGAAAACCGCAGCGCCGTGCCTCCCCCGCCCGTGGCAAAATCACCCGCACCGCGGCATTTGTCCGGGAGACCTGCAATGGGCAACAAGACGCACGGCAAACGCAACGCTAACGCAGCAGGCCAGTCGGAGGCCGCACCGGACATTCCCGGACAAGTGGTCCTCGTGTTTCAGGGAGGCGGTGCGCTCGGCGCGTACCAGGCCGGTGTCTATCAGGCAATGCATGACCGCAAGGTCAAACCCGACTGGGTGATCGGCACGTCGATCGGTGCGATAAACGGCGCGATCATCGCGGGCAATCTGCCCGAGAACCGCATTGCGCGATTAACCCAGTTCTGGAACGGCGTGGCGCGCCGTGGCGTCGATGCGGCAAGCTGGCTGTTGCCAGGGCTCGCCAACTGGTCGCGCGACCTCGCGATCGTCACGCAAGGCGTGCCGTCGTTCTTCACCCCGCAACCCGGGTCATGGGCGAATATTCAGGCGCGCGTTGGACCGGAGCGGGCGGCATTCTATTCGACCGAGCCACTGCGTGAAACCCTGTCTTCGCTGATCGATTTCGACTACCTGAATCGCAAGAAGACGCGACTGACGGTCGGCACGGTCAATGTCTGCAGCGGACGTATGCGGTATTTCACTAATCGCGATGCGCCGATGGACGTCGAGCACGTGATGGCATCCGCCGCCTTTCCACCCGGTTTCCCTTCGGTGCGACTGGAAGGCGAATCGTACTGGGACGGCGGCATCTACTCGAACACGCCGCTGGAAGCCGTGCTCGACGATCGGCCGCGAAGCAGCTCGGTGATTTTTTCGGTGCAGTTGTGGCCGTCAAGCGGCCCGGAGCCCGAGTCCATCCTGCAGGTCATGAGCCGGCAGCGCGATATTCAGTATTCAAGCCGCGCGGAAAGCCATCTCGATCGACAGAAGCAGATCCACCGGCTGCGTCACGTGATTCGCGAACTCAGCCAACACATCCCCGAAGAGAAACGCGATACGCCGGAGGTTCAGGCGTTACTCGGCTGGGGCTGCGGCACGACGATGCAAGTATTGGAACTCGACGCGCCGGCATTCGATAACAACGATTTGAACAGGGATATCGATTTTTCGTCGAGTGGCATCGAGCGACGCTGGGCCGTAGGTTATGAAGACACGATCCGCTTACTGGAGCGCGCCCCCTGGCGCGAAACACTGGACCCTATGGAGGGCATCTCAGTCTTTCGAATGACCTCCGTGAATAGCCAAAGATAACTCATGATCTGGCTCGCCGGTGCGGTGCTCGTCATGCACACACTGATCGCGTTTTATATTGTGGGTGCGATCTACGGCGCTTCCGTTGTGTCGAGAAGACGGGCTGCTTCACGCCGGATCTCCTCGGCCTCAAGCGGTCGTTGCGTCTGGCTCAAAAGTGCGCTCAGGTTACCGAGTGTCCGCGCTTCATCCTGACGGTAGGCCGCCGGGGCATCTCGCGACAGAGTTCGGTAAAGGTCCAGCGCGTTCCGGTAAGCGTCTTCAGCCTCGCGTGGGCGCCCGCTGTGACTGAAAAGGACACCTAGATTGTTCAACGTCCGCGCTTCGTCCGGCTGGTAGACAGTCGGGGTTTCCCCCGCGAGCGCACGATAGATCTGCAAGGCCTGCTGATAAGCTTGCTGCGCCTCCTTCGGCCGTTGTGTGGCGCGATAGAGCGCGCCAAGATTGGTCAACGTGCGCGCGACATCGGGCCGATAGAGTGCCGGGCTCTCCCGGGCAAGCTGCTGCCGGATCGTTAGCGCTTCCTTGTAGGCATGCTCGGCTTCCCGGAGTTGCTGCATCGCGCTATAGAGGTTCCCGAGATTGTTGAACGTACGAGCGAGTGCCGGGCGGTAGGCCGCGGGATTGCTCCGCACCAGAACCCGCTGGATGCTCAGCGCCTCGCGATACGCCTGCTCCGCATCGCTCATGCGTTGTGTGGCGCCGTACAGGATGCCGAGGTCGTTGAGCGTCGTCGCCATAACGGGTTTGTAGGTCGCGGGGTCGCGATAGGCCAACGCACGATCGATGTCCAGTGCTTCGCGATAAGCATCCGCCGCTTCTTGCAGGCGCTGTGTATCGCGATATAGCACGCCGAGGTTGTCGAACGTTTGTGCCACAGCGGGCCCGTAAGCCACCGGGTTCTGTTTCGCCAGCAGCCAATAGGTCTCTAGCGCCCGCAGATAGGCGGCCTCCGCTTCCTTGGGTCGTTGCAGCCCAACGTAGAGGTTGCCAAGATTGCCGAACGTGCGCGCAATCTGGGGCTGGTAGGCGGCAGGCTTCTCCCGCGCCAGCAACTGATAGCGCGACAACAGCGTGCGGTAAATCGGTTCCGCACGTTCAAACTCGCGTTGCTCTTGCAAAGTGTCGGCAAGCGCGGTCGCCACGCTGCTATCTTCCGGTTGCAACGCGTAGGCCTTTTCCAGATGCGGCAGGGCATTCTGCGGAGCGAAGCGCAGCAATTCAATCTCGCCAGCCTCATAAGAACGCGCCGCGAACACCTGCGGGGTTCCCTGTTGTTCGGCAAGCAGTTGGGGCAGCAACTGAGATGCACTCTCCAGATCAAAGCGCGCTAGCGCTTCGTCGATGTGCAATTCGAGAGGATCAGGCCTTCGTGCGATCGAGAATCTGCGCAGCAGATTCTCATAACGTGCGGCCCATTGCCGGGCTTCGGCCGCGAGATCTACGTCGGGCTGCGCCCTGATTTGCCCGGCAAGGCGCTCGACTAGCGGTTCGACGTTGGCGAACGCGGTATCGGTCTTGCGCCCAACACGGCCCGATTGCGCATACGCTACGCCTAGTATCACGTTGGTTGCACTGACGAGCGAGACCGTCTGGGCGTCGGAAAGTTTGGCGCCCTTCACCACGCGATTCAACTGGATGGTCAGGCGATTGAGGGTTTGACCGGGGAGTCCGCAATCCACCTGTACTTTGAGGCCGTTTTTGACATCGACCTCGGAGAACGCCGGAGAACACGAACTCGCCGCGTCAGCAGCGAGGCATCCCACGGACAACGCAACCATCGTCACGCCCGACAAAATCTTGCGCGCACTCATTTCCCGTCACGCCCGCCGTTCTATGGAAAGCAGTAACGTCCGGATTACAAAACGAGCCTGCAGTCAGATCAGGCCCCCACCTGAATACGATTGACGACGCCATCGATCGCATCCAGACACCAGGCGTCCTGTTCCGCCTGCCGTCTTTCTGCTTCGGTCGCCACCCAACCTGCTAGCGTGATCCTGTGATTTTCCACATTGATGGTGATCTGCCCGGCGCGCACACGCGGATCGGTTTCGAGCACCAGGTGCAAAGCCTCGGAAATCTCGTCGTCACCGTCGGCTTCGGCGGGCACCAACTCCAGCAGGTTCACCACGTCGCGGCAGCCGCCGACCCACCAGGCAATCACACTCGCGAGGCGCCTGTGGGACAGGCTGCCCACCTGGCCCGTCAAGGTCACGACACCGTCCTCGACCGTCACTTCGACGACGCCGCTGCCGTCGTTGCCCGCCTCGTCCATGGTGCCGTGCAGCACTTCCAGCTGGCCTTTGACGCGCGCACAGATCACGCAGTTGCGAAACTCCACCGTCTGCGCCAGCCGTTCGCAAAGACGCGTGCGTAGCTCGCCATCACCGACCGCCGGGTTGGCGGTAACACGCAGTTGGTCGACCAGACGCGTTCCATCGCAGTGCATCTGGGTCAACTGAAGAAGGCGTTTCTTGGATGCGATATCCGGCACCTCGCCCGCCACGGTCAGGGCGCCGTCGTCGAAGCTCATATGAATGGGATGATTCCGGAGCTTCAGGTGTGATTCACGTTCGAAGGCTGCCATCACCTGCTTCAGGACCGCGTCGCTGCGTTGCATGATCTGCCTCGCGCAAAGGTTCGGTAACGCAGCGCGCTTTATGCTGCGCTGCGCAAGCCTTGCCGCACCCGACGGGCGCCGGTCAACTCGGCGTGCCCGCCATGCGACGAGCGAAGCGTGTCCGCTCGGCCCGGTCCATCAGATCAAGGAATTGATCCGTGTCCATGTGAATCAGCGCTTCATGATCGCCGGCCTCGAAATAGACGTCCGGCTGACGGGCGAGGCTCTCGTCAAGATAGGTGTACATGCCATAGGCAGTACACACTGGCGGAAGCGCTCCGACGTCGCAATCCTTGAACAGCTCCCGCAGATCGACCTCTTTGGCCAGCAGGAGGTGGCGTCCGGTCTGTGCCCAAAGCTCGGACAGCCGCACGGCGTAGGTCGATGGCAGCACAGCCGCCACATAGCCGTGTTCGTCTTCAAACAACACGGTTTTGGCGAGGCGATCGCCGGGAATATGCGCCGCCGCCGCGGTTTCGATGCTGGAATGGCTGTGCGGATGATGCACGATTTCGTACTGGGAGCCCTTGCTGCGCAGGCACTCCTCAAGAGTGGCAGACATCGACATGACGCACCTCCTCCGGAAGAAAGGAAACGGGAGACTATTGCTCGCGGTTCCTTAAGGATAGGTCGCTTTGGTTCGCGTGTGAAAACATGCAAACAGCAGCATGCAGACAGCAGCGCCGCGACTGCGCGGGTGTGACGACGACTGGAACGGTATCAAAGCCGCAGCAGTTCGTCTTTCATCCACTCGTGGACGGCTCGCCCCAGTTCCTGCTGTGACAGGTCCTGAGGAGAGAATGCCGGGCCGACAACCACACGAATTTGTCCGCGGCCGCTGGGCCAGCCTTTCGCCGGCCAGACTTTGCCCGCGTTGAGAACCACCGGAACAGCAGGCACGCCAGTCGCGCAAGCCAATCGAACGCCTCCCGATGTCATTCTCAACGGGGCATTGTGTGGCACCCGGGTCCCCTCCGGGAAAATGACGATGACATCCCCCTTCGCCAGCTTCTCAGCGCTTTCCTGCGTCACAGCCTGATGAGCCTGTCGAGCGGAGCCGCGGTTCAGGCTAACCATGTCAAGGCCACGCAGCACCCATCCAAAAAACGGAATGCGAAGAAGCTCGTCCTTGAAAACAAAACTGATGCGCCGTGGAAAGAGCGCAAGAAATGCGAGTGTCTCCCAGGTCGATTCGTGACGGCACAGTAGTATCGCCGGCCCTTCAGGGATATGTTCAAGCCCTTCTATCGAACATGAGACTCCCGGCAGCCAGCGCATCACCGCCACCAGTGCACGACACCATTGTTTTGCCAACCAGTATCGTCCAGCTCTGCCGACGAAAGGGAACAGGAGCAGTATGGCCATTGAATAAAGTGTCCCGCTACCGAGAACGTAGACGATGAACAGCCATTTAGTGAAAGTCGAACGCATCGGGGCCTGATTAAGATTGGTTTGCGGTGGAACATTCACCGTTGACAGGTGAGACCACGCCGTGACAGATGCGTTCGTATGTCACCCATCTCAAAAGGACAGTGGAGTGGTTCGGGACCGGGCTTCCGGGGATGAAAGCGGACGCGCTGGCAAAGCCGGCGCGCGATGCCGCAAAGGCAGGAAGAGAGGTTGCTCACAAGCCTACGCTGGCGCAAATATCACTGTTCCGACGTCTGCGATGTGGGTGAAGCTTCGAACGAACCGGTACGTCTGGTCGCCGACCGTTATCCGGTTCAAGCCGGCGTGAGTCAGTTCGAGAATCTCATCAGCCACGCCCACTGCAATAGTTCCGTGACCAGTCAACTCGTTGTCCTCGTCCGCCGGGTCGCCGATGTAGACAGCACAGACGTCTGTACCGCGGCGCATCATGACGAGAGCTAAGCTCGAATCTGGTGTATGGGGGATCTGAGGCGGGAGATTGAAGGCG